>DCDD01000184.1 GCA_002316235.1 Bacteroidales bacterium UBA1064
TGTATTTTTGTCAAGCAAAAATAAATCCCCCTGGGAAAATTTTCCCGACCATGACCCATCCATCCGGCTGACAAAAGTAGGGCATTTTTTCAGATTGTCAAGTTAGCCGCATGGGTAAACCTGTAAATGGTTAAAAAACATTGCTTCATGGTAATAATGCCGTTATGCTGCCCCAATAAAATTTTTAAACTACTTTTGCATGAAAGCCGAAATGAAGAGGCCTAAATGAGTAGCGCTCCATCAACATACTTTTAACCCTAATAACGATTACGGAATGAAGACCAAGGAGGAAATTGTAAATAACTGGTTGCCCCGCTATACTGGCCAGGCGGTTGAGGATTTTGGTACCCATATTCTTTTGACCAACTTCAGGGGTTATTTGGATTATTTTGCCAAATTTATGGGGGTTTCAATAATAAATCCTGATGCCAACATGCCCTGTGCCACCGCAAAGGGGATAACCATGATTGACTTTGGCATGGGGAGTTCAAACGCAGCAACCATCATGGATCTGCTTAGCGCTGTTAAGCCAAAGGCCGTTCTTTTCCTTGGAAAATGCGGCGGGTTGAAAAGGAAGAACCAGGTTGGCGACTTCATCCTACCTATTGCCGCCATCAGGCACGAGGGCACATCCGACGACTACCTGCCCCCCGAGGTGCCTGCCCTGCCTGCATTCAACCTTCAGCGGGTGGTTTCCTCGACCATTCGCAACCACAACCGCGACTACTGGACAGGCACGGTTATTACCACCAACCGTAGGGTTTGGGAGTACGACGATGATTTTAAGGATTACCTTCGGAAAATTAGAGCCATGGCCATCGACATGGAGGCAGCAACCATATTTACGGTGGGCTTTTACAACGAGATTCCTTCGGGTGCCCTGCTGCTCGTTTCGGACCAGCCCATGATTTCCGAGGGGGTTAAAACCATCGAGAGCGACAGGGTGGTTACCGACCTTTACCTTGAAGAGCAGGTTCAAATCGGCATTGAATCACTTACCCGCTTAATCAACAACAGCGAATCCGTAAAGCATCTTCGTTTCTAACCTTTGTCCGGCAATGGCTAAAAGCACCACCCTTGATTCCTACACTAAAATTCTGGAGGAGTTTAAAAATAAAATTTATAAGCCCATATACCTCCTATCGGGCGAAGAGCACTACTACATCGACAAGTTATCCGACTACCTTGCCGACAACGTGCTGTCCGCAACCGAAAAAGATTTTAACCTTACCATTGTGTACGGCAGGGACGTTACCATTGCCGATGTCATCAACACCGCCAGGCGATTTCCGATGATGTCCAACTATCAGGTGGTGATAGTGAAGGAAGCCCAGAACATTAAGAACCTAAGCGATCTGGAAATTTACCTAAAAGCACCCCAGCCCTCAACTATTCTGGTAATCTGCAACAAGCTTAAGCCCGATGGGAAAAGCAGCTCTGCCAAGCTAACCAAACTCATTGGATTGGTTAAGCAGAAAGGGGTGTACTTTGAGTCGAAAAAACTTTACGATTACCAGGTGGCCGACTGGATTGTCCAGTACCTGAAACCCAAAGGCATTAAAATTGACATCATGGCGGCCAACCTGCTCAACGAGTACCTGGGTACCGATCTAAGCAAAATTTCCCACGAGCTGGAGAAGCTAATCATTACCCTGCCTGCCGGAAGCAACCAGATTACCACCAAAAGTATTGAGCAGAACATTGGTATTAGCAAGGACTTTAACCGCTTTGAGCTGACCAAGGCACTGGGTGAGAAGAATGTGCTGAAGGCCAACCGTATTGCCGATTACTTTGCCCATAACCCCAATGCAAACCCTTTGATTTTAACAATTGCTGCCATTCACCAGTACTTCCTGAAAGTCTTTAAGCTGCACTTCATTAAGGATAAGACACGAGAGAATTTGGCCAGGGAGCTGGGCGTTAATCCTTTTTTTGTGGGCGAGTACCAAAGCGCTGCCCGAAAGTACAATCCAAAGAAGTGTGTTGAAATATTCGAGCTACTCCGCGACTACGACATGCGTTCAAAAGGAATGAACAATGGATCAACCGACCATGGTGAGCTGCTGAAGGAGTTAATTTTTAAGATAATTCACTAGCATGACCTACGCCATTATCATCATCACCTCGCTGGTATCGGCTGTTGCGCTCCGAAACGGGGAGTTGATGCAGCGATTGCTCCTGAGTCCCTACCTGGTGTTCCGGAACAGGCAGTGGTACCGGTTGATTACCCACGCTTTAGTTCACGCAAACTACCTGCACCTGATTGTCAACATGATTGTGCTGCTGTCGTTTGGGAAGGCGGTGGAGTCAATCCTAAGGCAGCTGAACATGGAGGGGGTTATCGGTCATCCTGCCCTGCACTACCTAATGCTCTACCTGGGTGGTGCAGTTGTTGCCACCCTTACAACCCTCAAAAAGTTCAGAAACGATTACTCCTACCAGAGCGTTGGCGCTTCGGGGGCTGTGTCGGGAATGATATTCTTCTGCATATTTTTCTACCCGCTTAACAAGCTCTACCTCATGGGCATTCTGCCAATTCCTGGTATTCTGTTTGCCGTTGCCTACCTGATTTACTCCAACTACATGAGCCGAAAGGGTGGCGATAACATCAACCACGATGCTCACTTCGTAGGTGCTGTATTTGGCTTTATCTATCCGCTGCTCATCAGCCCTAAACTGATTACCGTTTTTTTAAAGCAGCTTGGACTAATGTAGCTTGATGCCGGTATATGGAACCCTTGGTTGTGAAAATATGTGAAGGATGGCTACAGAGTGGGGAACACCGGCTTGTTGCCATCATGGCCAGATACCGTGGAGGGTGGATTTGGGTGATGAACCGTAACCGCTCAACCTGGGAGCTGCCAGGAGGACATATTGAAACCGGAGAAGAACCAGATGAAACCGCCAGCAGGGAGCTGTTTGAGGAGACTGGAGCCTTGGATTTCAGCATGGTTCCGCTTTTCGACTACACCATCCAGCAGGGAAGCGCCAGAAGTGATTGCCGGATGTTTTACGCCGCGGTAACCAAGCTTGGCGCTCTTCCCCAGAGTGAGATTCAGAAAATAGGAATGTTTGATAGCCCTCCAGACGAGTTGACATACGAGGGGGTTCAGCTACAGCTTTTCGAGGCTGCGCTTGGGTATGTATCTGAAAGTTAATGCCGAATGGCAAGCAGGAACTACATTTGGCTTAATGGCCAGTTTTTCGACGGCGGTAACCCTGTCATTAATTTTGGGAACAGGGCGTTTCGCTATGGTGATGGGGTTTTTGAAACCATTCACGCCTTTGGAACGCAACCACGTCACCTTCCCCTGCACTTCAGGCGCCTGCTGCAGGGAATGAAAATCCTGGAGCTCGTTGCACCAACTTGGCTTACCGAGCAAAACCTTGAACTAGCCATTACGAAGCTGCTTAACAAAAACCGACTTTTTGACAGTGCACGGGTGAGGGTTACGGTTTACCGCGACGATGGGGGATTCTATATCCCTTCTACCTCCAACGCAAGCGTTCTTATTGACACACAGCCGTTGGCAGCCAAAATGTACACCCTAAACCAGCAGGGCTGCATAGTTGGAATTTACGATGAGATCAAAAAACCGCTGAATACGCTTTCGGGCGTTAAGAGCTGCAATGCGCTACTTTTTGTTAAGGCCGGGCTATACTGCATGGCCAACAACCTTGACGATTGCATCATCCTGAATGAGCAGGGAAGGGTTGCCGAGGCTATTTCGTCCAACGTGTTCGTGGTAAGAGGCGGAAAACTCTACACCCCCTCGCTGGCTGAGGGGTGCATACCGGGTATCATGCGGGAACTGGTGTGCACTGTTGCCCCAACTGTTGGAATAGAGGTTAACAACCAGGTTGCCATCAACCCGTCGGCATTCGACAGCTGCGACGAGGTTTTCCTCACCAATGCCATATCGGGGATTAAATGGGTGGTAGGCATCGGAACCCGAAGGTACTTCAACCGGGTGAGTAGAACGCTAAGCGAGGCACTAAACCGCTTCACCTTTCCCGATCAGTTTAGGGCTGGATTTTCGGGGTAGAGGGTCCACGCCTTAAACCTTGACCCCAGCTGCTGAACGGCAAAGTACCAGCTATCATAAGCTCCTTTCGCCATAAGCTGAGAGTCGAAGTTGGCAACAACCCATGAATCCTCGTCGATCTCCCTTTTTAGCTGATCCTTGCCCCATCCGGAGTAGCCGATGAATATCCTGAAATTTTCCCGGGTGAGCCTACCGGCAATGGCCAAGGCCTTAACAGCGTCAATATCGCCGTTGAGGTAGAGCCCGTTGCCCAGGTCGAGCGTGTTGGGAATGGTACTGCCGAACGTGTGGATAAAGTTCACGGTATCCGAGCCCACAGGGCCGCCCACCGAGACGTTGGCCTCCACGTTGGGGAAATTGTTCAGCAGGTCGTTCAAGCTCATGGCCAGCTTGCGGTTGAGGATGAAGCCCATGGACCCCTCGTCGTCGTGCTCCACCAGGTATATCACTGTCCGCTTAAAGAACGGATCGGTAAGCGAGGGCTGGGCAATAAGCAACCGCCCGGCCTTTGGCGGAATCTGCCTGAAGTCGAACTTGAAGAAATCCATTTCCGATGGTTTAAACTTTGCCATGGTGCACCTCCTTTCCGGCTTTAGGGTTACGTGAGAAAAACCGCCTATTATCATCTAAAATTATGCCAAATCCTTGAAGGTTATCCGCTACCTGTCAAAATTTACGTAACTTTAGCTTTACAGGCAGGGGTGGGGTTGGAGCTGGAAACCGAGCAGGCCGAGGGGGTATATGTATAACTTGGCCGAATGGCAGCTACATAAAATGAAGAATTACGAGCAATCTACATTGAAAATGCACCCCATTTAGCTGTATCCATTGAATATTTTTATTAGTTTGACCTAAATAAGAAAGTTTTACCACTGTTGGCCAATCAGCAACTTGAAACATGACAACCGAACTCAAGGTTATCACCTGCAGGCAGGGCACGCATAGGAACAACAAGGTAGTGTTCCTGAATTTCGAGTTTGACAAAACGCTGATTGACGCTGTAAGGAAGCTTGGCTGTGCCAAATGGAGCCAGACAGACCATAAATGGTGTATTCCCTACAGGGAGTTTTAACATTGACTGGTTGAGGGAGGCACCTGAAAGTATGGCCGTTATAGATGTTTGCTCATTAAGCGTAAGTGTGGAGGCTATTCAGAAATCAAAGGGTGCCGTTTGGTGCAGCATTCCTGACGAGTTGAATAAATTCAACGCATGGCTTTTATACAGGCGGTATAGCACAAAAACAACCAGAACCTACCTTGAAACGCTAAGGAGTTTTCTAATATTCCTTCAACCCAAAGCAGCGACCGATGCAACCAATAACGACATGGTGCGCTTTGTTAATGATTACATTTTAAAAAACGGGTACAGCCTCTCGTATCAGAATCAGGTTGTAAATGCGTGCAAACTTTACTTTAAGGAAATTGCGCATGGCGAGCTGGAGCGAAAGCTTCCACCAAATAGCCAGTACCAGGGTGATTTAGCCTTATTTTTACAAATTCTATTGCAGAAAAAGGACAGTAAAAATAAAATTTATTCCATCCACGAACCCGAAGTAGCGTGTATTTCAAAAGGTAAAGAACACAAGAAGTATGAATTTGGCAACAAGGCCTCGTTTGCTAAAACCGACAGCGGGGTGCTGGTAGCAGCCCTTGGCTTTAGGGATGAGTACGACGGTACACTAAAACCAACATTGGAACAAGTAGAACG
>DCDD01000226.1 GCA_002316235.1 Bacteroidales bacterium UBA1064
AAACAAGGTTACGTGGCGCCAACAAAAAAGCTACTATATAAAATGAAAATATCTATTACCTAAAAATTTAGGGTTTTGGGTTAATGAATACATTCAAAGCTGTGCAATAGCCAATCATCAAAGAGCTTGATAAGCAAATGAGGGCGTGTAGTTTTTTTAGAAGAATGGCATAGAAAACTGGCCAGGTTAACCTGGTTATCCGATTAGTTGTAGGTGTGAATTATGTCGTAGTAAGGTGTTTACAAGCCTTTCCTTAGCGAATCCCTAAAGATAGCTCCTTTAAGGTGAAAGTAGAATCGTGTTAAAAGGTAGATTAGTGCCAGGGCGATTACTATTGTTGCTCCTGAGGGAACGTTCAGCCTGTATGAAAGAATTATTCCCAGAATAGTTGAGCCGAAGCAGATTAACGCCGATAGCCAGATGATGTTCCCAAAACGCTTGGTAAACAGGTTAGCAATGTTGGCAGGTATGGTTAATAGCGAAATCACAAGGATAATTCCAATAGCCCTGATGGAGAGAACAATGGCAAGGGCCACAAGAATTTTAAGCGTAAAGTTGATGACCCTGGCTTTTACATGTTGGGTTTTAACATACTCCTCGTCAAAGGAAAGAAAAAGAATGGGGTAGTAGAAAAGGGTAAAAAACAAGGCGGTAACAAGTGATAGCACCAGCAGCATCAGGTTGTCGCTGGTAGAAATGGTGAGAATATTGCCGAAAAGGTACGACATCAGGTCGGGGGCATAGCCGGGGGTTAGAAAAACGAAAAACACACCAAGCGCCATGCCCAACGCCCAGAGCATCCCAATAGCCGAATCCTCGCGGAGACGCTTTTCGCCGGTAAGGTACTCAATACCCACGGCCGAAACAATGGAGAAAATGGCAGCGCCAAGCAGCGGATTCCATCCCAGGTACCAGGCAATTCCTATTCCTCCGAAGGAGGCATGAGTAATTCCCCCGCTAAGGAATACAAGCCTGCGCGATACAACGTATGTTCCAATAAAACCAACCAGTATGGAGATAAGCGCAGAGGCGATAATTGCATTCCGCACAAATCCGTAGCTAAAGAATTCTATGATTGCGTCAACCATTTTGTTTTTACCTAATTGTTGATTATCCGCAAAGTCGGCGGAAGTTTAATTGTGGCCTTTAGTTTATGTTTACTATTCTGTTAAGTTGTTATCGGCATGGTGTTCGTGCTCCAGCAGGACGGTATGGGGCACCGGTCCGTGTGCAATTATCTGAATGGGACAGTTGTAGGCTGCCAGCAGCTCAGTGCTTAATTGGTTCGACTTGTGGTAGAATAGGGTTCGGTTGATGCAGGCAATGGTTTTAACATAGGAGGTAATGGTTCCTAAATCGTGCGAAACGATTATGATGGCCATTCGCTGGTTCAGCTCCTTTAGTATTTCGTAGAGTTCCCCCTCAAAATTGGTATCAACGTATGTGTTGGGCTCGTCGAGAATAAGTAGTTTTGGCTCGGAAATTAGTGCTCGGCAGAGCAAGGTTCGTTGAAGCTGTCCACCCGATAGCTCCCCTATTGGTCGGTGTTTCAGCGCTTCAATTCCTGTCTTTCTTAGGTAGTCATTGGCCAGCTGGCGCTGAGCCTTGCTGTAACGACCGGTAAGCCCTTTTTGGGATAGAAGTCCGGAAAGAACTACCTCCATAACGGTTATGGGAAAATTTTTATCGAGCATACCTGCCTGTGGCAGGTAACCAATTGGAAGTTGTTTTCCACTGGTAGAGTAGCTTACCTCACCGCTGAAGGGTTTTACTTGCCCTATCAGCAGCTTCAGGAAAGTTGTCTTGCCCCCGCCATTCGGCCCAATTATCCCAATAAAATCGTCGTCGTAGATGTCGAGGCTGACATTTTTCAACACCACGTCACGCCCATACCCGGCGGTAACATTCCTAATCTCTACTATTCTTGAATGTTCGTTACTCATCATGCTCGCCTGAAATTGCCCTTGCTATATGCAACATGCTGTTTTCCCAGTCTTCCGCTAGCGGATCAACCTTAACAACCCTTAGGTTAAGCTCATCGGCTATGACCTGGGCATTGCGAATATCGAACTGGCTTTGGGAAAGAACGGCCGATACGCCTAACCTGCGAGCCTGGTCAACAACATCGACCACACCCTTAAGCGATGGATTTTTTCCCTCCTGCTCAATGCTAATTTGCCTGAGGCCAAACTCCCGTGCATAGTAACCCAGTGCAGGATGGTAAACCAAAAATGCACGATTGGAAGATTTTCCAAGTATCCTGTTAACCTGTTCCTTCAGGCTATCCAGCTTGCTGCCAAAAGCAATGTAGTTGTTGCTAAAAAAGTCGCTATGGGCAGGATAAAGCTGCTGGAGGTTCTGTAGGATTTGCATGGACATCTTCCGCACCTCCTCAACCGACATCCAGATATGGGGGTCAACCCCATGATGGTGTCCGCCTACAGAATCATGCTCTTCGGTTCCTTCCTTTATCAGGTCAGCTTTTCCCGATAGGTTTACATACCTTACTTTCAGCTGGTCCTTTAGTTTAGGTTCCAGACCTTTTTCAAAATCGAGAAGCCCGATGGCAAAGTATATGTCGGCGTTACTTAAATCGACCATTTGTCCCGGGGTTGGCTCAAACATTTCGGGGCTGCTGCCCGGAGGAACCATTACCCTAACATCCACCAGCGTGTCGGCAATTTGCTCAACAAAGTACTTAATGGGTTGAATGCTGACCATTACAATAGGCTTGCTGGTGGTATGCTTCTTTTCTGTGCAGGCCGGTAGCATTAACCCTAATACCACGACCAAAAAAACCATGATTCCACTAATCCTTCGCATTTCTTGTTAATTTAGCATCTACACTTCGCTACCCTGCTTCCAGGTTCGGTTGGGCTGAACGGACCGGTTGAGACCTACCGGATTGTTTTGAAGATGACCAGAACCCGTGTAAACATCAAACAAACCCAAATTAAGCAAATTTGTTTACCAGACATCTTCTTTTTAAAAGTTTTGCATTTTGGTTAAACTTTTGTTAATTTGCCAGTTAAAGCCTTCCCCCGATGAACAGCAGAACCAAGAGTAACCTGATTCTACTACTTTTACTTTGGACAGCAGTTTTCTTTGCTAGCATGGGCCATTTTACTGCGTATAGCCAGGAAAAGGATAGCCTGATTCAGCTGCTTTCGGACGCTAAAGGTAAGCAAAAGCTCGAGATTCTCTTCAAGCTTTCTGAGCTAACCTCCCAAACCGAGGAGGGGATAAAATTTGCCGAGGAAGCGCTGGCTGTTGCCAAAAAAATGGATAGGGTTTCGCTAATTGAAGCCTATGAGAATATGGCCATTGCCTACTCGGAGAATTTTCTTGACGAAGCAGCCCTTTCCTACTTCAAAAAAGCCTACCAGCTAAGCCTCGAATATGGCTACATCCCCGGCCTGCTAAAAGCCTGCAAGGGTATTTCTACCTCATACTTTTATCTCGATTCCATTAACCTTTCTACTAAATACTCGAATGAACTTTTAGCTGCTGCTGAAAAGGTTGACAGCTTGAACTATGAGGCAGATGCTTACTTCTGGCTGGGTAGGATAAAGCAGGCTGAAGGGCAAACCGATTCTGCGCTTATGTTTATCGGCAAAGCGCTAAAGTTAAGGGAAAAGTTGGGCAATTTAAAAGAGGTCGCTCAAACCTACAACGGGTTGGGCGGGCTTTACTTTGATGATGCGCAGTATGAAAAGGCCATAGAATGCTATAAAAAGGAGATTGAAATCAAGGAGGCCATTCACGATAAGCCCGACTACCTGGCACTGGCATATTTAAACCTGGGACGTGCGCATATTGCGTTAAGCAACTTTCAGCTGGCACTGGAGCAGTACCAAAAGGCACTCCGAACTTTCGAAAGCATCAACAACGAAAAGGGCATTGCCGTTTCCAATTCCGGCATTGGCATGATTTACGAGAATCTCTCGCAAAGCGTCATGGCCACTGAGGAAAACGAAGTGAACTACACCAAGGCGCTAGAGTACCATAAAAATGCGTTGCGCCTGTTTCGTAAAATGGGGCAGCGAAAGGAGGAGGGGCAAACACTCCAGAACATAGGCAATGTTTTCTCACGACTTGCAACCAACCGTTTTGTTGCCCGGTTCGGGGAGGAATGGGAGGATTCTCTCTACAAGATTAAGCAAGATCAAATTCTCGCCTCGTTCGATAGCTCACTTATTTACTACCAGTACGCACTTGACATTTTCAATCAAATAAATGATGAGCGGGAAATTGTAAAGGTAAACACCAACTTAGGAAGCACTTACAGCTGGGCCAGGGATTGGCCAAAAGCAACCCGATACATCTCCCAGGCTGTTGGTATCTGCCGTCGTAATGGCTACCAGTATGAACTTTCAGCTGCGCTTTATGCTCAGGGCGAAAGCTACTACCGCCAGGGCAATCTGGCCGGGGCTGAGGTTTCATTTCTGGAGTGCGTTGAAATATCTACCAGGTTAGGTCTGAAAGAAACTCTTCGCTACAGCTACAACAGGCTATCAAAACTTTACGAACAAAAGGGAGACATGGCCAAGGCGTTGGCCAATCTTAAACTTTCGGTTAGAATTAAAGACGAGATTTTCACGGAGAAAAGCCAGAAAATCATAACCGAAATGCAAACCAAGTACGAAACTGAAAAGAAGGAGCAGGAGTTAAAGCTGATGAAAAACCAGGATGAGCTCCAAAAGTCCATCATTCAACGTCAGAAGTTGATGATAATCGGCGCAATTGTCGGAGCCCTGCTGATTCTTATGGTTGCCCTCCTGATGTTTAAGATGTTCCGCGACAAGCAAAGGGCCAACAGGATACTTCAGGAGAAGAATGCGTTGATAACCAGCCAGAAAAAGGAGATTACCGATAGCATTCAGTATGCAAGCCGCATACAAACAGCCGTTCTTCCTACCTCTTCACTTCTGGCCGAAGCCCTGCCTGAGCATTTTGTACTTTTCAAGCCAAGAGATATTGTTAGCGGCGATTTCTACTGGATGACCCGGAAAAATGAAAAGGTTGTTCTGGTTGCTGCCGACTGCACCGGCCACGGAGTACCAGGGGCTTTTATGAGTATGCTTGGGGTTTCATTTCTCTACGAGATAGTTAACAAGGAGAATGTGCTGCAACCTGCAGAAATTCTAAACCAGCTTCGCATCCATATCAAAACAACCCTTTCACAAACCGGGAAGCAGAACGAGCAAAAAGATGGAATGGACATTTCCCTTTGTGTAATCGACCGCCCGGGCAATGTTTTGGAGTGGGCAGGTGCCTATAATTCCCTCTACCAAATTCGGGGCGGAGAGCTAACCGAGTACAAAGCCGACAAGATGCCCGTGGCTGTTCACGTAAGCGATAGCAACTCCTTTACCAACCATCAAATCGAAATTCAGCATGGCGATACCTTCTACATGTTTTCCGATGGCTATGCTGACCAGTTTGGCGGAACAGATGGTAAAAAGTTTATGTCGAAAAAATTCAAGGAGCTGCTGGTAGGAATTTGGAATAAGCCCATGGATGAACAAGGCAAAATTATTAACGAAACCCACCTTCAGTGGAAGGGCGAATACGATCAGGTTGACGACATCCTGGTCATAGGGTTCAGGGTTTGAAGGTAACCGGTAGAGGGCATTTAAGGATAAAGGATAAAGGGTAAAATAATTCAAGAACTTGTC
>DCDD01000123.1 GCA_002316235.1 Bacteroidales bacterium UBA1064
AATGCCATCGTATGTTGAGGTTCCCCGACCTATTTCGTCAAGAAGCACAAGGCTACGGGACGAGAGGTTGTTGAGAATACTGGCGCTTTCCTGCATTTCGACCATAAATGTTGACTCACCGAGCGAGAGGTTGTCGGAGGCACCAACCCGGGTAAAAATTTTATCAACCAGCCCAATGCTTGCAGCTTGCGCCGGAACAAAACAGCCTATCTGGGCCATGAGAACAATCAGGGCGGTTTGCCTGAGCAAGGCTGATTTTCCTGCCATATTTGGTCCGGTAACAATAATAATCTGTTGCTCGGTAGTGTCGAGGTAGATGTCGTTGGCCACGTACTCCTCGCCTGCCGGTAGCATGCGTTCAATCACCGGATGCCTGCCCTGGGTTATTGAGATGGCGTCGCTCTGGTTAACTGTTGGTTTAGTGTATCCGTACTCATGGGCGCAGCTTGAAAACGACAGTAAGCAATCGAGCTGGGCAACAAGGTTGGAGTTTAGCTGAATGGAGGGGATGTACTCGCCCAAGTTGTGGATAAGATTCAGGAAAATTGACTGCTCAAGGGATTGGATTTTCTCCTCTGCACCCAGAATTTTCTCCTCGTATTCCTTAAGCTCCTGGGTAATGTAGCGCTCTGCCGAAACAAGGGTTTGCTTACGTATCCAATCGGCTGGAACCTTCTCCTTGTGGGTATTCCTAACCTCGATGTAGTAGCCAAATACGTTGTTAAAGCTAACTTTTAGCGAGGGTATGCCAGTTCGTTCAGCCTCTCGTTGTTGTAAATTCAACAAATAATCCTTCCCGGAGTAAAGGATGCTACGGAGTTCATCCAGCTCGCTGTTAACGCCGTTGGCAATAACAGTTCCCTTGCCCAGAAGCGGGGGTGGATCGGCAACAATCTCCCTTTCAATCCTTTCGCGAATTCGGGTGCAAAGGTTTAGCTGCTCCCCAATGCGCAAAAGGGTGGGCTCGCCCGATTCATCGCAGGCCTTCTTTACGTCTGCAAGTAGGTTGAGCGAATTTTTCAGCTGAACTATCTCTCGGGGGGTAATACGACCAACGGCGGCTTTTGATATAATTCGCTCGGTGTCGCCCATACCCCTTATTCTATCCAGCAGTGTACTTCTTAAATCGGGGTTATTGAAGAAGTAATCCACCATGTTGAGCCTGTCATTAATGGCATTCAAATTCTTCAAGGGTAGCGAAACCCATCGTTTTAATAACCTACCACCCATTGGCGATGCGGTTTTATCAATAACCTCGATGAATGTTTTAGCCCCCTCGTTAATGGAGGTGAACAGCTCCAGATTTCTTGAAGTAAAGCGGTCAACCCAAACGTAGTTTTCCTCATCAATTCTCGAAATGCTTGAGATATGCTCAACTTGGCTGTGTTGCGTGATGTCAAGGTAGTAGAGTATGGCTCCCGCCGAGATTACTCCCAGTTTTAAGCTATCAATTCCGAATCCCTTGAGCGAGGTTGTTTTAAAGTGGTTAAGGAGTTTTTCGCGAGCGGCATCCTCGCTAAACGCCCATTCATCGAGCCGGGTGGTGTAATACTTATCGCCGAAATGTTCGGTAAACTCGCGCAGTTTCGAGCGTTCAACCAGCACCTCTTTGGGTTTAAAGTTGCTTAGCAGCTTATCAATGTAATCCATGTTGCCCTCGGAGGTTAGGAATTCACCTGTTGATATGTCGAGGAACGAGATGCCAGCCAACTTCTTATCCAGGTATATGCAACCCAGAAAGTTGTTTTCCTTATGCTCAAGTATGGTTTCGTTGTATGCTACACCGGGCGTTACCAGCTCGGTGATGCCCCTTTTCACAATGGTTTTGGCCAGTTTTGGGTCTTCCAGCTGGTCGCAAATGGCAACCTTATAGCCTGCCCTAACGAGTTTTGGGAGGTAGGTATCGAGGGCATGGTGCGGAAATCCTGCCAGCTCCACAAAAGAAGCTGCTCCGTTGGCCCTTCGGGTGAGGGTTATACCGAGAACGCCTGATGCCAGGATGGCATCCTCTCCAAAGGTCTCGTAGAAATCGCCCACCCTAAAGAGTAGCACTGCATCGGGATGTTTCTGCTTAATGCTAAGGTACTGCTTCATCAGGGGTGTTTCCACCATGCCCTTATTCCTGCCTTCGTCCAAGGTGTTTGCTTTTGTTTATCCACAAAATTATCAAATCCTCACCAAGTTTCAGCTTAAAATGTAACATTTTGGTAAACCGGATTAGCAGTTTTAATCTGATTAAATGAGTAGGGGCAATGGGATGAAAAAGGGCTATACCTTCGGAATTTTTACACCTTTTCGGCGTGTGAAGTAAAGCCCCGTAAAGGTTAGGAGGCCGTTCAGGATTACCAGCTCAAATCCGAACTCGTACCCGCCAAAAAGTTCCTTGGAGTATGTGCTTAGCAATAAACAGATGATGGGCGACAGCAGGGCTATTAGCGGAACCAGCTTATCGTTTGTTTGAAAACGGGTGAACATGCCAAAAGCGTATAGTCCAAGAAGGGGGCCGTAGGTGTAACCAGCTACGGTAAAAATGGAGTCAATTACACTTCGGTCATTAAATGCGTTGAAGATAAGAATTACGGCTACAACAACAGCAGATATCATTAAATGAACCCGTTTCCGCACCTTTTGAAGTGTAGCCTCATCCATGTCCTTTGTGTTGAGGATGTCTATAGTGAACGAGGTGGTAAGAGCAGTAAGGGCTGAGTCGGCGCTGGAGTAGGCAGCAGAAATCAACCCCAGCACAAAGAGAATTCCAACAACCGGTGAAATGTAGCCTTGCGTGGCTATAATGGGGAATAGGTTGTCGGTTTGGGCGGGTATGCTTATTCCCTTTACCTCTGCAAATTTGTATAGCAGAACTCCCAGCGAAAGGAAAAGGAGATTAACGGGGAGGAAGGCAAACCCGTACCAGTACATGTTTTTCTTGGCGTCGGAGTAGCTTCGGCAGCTCAGGTTTTTCTGCATTTGGTCCTGGTCAAGGCCGGTCATAACTATTGTGATGAACGCTCCTCCAAAAAACTGCTTAAGGAAGTGAAACCGGTTGTTGATATCGTCGAAAAACCAGATTCTGGATAGCTCGCTATGGCTTATGGTGCTTACTATCCCTGAAAAATTCAGGTGTAGCTCTTTGGCAATGAAAAAGATAGTAAGGATAACCGCTACAAGCATGGTAATAGTTTGGAAGGTATCGGTCCAGAGCACGGTTTTCACCCCTCCTTTACGGGTGTAGAGCCAGATTAAAAGAATGGTGGCGGTTACGGTTACCCAAAAGGGAATGCCCCACGCGTCGAAAACCGTAAGTTGGAGCACGCTCGAAACGATGAACAGCCGGAACGCCGAGCCAATTATCCTGGATACCAGGAAAAGAACCGCTCCGGTTTTGTAGGAGTAAAACCCAAAGCGTTTGTCGAGGTAGGTGTATATTGATGTTAGCTGAAGCCGGTAGTATAATGGCAGCAGCACGTTGGCAATAACAAAGTAGCCGAGGAGGTAGCCCAGCACCATTTGCAGGTAGGAGAACTGGCTGGTTCCAACCCATCCGGGAACCGAAATAAAGGTAACTCCCGAAATGGATGTTCCTATCATGGCGATAGCCACCAGGTACCAAGGCGAGCGCCTGTTACCAATAAAAAACGACTGGTTATCGGAACGCCTGGAGGTGAAGTAGGAAATAATAAAGAGTGCTGTGAAGTAGCAGACAATCAGAATGATAATTGCAGTTGACGACATAAACTCCTGGTTTTAGGCGCTGCAAGTTTAATCAATTTAAGCCAAAATATGCTAGGGTTCGGGACAGCGGTTTTTGATTAGGTGAATGGGGATTCGTTTTATACTGCTCATCCGCCAAGCATAAATTCCAAAATTTTGTTTTATGCTTGGGTAATTCTTTCAGGTAATCTCCTGCTTGAAGGGATAAAGCTGGTATTTCATCTTATTTTCCTTTAATACGGGGAGGAATTTGCCATTTAATTCTAAATTCATGTAGATTTGTGGAAACTTTAAATTTTATCGAACCCAACTTTCCGATTGTGAGTGGCTGTGTCCCAAGTTGAACATGGGAATAGCCTAAGGGAGTACGAAGTGCCAAAAAAATTGATGGTTGCAAGGCTGTTGATAAAAATGAATAAAGAATAGAGTATGAATGTCCAGTCATATCCCTCAAAGTTGCTGGAAACTGCTGTTGAAGAATTTTCAAAGTTCCCCGGAATAGGCAGGCGTTCGGCCCTGAGGTTGGTGCTCCATCTGCTACGTCAGGACATAGAGGATGTTGATAGCTTCACCAGGGCCATAACCGATCTGGGTCATAATGTGAAGTACTGCAGGGTGTGCAACAATATATCCGATACGGATACTTGCGGCATTTGCTCATCGCCCCATCGCGATGCGGGGCTTATTTGCGTGGTGGAGAGCATTAAGGAGGTCATGATGATTGAGAGCACCCACCAGTTCAACGGGTTATACCATGTTCTTGGAGGCGTGATAAGCCCCATGGAGGGGATTGGCCCTGCCGACCTGAGCATCGAAAAGCTGGTTGACCGGGTAAACCAGGGAGGAGTAAGAGAGGTTATAATGGCTCTTAGCGCTACCACCGAGGGCGATACCACTAATTTTTACATCTTTAAAAAGTTGAAGGACAAGCCTGTTTTATTCTCCACGTTGGCACGAGGGGTGGCTTTTGGTGACGAGCTGGAGTTTACCGACGAGGTAACCCTGGGCAGGGCAATCCTCAACAGGGTGAAGTTCGATGCTTCTATCCCGGGTTAGCTAGAGGAAAAATTTGTTTTGGCATCACGAATTTTGGTGTAACTTTATGATTGGTAATTTGGTAAAACATATCATCCAGCAAATCCCTTTAGCTATGGGAAATCGATTTACACGCATTCTCCTGCTACTCCTTATTTCTAGCCACAGTATTGCCCAAACCAGCTTCAACGAGCTGGTAAGCTCGGCAAACCTGAACTTGAAGGAAAGAAACTATAAGGCTGCCGCCGATCAATTCAAAAAGGCCCTTGAGATTCAACCTGACGATACCGTTGCCCTACAGGGGGTAATCAAATGCTACACTCTTTCGGAAGATTACAAGAATGCCCAGCGGTATGCCGATATTGCACTTGGCAAGTTCCCTACCTATCCCGAGTTTCACCTGTTGCAGGGAATTATATACAACCTCAAGGGCAACCATGAGGAGGCTATTTCTGCCTTTTCCCACGCGCTGGAGCTTAAACCCTCCAACCGAACGTCCGTACAGATCCTGATGAACAGGGCTTCTGCTGAAATCAGGCTGGACAATTTTACCGATGCCCTTGCCGACTACAACGCCGCCATGGAGCTCGATCCCCGCAATACCAGCATCTATACCTACCGGGGGTTGGTTAACTTTAGGCTTGGCTTCTACATTGATGCCGTTAACGACTACACCAACGCGATTGATCTTGAACCAAACTCTGCCCTTACCTACTACAACAGGGGTATGACCTACCTGAAACTTTCCGAAAAGCAGAAAGCCTGCGCCGATTTCCACATGGCCTGCAAGCTGGGCGACATGAATGCCTGCAAGATGATTTTAACCGAGTGCGGGGGTAGGTAGGGCTATTTCGGAAAAAACTAGTTTTACATGTAATTCATCTTCCCCAAAGCTGAATGTTCAACTCTTTTTTCTGAATATTTTTGAAATATGCTAATTTTGTTTGAACATTTGAACCATGATTAGATGAATTATACTATAGATCACAGCAGCTCCATACCACTTCATGTCCAGGTGGAGAATCTGCTTCGGGAGATGATAAGGGACCCCGAGTTTGCAAACGGAAAATTTCTACCCAACGAGGTTGATTTAGCAAAGCGTCTAGGTATTTCTAGAAACACCTTGAGGCAGGCTACCAACAAGTTAACCTATGAAGGATTGCTTGTTCGAAAGAAGGGGGTCGGAACAATTGTTGCCACCAAAAGTGTCAATACCCGTCTCATGAATTGGCCTAGTTTTTCTCAGGAAATGAAGGCATTAGGCATAAAGATTATTAACTATGAACTACATGTATCCTGGGAGCAGGCTGATAAGAAAATTGCTGATTTTTTTAGAATCTCGGAAGGAAAGAAAGTTCTTAAACTTGAACGCTTAAGGGGGGGGCCGGACGGACCCTTCGTTTACTTTATTTCATACTTTCATCCAAGAGTTGGGTTAACAGGGAATGAGGATTTTAGTAAGCCTTTGTACGAAATTCTTGAGAAGAATTACGCTACTATAGCCCAACTATCCAAGGAAGAGATTATCGCTATTGCTGCTAATGAATTTTTAGCACAGAAATTGGGCATGAAACCTGGCGATCCAATTCTTAAGCGCAAACGATACGTTTTTGATCCTGGAAGCAGACCAATAGAGTATAATCTGGGTTTCTATCGCGGAGATAGCTTTGTTTACACTATTGAAAGCGAAAGAAAGTTATGAATATGCCACTTTTCTGAATGACACATTTTTGATAAGTCGCAAATAGTAAGGCAGATAATAAAATTCAATTATTTTATTCAAAATATTTGCTTTTTAAATTTACTTGTTATATAATTGTATTTTATTATGTTCAAACATATGCACATAATAATCACAAACCAATTAACTATTTACCAAAACCTAGCTGTCATGAAAAGAAAAATGAATTTTCCACTGCTTTTGGTTTGCATTACCCTGTTTTGCATACCATTTGCTATTTCTTCCTGTAATGATGAGGATGAAGTAAAGACCAACGCTACCATTAGCACATCTTCTACACCTGTTCTTGCTGTTGGTGAATCTGCTACTGCAACTATCAATATCGTTGCCGAAGGAATCAAATCCTTTAAGTACTACAAGGTTGTTGATGAGGTTCGTGCGGTAGAATATGATGCTATAAATAATTTAGTGAAGGAAGGGAATAAATATACATATTCATTTTCCTACACCGTTCAGGAATTTGACGACCTCCATACGCTAGGCTTTGAATTTGAGATAGTTGATAAAGCCAATGTTTCATACGTATTGGGACTTGTTGTTAATACTGAACTATCGTTAAAGTCTTCATTTGTAAAATTCGATTGGAAGGTTACTGCTAGTGAATGGCTAGGAATGGACGTTTTAGCTCCTCATGATGCTGCCTATATATATAGGTTTCATGAGGATGGCACTTATGAAGTTGATATGACACCCGAATATGCCGATAACCTTCATCACTTTTGCTATTGGGTCTTTAAGGAAACTCCTGACAATGGCGACACGTTAGCAGTGATCCGCTTAGTTAGAAAGTTAAGATCGGGAGAAACAGCTGTTGATGAATATTACGATTACCGTATTGTAAACGCCACTCAGGCTGAAATGACTATGTATTGGGATATCCCTGTGTTTGGCATGTTTAATATTGCCAACACATTTACTAGTCAACCAAAAGGTGCTTTTCAACCTTACGGGACTCCAGAGATGGCCTCTGAAGTTGGAAATGATCCTGTTATGAGTTGTAGCACTGTTGACCCTGCCCTATTAACAATTCAGAAGTAAGTATAGTAGTAGTATCCCGGGAAATAATGCTGTTATCCCGGGATATTACTTTTAAACTTAATCTCATAGTAATACCTGAATGCTTGCCTAAGCGAGGAACGAAAATCTAGCTCAATAGAAAGGGCGGATTATAATTTCAGAAACTATGGCACTATTATCACCAGCACTATAATTAATTCAAAGTCTAAGTGGGGCTACTGTACTTAAGATTTAATTTTATTTTACCACATTTTTCATTTTTTTGATGGGTGTTGAACTTATTTCATCATTCATAATACGCTAAACCAATAGACATTAAATCTTTTTGAACATCATATGAGCAATGTAGGGTTTGTTTGACACATAAGATTGATTGTGTTTCTGTTCCTCAATGTTTTAGGTAGCATCACAACTTATTAAATACAAACAGATGAAAAAAATTCTGATTTCGACTTTTTTTACTCTTCTGAGTTTTGCATTGCTGGCACAAGAAATCACCATAAAGGGGAGAGTTCTGGATGAAAACAACGTTCCATTGCCTGGCGTTACTGTTTTAGTTGAAGGCACCTCTACCGGAACAACAACTAGTACAGATGGCACATTCTCAATATCTATAAACAAAAGCGACACTGGAGCTATTCTATTCTCGTTTATGGGCTATGGTAAGCAGAGACTGGAACTTGTTGAAGGAAAAACGTACTATGAAATAGCGTTAAAACCCGAAACAACAGAAATGGAAGAAGTTATAGTAATTGGGTACGGAACGCAAAGAAAGAAAGATGTATCTGTTTCCATTTCAACTGTAAAAGCGGAAGCCGTTTCATCGCCAGCCATTCTATCGCTCGATCAATCCTTACAGGGGCAGGCTGCTGGTGTAGTTGTATCCCAGTCAACAGGAAAACCTGGAGCGCCAGTTTCTATTCGCATTAGAGGTACAAGTTCAATTAATGGCAACAATGAACCTTTATATGTAATTGATGGGCTTCCAATTATTACTAATGCTTCCGATCTTACTTCAGGAACCATTCAAGGTTCCGATATTAATCCCCTGTCCGGCATCAACCCAAACGATATAGAATCAATCCAAATATTAAAGGACGCTTCTGCCACAGCAATTTACGGGGCTAGGGGTGCTAATGGGGTTATTCTTATTACAACTAAG
>DCDD01000154.1 GCA_002316235.1 Bacteroidales bacterium UBA1064
CCAAAAAGTGTGTAAAGCCAGGGCATCCTGGCTTTTCTTAACTTGTTAGCACTTTCGAAAAATAGGTGGATGAGTAATTCACATTGATAATGACCCCATCCCCAGGAAATTGTTTTAAGTGAATTCAAATTTTGCTTCACAGGATAATCGGCAAGTAAAACAGCACCTCCGTATTTATTTTTTAGTGATGCCGTACTGGGATAGAACAATATCCAGGTTTTCAAATTTTTTTCGGTAGTCGTCCAGTGATGCGTTAATAACCTGATGGCACTCCTCCACTCCGTAAACATGGGTTATCTCACAATCGCGTACTGTGCCTGGCAAATCCTTGTAGGTAAGGAAGTAATGCCTTAACCTGGTGATAACCGCTTCGGGACACTGGTCAATACTTTGTATATGCCCATAAACGGCATCGTCCTTAAGAACTGCAATTATTTTGTCATCAGCCTGATTGCCATCAATCATCCTAAAGCCACCAATTGGGATTGCGTGAACCAGCAGGTTACCGTGGACTATGTTTTTTTCTGTAAGAACACAAATATCCAGCGGATCACCATCGCCCGATAAATCTTTGCGGTCGGTTTTCCCGCGTGCTATTTGGGCTACACTTTCATCCGATAGGGTTTGGGGTATAAACCCATAGAGCGCAGGCAGCACGCTGGAGTACTTCTGAGGACGATCAATCCTAAGGTAGCCCGACATCTTGTCAACCTCGTACTTAACGGTATCGGTAGTAACCATTTCGATAAAGGCAGTAACCACATCAGGAACTTCAGGACCAACATCAACACCATGCCAGGGGTGCGATTTATACCTTAAACCCATCAACCTCTCAATGGGATCCATAATTCTATTTGCCATACAATGCTTTTTTCAGGATAAAAGTTTTAAAAACAGCTTTTACGCTCCAACACCTCAACACCATATACATACAATTTCTCAAAAGAAATGCTTTAAACCTTACATGTAGTAAAATTCCCATAAGCTATCTTAATATTCCTTCGTCCAGGGACAGGGACGCTTTAGTGATTTGGTATAATTCAGGCAAAGGCACTCATCGGTTAGCCTGAACCCGTTAAACGTGTAAGCCTTTTCACCTATGATGAAATTAGATTATACTCTAAGACAGAACAACTTGTGATTCAAAAAATTTCTGATAGCTTTAGGAGCTAGCCATCAAGCTGCATCTCGCTAATCAGGTGTTGTGCTCCGGCAAATTTATCAATAATAAACAGCACGTAGCGAATATCCAGGGCAATATTTCGGCAGTAGTTGGGGTCGAACATCACATCGCTCATGGTACTTTCCCAGCATCGGTCAAAGTTAACCCCCACGAGGTTTCCATTTGAATCGAGCACAGGACTTCCGGAGTTTCCACCTGTTGTATGGTTTGTTGCAATAAAGGCAACAGGAACTGTCCCATTCACCGCATACCTACCAAAGTCCTTATTGCGATATAGCTCCATCAGCTTGACAGGAGGTTTGTAGTCGGGGACATCCGACTGCAGTGATTTCTGGGCAATACCGTCAATTGTGGTGTAATACAAGTAATTTACCCCGTCGCGAGGCGAGAATCCGGCAACTTTCCCATAAGCCACCCTAAGGGTAGAGTTGGCATCAGGGAAAAACATTTTATCGGGCTGCATCTCCCTGAGTCCCTTAACGTAGGTTCGGTATAGAATATCTATGCTGTCCTGAATTTCACGATAGCGAGTATCAACCTTAGACTGGTATATGTTCTCAAACTGAGCGTATATCTTGTAAATGCTGTCGGATGCAATAATTTGAGCGTTGCTTCTATCCATGTCATTTATCAAGTTCAGCACCATCAGGCTGTCGGTAAAAATTGACTTACTGTAAATGTTGTAAGCCAGCTGCATCCAGCTATCCTGTTGCTGGTTGTTGACTTGAGTTAAAAATTGTGGCTGGTAATCGCCACCGATTTGCTGGTGGTATTGGTACATCATGGCTGCAAATACCTCCATATCTACCCGCGAGCTAAAATTTTTGTAAAATGTAGAAGCATAGGAAGACAGCCTGTTTTTAAGCGATGCCACCTTAACCGTGTCGAGCGTGCTGTCCGAAAATTCAGCTAAAACATCTTTAAAACGTGAAGCAAATCCGAGCAACTCAACAGCATATACCGCCTCATTCCTGTAGTCGGCTACGAGCGAAAGGGGTGCCAACTCCCCGTAGAGCCTTTTAAACTTAGGGAGTAAGCCGGCATACTCCCTGGAAAGTTCAGGATTTGAATTTGCCCATGCGGTAAACATTTGCTCCTGCTCAAGCTTCCACTGAACAGCATTCAGGCGCTGCAACCCAACAGTTTCGCCAATCCATTTCTTCCATGCATTGGCAACCCCTGCATGTTTGCTGGCATATTGGATTCGGATGGTATCGTTGCCAGACATGTAAGCATTGAAAATTGAAAGACGTATATCCCTCAGGTGAATTTTGTGGGGATTGCTCTGGTTAACCAGCAGGCTTACAGCATCTGATGTAATAAACTGTTGAGTTCTACCCGGGAAACCGTAAATCATGGTAAAATCACCCTCATTAACACCCTTGGTTGAAATTTTCAGAAATTTCTTAGGTTTATAAGGAACATTATCGGGTGAGTAGGGTGCCGGCTTGTTGTTTTTATCGGCGTAGATTCTAAACAGGGAAAAATCACCCGTATGGCGGGGCCATACCCAGTTATCGGTATCGCCTCCAAAACGGCCTATGGCTTCGGGTGGTGCGCCTACCAACCTTACATCGTTAAAGACTTCGTAAATCAGAAGGTAGTAGTCGTTTCCATA
Source organism: Bacteroidales bacterium UBA1064 (assembly GCA_002316235.1). Taxonomy (GTDB): domain Bacteria; phylum Bacteroidota; class Bacteroidia; order Bacteroidales; family Tenuifilaceae; genus UBA1064. The sequence goes on from DCDD01000154.1 coordinate 2,802, forward strand.
GTAAAATGGCTTGACCTGAGCTAAGTATCCTGGTTCGGCCGCCATAGCGGCAGACTCGATAGACTTTATGTGTTCAGAAACAATCCTGCTCCGTTCAGCTTCAGGCGTATTGGGCGAAACACCTTGCAGCACCGAACCGGTAACATCCTCCATTCGAACCAGGAAACGGACGGATAATCCGGGGTTTGGCAGCTCTTCGGAGCGAGACATGGCCCAAAAACCATTTGTAAGAAAATCGTTTTGTACCGATGAGTGTGATTGAATGGAAGAAAATCCGCAATGATGATTGGTAATAATTAATCCATCGGGTGAAATAATTTCGGCAGTGCAGCCACCGCCAAACTGCACCACGGCATCCTTAAGGCTGGAGTGGTTAACGCTGTAGATTTCTTCGGAGGTTAGCTTGCACCCCAGGGCCTGCATGTTGGAAGTATTTTTTCCAATCAGCAGGGGAAGCCACATACCCTCATCGGCCTTAACCGGAATAAGGGTTACCCAAAAATACAGGAAAAAAATTAATGATTTTTTAGTCATAGTTTTAGCTATTATTTTGTAAAAAACTAACCAGCTCAATATATAGGCGCTGTACGGGCAATCCCATTACGTTAAAGTAGGAGCCTTCTATTCTTTCGACACCTACAAACCCAATCCACTCCTGTACTCCATAGGCTCCAGCCTTATCAAGTGGGTTATAGTGCTGTACGTAGTAGTCTATCTCTTCGGCAGAAAGATTTCGAAAGTAAACATTCGTGGAGGATTGAAAAGTAGCCGACCTACTACTGGAGCTAATGCAGACTCCAGTAACAACGGTATGCATGTTGCCCGAAAGGAGCTTCAACATGTTACTAGCCTCCACCATATCAGCAGGTTTACCCAGCACCATTCCGTTACATGCTACTATTGTGTCGGAGGTTATCAGTATAGTTGAATTATCGAGTTTGCCAGTAAAGGCTAACGATTTTTTTTTAGCTAGGTACTGGGGTATTATTTCAGTGTCCAAACCTGAAGGGAAAGACTCATCCTGATGTTCGGTAGGCCATACCTCAAATGGGATATTCAATCCCCCAAGCAAATCTTTTCGTCTGGGAGAGCCCGAGGCAAGCACTAGCTTGTATCCTGTCAAAAGTTCTTGTAAAAGCATCAATAAA
>DCDD01000019.1 GCA_002316235.1 Bacteroidales bacterium UBA1064
AGCTGCATTTCCGAGAGCAGCGAAAGGCATTGCTTCACGGCCGGTTTCCCCTTCAAACCGGCATGAAGTTCAAGGGCCTCCACTAGCTGAACCCCACAGCGCATGGAGGGATTGAGGCAGGTGTGGGGCTCCTGAAATATCATGGCAATCGACTTGCCCCTTAGCTGTCGGTGCTGTTCGGGATTAATTCCAACCAGGTTTACAGGAATGCAGCCGGGTGGCTCAAACCAAATGCTTCCGTTTGTAATGCGGGCATTTTTGGGCAGCAGCCCCATGATGGAGAGCGAGGTAACCGATTTGCCCGAACCCGATTCCCCAACAATTCCAAGAATCTGGTTGCCCTCCAGGGAGAAGTTGATACCGTTCACGGCCATGCTTTGCCCAAAGGCAACGCTCAGGTTGTCAACCTTCAGCATTAAGATTCGAGGGTTGAGAAGTTGTTGTTCAGAATGGCCTCACCCATCATGTATCCATGAGCAGTGGCGTAGATAATGGATCGGGTAGCGCCCGAGCAGTCACCGGCAAACTTTATAAATGGGTTAGCCAGGTTGTTAAGCCGGTTGGAGTAAAATTTAATTTCGGGCGCATACACCAGGTTATCGTTGTTGGCTACTCCCGGAATGACCGTATTGAGATTTTCTATGAAGTCAATAATGCTCTCAATTATCCGTCGGGGGTAGGCCAGGTTGATGTCGCCCAGGATAAACTTATCTGCTGCCAGCGTAGGAGACACCCTGTAGAGGTTTTTTGTGCGTTTCGACTCCTTAAAATGGCTGTAGGTTTGCAGTATCACCTTACCTTCGCCGGCAAGCAGGTTCGAGAGCTTGGCGATGTTCGATCCGTAGCCTATGGGGTCGTTGAATGGTTCGGTTAGGATGAGCGAGGCGAGAATGGCGAAGTTGGTGTTGCTGCTCTTCTCGTGCAGTTTGGCATGGCCATTTACAGTTGTGAAATCGTCGTAGTTTTCGGTTACCACAAACCCCGAGGGATTGTTGCAAAAAGTTCTTACCATGTAGCCTGTTCGGCTCTTGTACTTCACCTTAAACTCGTACATCTCGTGATTTAGCTCCTCAACAATGTGGTTGGGCAGCTCAAAACGTATGCCCAAATCAACCTTGGTGTTGTTCTTTACCAGGTAGGGGTAATCCTCAATCAGCCTGTTAATGAGCTTGTGACCGCTTCGGCCCACCGTTACAACCGCCATGTCGAAGTGTTCGGTTCCGTTCAGGAGTACGCCCTCCTTTTCAATTTTAATGCTGCTTACCGTGCTGTTGAAGTGGAAGTGGATATTCTTTACCCCGCTAAGATGGGTGTAAATGTTGAATAGCACCTCCTTGAGCTGGTCGGTGCCAATATGGAAAAACTCCGAGGTAACGGGCAAAAATCCCCTGTCGTAGAATACTTTATAGAATCTTGACGAGCCAAATGAAGTACCGGTTTCAACATTTTTTTTCTCGGTAAAGTTGATGTAGTAATCAACCAGCTTACGCTGAAGGGCGGTGTCAATGGTTATGTCGCCTCCCATTTCGGATGAGACGAAAAGCTTTCCATCTGCCCTGATGCCCGAAATGCTAGATGAGTAGATATCGGCGCTTTTCTCAAACACGTGGATTTCTTGCTGGCTCTCCTTCAGCCTTTCCATAATGCCGATGGCAGCAGCACCAAACCCGATAATGGCTATCCTCATGGCTTAAAAATTTAATTTCAACATGTTTAGCTATCAGCCTGCTGCTGACGGCCTGACGATCGGCCAAAAAGAGCCTTAACCAGCTCTTCAATTCGTCCTAAAGGAATAACCTCTATTCCCTTGGGGTGGACATCGGATTTCTTAAGGTTATACTTTGATACAAAAGCCCTGCTCATGCCCAGCTTGGCAGCCTCGGCAATTCTCTGGTCGAGACGGCTAACCGGCCTTATCTCGCCTGACAGGCCTACCTCAGCGGCGAAACAGGTTGAACCGGCAATTGCCACATCGAAGGTGGAGGAGAGAATGGCCGATATGATGGCCAGGTCTATGGCAGGATCGTTAACCCTAAGTCCACCGGCAATGTTCAGAAAAACATCCTTGTTAGCAAGCCTGAAACCTGCCCGGCGCTCCAGCACAGCCAGCAGCATGTTCAACCTGCGGGGGTCGAAACCTGTGGTTGAACGTTGGGGGGTTCCGTAAACTGCCGTGCTAACCAGGGCCTGGGTTTCAATTAGGAAAGGCCTTGCCCCGTCGATGGTAGCTGCAACCGCAATGCCGCTAAGCATTTCCTCGCGGTGCGACAGCAAAATTTCCGATGGGTTGGTAACTTCAACAAGTCCACCACTCTGCATTTCGAATATTCCAATTTCGGAGGTTGACCCAAAACGATTTTTGGCCGAGCGGAGAATGCGGTAAAGGTAGTTCTGGTCGCCTTCAAACTGCAGCACCACATCCACAATATGCTCCAGTACCTTAGGGCCGGCAATGCTCCCATCCTTGGTGATGTGGCCTATAAGGATAACCGGAGTCCCCGATGTTTTTGCATATCTGAGCAGGGCAGCCGCCGTTTCACGCACCTGCGAAACACTGCCTGGCGACGATTCAATGGTATCGGTGTAGAGTGTTTGAATGGAGTCTATTACCACCAACTCGGGGCATACCCTTTCGGTTTGGGTGAGTATATTTTCCAACAGCGTTTCGTTGAGTATAAGGCAGTCCTGGCTGTCGTGATTAATACGGTCGGCGCGTAGCTTAACCTGGCGGGCGCTTTCCTCCCCCGATATGTAGAGCACTTTTTGACTTTTTAGGCCTAGTGCCAGCTGAAGGGCGAGTGTTGATTTTCCAATACCAGGCTCCCCGCCCAGCAGAATAACCGAACCGGGTACAATTCCCCCGCCCAGTATGCGGTTTAGCTCTCCAATTTTGGTGTCAACCCGTAACTCGTTGTCCGAATCAATTTCCCTGATGGGAGTAGGGATAGCGTTCCGTGATACGTTTACCAGCCCTGGCCTGCTGGAGGTTTCCTTGGTAATTCTTTCCTCCACATAGGTATTCCACTCTCCACATGAGGGGCAGCGGCCAAGCCACTTCACCGATTCTGCCCCGCAGTTCTGACAAACGTAAACACTTTTTGTCTTTGCCATTACTCGCCTAGCTTATAGCGCACGTTATCTCGCAAGCAATTAATTGTTAACAATGTTGAAGAGCTAGCGCCTAAAAAGTAGATTTAATGATAGCTATATCATGCACCTATAAGTCCAATATCCATCTTAAATACCAATTCCCCATCCGCCACGCAAAAGCTGGCTTACCATGAATGGGTGCTATGCCACGTTTACAATCTAGCATAGCTTGGTGATGATATCCTCAACGCTGGTGGTGCTTTGTGTGAAAATTTTGTACTTACCACCCCACTCCTTTACTACTTCAAGTTTATCCTTATCGGTGGAGGATGCATGATGGCAACATACTGCAAGCGAAGGTTTTACCCTTCGGAGAAAATCTTCAATGCCGTTTTGGCAAATATAAACTGCAGAAACCAGCTGGTTGGAGGCTACTACCAACGCTCTTTTGTTCTGCCCGAAAACAGGGAACTTATCCCCTTTTTCCTTTTTCATCTCCCCATCGGGTTTAATGCCAACAACCAGCTCATGCCCGTGCTCGGCAGCATAGGTAATAAGCTCAAATGTTCCGGGATGAAGCACGTCAAAACTCCCGTAAAGGGCCACCACGCTTCTATCTCTAAACTTCCAGTAGGCAAGCATACGGTCAAGCTCCACATCCTCAAGGATTTTCTTTTCTATCACTTCGCTGTTCATCTGGGTATGGTTTTAGCTGTGTATGATTCACTCTTAGCCAATGTTGTATTTGTACAAACATAGCAAATTTTAGCATGATGACGTTAGTTTTAGGTATATTAAAATCTGCTATGGTCAGGGGGAGCAGGATTCTCTAAAAAATTGGATTTTCAAAAAAGTTTAGCATCGCCAGTAAAGGTAAAGTAATGCTAATAGTCAACCTGGCATCGAGTTGCTATAAGCTTCTTGCCTACTAATGATTTTACAGGGATTGGGGTTTTGGTTTGTCCGGCCTTTGAATTATGTAAACGTAGATTAAGGCCAGGATGCCGCCCAGTATAACAAGAAAGGTTTGTGATTCGTGTGAAATAATGGCAAACACCAACCCGTCGTCGTAGGTGATTCCAAAGATACCAAGGGCAATGGCGGTAATGATATGGTATGCTCCAAATCCTCCCTGTACTGGAACTACCATGCCATACGAGCCTATAACCATTATGAATAAACCGTCCCATACGGTAAGATTTGCAGTTATGGGGGTTGAGTAAAGCAGCAACCATGTCATTACCCAGTAGCATAGCCACATGACTACCGAAAGTACAAGGAATTGGCCCAGCTTGTTGGTGTGGGCTATTGATTTAACTCCATCAACGGTGCCGTTCCAGATGGATCGAATTTTGAGGCTGATTTTACTGCCAAAAATTTCACTCCGTAGAATTAGCCTGACGAAAAGTATGAAGGCAACCACAACAACCAGAACTGCAGCCAGCTGGTAACCGTTGAGCTGGAGCGCCCGATCCCTTAACGGGTGAAAAATTCGTGAAATGATAAACTTTCCAAAAAAATCAAATTTCAACGCTACCACCGTAATCGTTGCTAGCAGCAGCATTACCAGGTCCATTGCGCGTTCCACCACCACCGTTCCAACCAACGATTCAAAGCGAATACCATCGGTTCTGCTAACACTTCCGCATTTTGCTACTTCCCCTACCCGTGGGAGTGCTAGGTTTGCAATATACCCCACCATCACGGCGCTAAACATGTTCAGGAATGAAGGTTTTTTCCCAAGAGGTTCAACAAGAATGCTCCAACGGACAGCCCGTAGCGCATGGGATGCCAATCCAACCAGTAGCGAAAGGAAAATCCATAAGTAGCTTACGTTTCTAAATCCCTGTGCAACATGGGAAAAGTCAACCTTGCGGAAGGCAAGGTAGAGCAGCAATATGGAGAGTAGAAAGAAGATGAAAAAGTTAACGATTCGACGGGAAGGGAAAACTTTCAAGGCGAACGGGTTAAGTGTTAAACAAGCTTATTAGTTGCAGTATCGGGAAACACAACGGTAGGAGAAAAGTGCTTGGCTTCCTCAAAATCCATGGTGGCGTACGACATAATGATAACCACATCGCCGGTAACGCACTTGCGGGCCGCAGGGCCGTTCAGGCACACCTGCCCCGATCCCCTTTCGCCTTTAATAATATACGTGTCGAGCCGCTCCCCGTTGTTCACGTTTACCACCTGTACCTTTTCGTTTTCGATCAGGTTTGCAGCATCCATTAAGTCCTCATCAATGGTTATGCTCCCAATATAGTTCAGGTTTGCCTCGGTTATGGTTACCCGGTGAATTTTCGATTTTACTACTTCTATCAACATAGCTACCCCTTTGTTGAGTGTTTGAGAAAAATGTTATCTATCAGCCTAACGCTACCCGCCCAAACAGCAATACATCCAATAATGTTCTCAGCGTCAGTCCAGCTGCTTACGGGCTCCAGTGTTTCGGCATTTGAAATCTCAAAGTACTCCACCCTAAGGTTTTTATCCTGGTTTACCCGTGCTTCTACCCACCCAATCATATCTTTAACGTTCATTTGCTCAATTTGGTTACAGGCCTCAACAAGGGTTCTGTGAATTAACGGTGCGCTAGCCCTGCATTCTGGTGACAGAAGAAGGTTACGACTGCTCATGGCCAAGCCGTCGGCTTCACGGACTATGGGGCATGCAATAATGTCAATGCTGAGTCCCAGCATTCTAACCAGCTGCCTGATGATGACCAGCTGCTGGTAATCCTTTTGCCCAAAGTAAGCCCGGTTTGGCTTTACAATATCGAAAAGCCTGCTAACCACCTGTGCAACTCCATTGAAGTGGCCAGGCCTGTGAGCGCCCTCCATCACCTTATCGAGTTGTCCGAAGTTAAACGTGCGGGTATCGGGTTGGGGGTAGATTTCAGTCTCGGAGGGCATAAACACGTAATCAACCCCCGTTTTCTCAAGTAGTTCTAAATCCTTTTCTGGAGTTCGCGGGTAGCTTACCAGGTCGTTTGGATTGTTGAACTGCGTGGGGTTGACGAAAATGCTTACCACCACCACATCATTTTCGGAAGCTGCGCGTTCCACCAGCGATATGTGGCCCCCATGAAGTGCCCCCATGGTTGGTACAAACCCGATTGATTTGCCATTTTCCCTGGTGCTCCAAAGGCTCTGCTCAACTTCAGAACAGGTCTTTAGCGTATGGATTGTTTTCATTTGATTGGTCAACTTTGGTGAATTCCGGCAGCAAAGTTTGCCATTTTTTTTGCTTCTCCAAACTATTCCGGCACATCTTTCCTTTAAAAGAAGCAAAACAACTTGTTGGAAATCAACAGAAAAGAATATTCCTTTTTCAATTTTTTCGTACCTTAACAATTTTATGGAAGGTAGATTTAAGCTGCAAATGCAACTCTTTTGTTAAACATGGTAGTGGTGGACATGCAAGCCAATGCCCTCCAGCTTCGCTCATTCTGAAGTCTGCTCGGGCAGCCATCGAATGGCTAAGCCGCCGCTCAATGTAGGCTGCTACCTCGGGGGTGAGCACCACCGCATGTGGCTTTGTCCGCCTGCGATCCTCGGCCTTGTGCCGGGCTAACCCATACCGGTAAACGCCATTGCGCCCGTCTGCGTTACGCTTAATTTTCCGGGTAACGGTGCTCTTGTCAACCCCAACGACCATGGCTATCTCAATTTTTTTTGTACCCGGATCCCAACATCTGCGAAATAGTG
>DCDD01000013.1 GCA_002316235.1 Bacteroidales bacterium UBA1064
GGAGCTCATAGTTGTTTTTCCCCTCATCATCATCGTCGGAAATCCAAATATCGGGAAACATTTGCTGTATTTCCAGAGGCATCAACCCCGCAAAAATGGCATTCCGGGCATACTGGGTAGCAGTGGGCAGGATGCTGAAGTAAACATCATCCGACTCTACCCTCCACTCGTCGGCCAGCAGGGGTTCAATAGCCTTCCACTGGTCGTAGCGAAGGTTATCAATAAGAACCAGGAGGACCTTTTCGCCGGAATCTAATAACGGAAAAACCTTGCTGCGAAGGAGGTTGGGAGATAATAGTGGTTTATCGTCCTGGTTACCCTTAAACCAGCCAATGTAGCTACTTCGCACGTACCGAGAAAATAGCTGGTTAGCTTCGGCCATCTGCATATCAAGCATCTGCCTTAGGTTTGGCTCACTATTGTCAGAAATTCTTAGCTGCCAAGCGCTAAGCCTACGGTAGAGCTCAACCCAATCGGAGTAGCTTTGAGCAGCAGCAATTTGCTCGCTCAGCTGGCTAAATTCAACCCCATAATCGGAAGTTTGCTTAGCGCTAACCAGCGTTTTACCATGCACGTGCTTCTTAATGGAAAGGAGTATCTGGTTGGGATTAACTGGTTTAATCAGGTAGTCGGCAATTTGAGAGCCAACCGCCATGTCCATTATGTTCTCCTCCTCGCTTTTGGTAACCATTACCACCGGAAGGTGGGGTTTTAGCTCCTTAATTTGTGTAAGTGTTTCGAGCCCGCTTAGCCCGGGCATATTTTCATCGAGGAAAACAATGTCGAAAACATTGTTACGAACCAGCTCAATGGCATCCACCCCATTGATGGCCTTCTGCACATGGTAACCCCGCTGTTCGAGAAAGATTATATGTGAACCCAATAGGTCTATTTCGTCATCAACCCAAAGTATAGATGCTGGTGTTGCCATAGCATTTTGTTAGTTGTCAACACTGTAGTTTTCTTTAAAAAATCTGGAATAGTCTGGGATAGACTTATCGTTCATGAACCGATTAAAGTTCTCGGTGCTAAAAAGGAAAGCTTGAAATTCGGCACGGTTAAAATCGGCAAACACCTTTTCATCCCGCGTAATCAGCTTGTAGTAGCTTAGGGCAATATCGGCACTCTGAAACCCGGTAACACTTACCACCTCGACAAAGTCGTTTAGCGGTACGCTGTTTAAAGCCAGATCCATCTCAATAAAATTATCCACATTAAATGTTATAATGTTGAATTTTAACTGGTTAATGTTGGTGCGTTTAGGAACAAGCAGAACAAAAGCATGTTCTCCCTCGGGTTTGGTGTAAATGGATGTGCTTATGCTGTCGGAGCTAACCGAAACTACCGGCACGTCAATGCTAACCTTTCCTGTAGAAAGCTGGAGGTCTCTCTGTTCAAGGTAGGTCAACAAATTCTGGGCAACCTGCCCCTGTTCGCTCTTGGGGAAAGTCAGGGCAACTTGCTCAAGCGACTCCTTAAAAGTTCTCAAGTCGCCAGTCTTTGACTGGCAGAGAGCATCAAGTAGCAAGTATTTTGGCTCCATATCGGTACCTTTAACCTTCCCCATCCCCGATTTTAGCGTTTTGGCAGCTTCGCTGAAATTGCCCTGAAGGTAAAGACCGTAAGCCGTTTCATAAATGCTGTTGGCTTCGTTTTCTTTCACCGTTAGCTCCTTAATATACTCGGGGTTTGAAAGTATTAGCGCATAAGGGCTTGAAGGGAAGCGGGAAAGTAGCGCGATTTTGTAGCCTTCGGCTTCAACACTATTGCCCTCATCAGCTGCAATTCTATACATCCTGTAGATAGCCGTAGCTGCTTCGGAAGCATCGGGGAAACGCTCGGATAGCTTTTTGTACGATTCTTTGGCGGCCTTGCTGTCGTTGAGGTCTGTCTGGTAAATTTCCGCAATCCTCATCATGGCGGTAAGGATTTTCTGGTTCGAAATTTGTTTGAGCGAATCGGTAAAGGGAAGGTTAACCAGGTAGAACTCTGGCGAGGTGTTTGAAAGTTGTTTCTGAGGATTTGCTGCAGAATCGGATGGTAAGCCGCCAGAGGCAATGTTTTCGAAGTCAGAAACCCCTTTATTCTTTCTGCGCCAGTTATCCTCTAGCTTACGCTTGCCCCATTTCATCTGGAATTCCGATTGCCCATAGCTAAGCGAGGCGGGATTATAAAAGTACCATTTCCCGCCTTGAGGCTCGGAGTTGCTTCTGAATCGTTGGTTCTGCATGTAGATTTGCGACTGCATCTGATCGGCCTGTTCCTGGGCCTTTAGCTTCTGCTCCTCCTCCTGAAGTTTACCAATGATGGAGGCAATAAGTGCATCCCTGTCTTTTGGAGACATAGCTGCAACCCGTTGAAGGCTGTCCTCGGTGCTAACAATGTTCAGGTTTTCAACCAGATTGGTTAGAAACCGGGTTTTGGTTTCCAGCTGTGCGTATCCGGGGAAACTTGCATCCAAGGAGTTGAATGAACTGTCGTAGTAGGCTTGTGCCTTGGCATACTCCGATTTCTGAAAGTAGTGGTCGGCCAGCACCAGGTACGACATGCCTTTCTGGTTATCGTTAGTGGTGCTCAACCTGGCAGAAAGCAGGTAGTACTCAATAGCTTTATCCATGTTGCCTTCCTGCTTTTCCATGTTACCCAGCGTGTAGTAAAGCTGATCGAGATAATCCTTGTTCTTTTCATCCGAGGCAAGCTTCAGGAGCTCACGTTTGAGGTCTTCACCCTTCATGTTGCTAAGGGCAATCAGTTGAATTCGTATGCTAAATGCCATTTCGTAGGGTGGCCCCATCCGCATCACCCTGTCGTAAAGTTCTATAGCTTCGGTAGTGTTGCCAAGCTGCTGCTGCAGCTGAGCTAGCAGGTAGGTATAACGAAGCCGTTCGGCTTTATAATTTGTAAACTCAGCTGCACGTTTAATGAAAGGAATGGCCTCGTTGCTATTATGCTGTTTTAGATAGTAGAATGCCCATGTTGATGATAGCAGGTGGTTAAACTGCCTATCTGTAGGTTTTCGTCTTTTTGCATCAACAGACTTTAGCCTATCACCAGCGCTAATAAAGTCACCGTTCAAAATTTCAACCCTGGCTAGCCATACCTGAGCCTCGTACCATGTTGTAGTGTTTGGGAACTGCCGGATAACATACTCAAAGGCCATTTGGGCTTTGGACAGGTCGCCCTTCCACGTATGTGCCTTGCCAACCAAAAGCCATGATTCCTGTGCCCACCTAACATACTCGTACCGATTATAAAATTCCTTTTCCTTGGACGAAAGTGAACCGTTTTTACGTTTAGGCTTTACAGTTATTGAGTGCTTGGCAAGTAATGCTGTGCATTTGTTCAGGGTTCGCTCCATGTCGGAGGAAACCATATCGCTAACACCACGCTCTCCAAACAGCAACATGGGAAGGGGAAGCGTGTAGTTATACTTAAAATCCTTGTAAACTCGCCTCTCGCCGTTACGGTAGCTATCGTATGCGTTATAGTAATAGTTGTAGTAGGAGGTAAGGTTATGGTAATTCCTGCTCATAAAGGTATTTTTCTGGGTTGAGCAAGAAGCAAGAACTAAAGTCAGCATGCAAGCTGCCATGTTTCTGGTCAATAAGCGCATAGTACCAGCTGTTTCCCCAATCAAAAGCAAAGTATGCCGAGTTGAATTAAACGGAATGTTGAAATTTATATAGCCCACAATATTAGCAATAAAAGTTGAATTGCCCTCCAGGGCAGCCACGAGCTTAGCAACAATTCAGCTGTCCAACAAACAGTAAACTTTTATTCCATCAAACAACCATAAGATGGTAGGAAACCGTTAAGAACAGCCACAGTTCAAAAAGATATTGTATGCTAAAAACGTTTGTGGCGGTAAACTATTGTTGTGGGGTAAACAAACCTTCCATCTCGGTCTGAAAGAGGGACTGCCGGGTTGTAACAAAAATGGAGGAATTATCAAATTTCCAGGCTAGCCGTTACCTTGAATGAACTTAATTATTGATTCGAAGATAAGGCGGCCATCGGTGTTACCAAGCTCGTCGTCCGAGGCCCTTTCGGGATGAGGCATCATCCCAAAAACGTTCTTGCGTTCGTTGCAAACACCAGCAATGTTTTCAACCGAGCCATTAGGATTTGCCAATTCGGAGATAACCCCGGTTTCGTCGCAGTAGCGAAAAATAATCTGCCCGTTCACCCGCATACGGGCAAGTGTTTCCCTGTCGGCAAAGTAGCGGCCTTCGCCATGGGCAATTGGGATTTTAAAGACTCGCCCCTTGGGAAGAAATGCAGTAGGGGGTGCAATTTTGCTGTCGGGAGCGATGTATACATTCTTGCATACAAACTGACGGCTTGCATTATGTAACAAAGCACCCGGTAGTAATTCTGCTTCACAGAGTATCTGAAAACCGTTGCAAATCCCAAAAACATAGCCCCCATTGCTTGCAAACTCGGCAATTCGGGTCATTATTGGCGAAAACCTGGCCAAAGCTCCTGAACGTAGGTAATCGCCATACGAAAAACCACCGGGAAGTATAACTGCATCAACATCGGCATCAAAATCGGTTTCCTTGTGCCATAGAGTAACCACTTCTTGCTCAAGCACCTCGCGCAGCACGTAAATGGTGTCACGATCACAGTTTGACCCGGGAAAAATTACTACTCCAAACTTCATAGGTTTTTCATCCAAAAACTTTTCAAATATAGGTATTAATAGCTTACACGCAAAATCTACATTGATGTAGAGGTTGAAATATAGTAACTTTACACCTTTAAGTAATTTTGCCTTAAAATGTTTGGTAGAATACTAAAAACAATCGGGAAAGTAGGGAGTTTTCTCATAATTTTTCTTGTTTTCTTCCTCCTCTACTCCTCAATCACCTACTTCGAGCCAGAAAGTAGGGTTGTGCTTTGGCAGTCGGACAAGCCCGATACAATTCCATTCGATTCCACCCTGGCGGCACTAACTTGGAATATAGGCTATGCAGGATTAGGCAGCAACATGGACTTCTTTATGGATGGAGGGGGAAAAATGCGGGATACGCGTGAACGAACAACCGAGAATTTAACCGCAATTGAGAAAACCCTAGGCGGTGAAAAAATCAACGACTTCATCCTGCTTCAGGAAGTTGATATTAACTCCCATCGCTCGTACGGAATAAACGAGCTGGAGGAAATTTCAAGAACTTTAGAATACCCGTACTCTATAGGCATTAACTATCGGGTTAATTTTGTTCCCGTACCCCTTAAAAACCCTATGGGAAAGGTGCAGTCGGGCATTGTAACCTTCAGCAAGTTTAACCCTAAGGAAACGATAAGGTATGCGTATCCTGGGGCATTCCCCTGGCCAAACAGGCTCTTCAACCTGCGGCGTTGCATGGTAGTGAACCGCTACCCCACAAGCAATGGTAAGGATTTTGTTCTCGTCAATACTCATAACTCCGCATTCGACAATGGCGCACTTAAACAACAGGAAATGGATTTCCTGCAAGAAATTTTACTAAGCGAGTACTACAAGGGCAACTACGTGGTGGCCGGTGGCGATTGGAACCAGCTTCCGCCTGGAGCACCATATGCTGAACTTGTTGTAGGTAGCAGCAACTCTTCGTTCATGCTAACCGGTATAGACAGTAGCTTTATGCCTAAAGACTGGTCATGGGTATTTGACCCTTCGTGCCCCACCAACCGGTACTTAAACGAACCCTACACTCCAGGCCGCACCAATACGTGTATTCTCGATTTCTTTTTGGTTTCACCCAACGTGAGTGTTCAGCGCTGCCAGACAGCCAACATGGCTTTCAAGAATTCCGATCATAACCCGGTAACCCTTGAGTTTAGGTTAATAGGCAATCCATAATACATTAACCAAATGCAGCCGCACGGGCTTGACGTTAATCAAAAACAGCAACTAACCGGTTAAGTAACTAGTTGGACTCCTTATCACAAACAGCTATCAAGAATTCAAACCAAAATTCTAACAAATCCTATAACTCCATGTTGCCTTGGTCAACAGGTATGGCAACATGAAATTTAAAAATCAGTCGTTTGTCAAAGTAGCTGTTTCCCCTCTTCTTCGTATTTTTGGAATTTATTCAAATCGCTATAACTTTCACGACGCTTTGTCAATTTACAAACTATACTTACCTTTAACAGGGAAAAAGGGATGCAGTTTGGCAGGCGTACTAAAACGTTTTTACCAAAAATGGAGTTATTAAGTTGAAACACATGCAGGTAACCGATCAGGATTTGCAATTCTTTATCGCTACGCTTAAAAATGTATCAAAGTACGATTTTTCCGAGTACTCGGATAAATCGCTGAAGCGGCGCTTGCAGAAAATTCTGGAGGATTACAACCTGGATATATTCAGCCTAATCGCCAACCTTAAAAACGACAGGGCATTCATTGAAAAAGTGGTAAAGGAAGTTACCGTGAATACCACAGAGCTTTTTCGCGATCCCCCGGTGTGGCACCTCTTACGCTCCCGAATACTCCCGCGCTTTAGAAACAACAAAACCATAAACATTTGGCATGCTGGTTGCTCCACCGGGCAAGAGGTTTACTCCATGATGATACTGCTCAACGAAATGGGTATGTTGGAACAGGCTAAAATTTTTGCCACCGATATAAATATTGACGTGCTGGATGCTGCAAAACAGGGGGTTTACAAGTACCGTTTCAACCTGGGCTACCTGGACAACTTCGACAAGGTGATCAAGCAAAACCCCTTGAACTTTGAAGAGTACAACGAGGTTCCCTACGAAAAGTACTTTGAAATTGACAAGGTAAAGGATACCATAACCATGAACAAATTCCTGTCGGAAAAACCAATTTTCCGTAAGCACGACCTGGTAACCGACGGGAATATTTTCTTTGCCAAGTTCGACCTCATCCTTTGCAGAAATGTGATTATCTACTTCAACTACTCCCTTCAGAACAAGGTATTTGAACTATTTCACTCAAACCTTTACCCCAAGGGAGTGCTGCTGCTTGGAATGCACGAGACCATACTTGGCCCCTGGGCCACTAAGTTTGAAAAACTTGGACAAAGCTATGTGAAAAAATAGTTATGAAGCAACCTTTTGATACCGACAATTTCAACACCGCTGATTGCACAATTGGCAACGTACTATGTAGAATACTTTTTTTTGGTCAGAGGCAAGCTGGTGGAAAACTTATCATCACGTTAAGTAAGCTTTTAGGGAAAAATGTAACGAATTGTAACTTTAAATTCTACATGAAATGAAAATTTCACAACGTATTCAGCTCATTATCGTTCCACTGATGATCCTGTTGTTTTCCGCTTCCGGAGTAACGCTGAACTACCTGTCAAAAAATAGGGTTAGGGAAAGCATACGAATTCAGGAAGGAGTGTACATAGACAAGCTGATACAAATTGTCGATATGGTGGAAGCAAAAACAGGAAGCGGCCTATCCTCCGATGATATTTTCGAGCTCAGGACTTACTTCCTCTCGCCAGCCTACTATAGTACCGATTACCCCGCCATTATCTCAACCAATGGCGTTTACCTGCTTCACACAACACTTCAAGGGCAAAGACTTCCCTCTGCTGCAACTGCCCAGATTAGAAAGAGCAAAAGCACCGACGGCTACATATATTATGACGATTATTCAGGAAACAAACCCGAGAAGCGGTTGCTATGCTACAAGTTCTATAAGCCCTACAATGCCTACATTGCCATCTCGGTCAGTATGAACGAAGCCTTGGCTCCAATGAAATCCAACCGCATGGCAATTATAGTATTTATCATTCTGGCGTCCCTTCTAACAGCCTTTGCAATTCCTTTACTCCTTAAACCCATCATACGCATTATAAACCTGGTGAACATAAAGCTCCGCCAGCTGGCAAAAGGCGACATTCCAAACCCCATCAAAATAACATCAAAGGATGAGCTTGGTGAAATGGTTACCTCGCTAAACCAGCTTATGGAAGGGCTAAAGTCAACAACCAGCTTTGCACATCAAATTGGACAGAACCAGCTGGAGCACACCTTCCAACCTCTGAGCAGCAAGGATGAACTTGGCAACGCCCTGCTTGATATCCAATCAAACCTGAAGCATGCCCTGGAGGAAGAACAGCGCAGAAAGGAGGAAGACTACATCCGGGGCTGGGTAAACGAAGGTCTTGCAAAGTTTGGAGATATCCTGCGTCAAAACAACAACAACCTAACCCTATTGGCCGACAGCATCATTCAAAATCTGGTCAACTACCTCGAGGCAAACCAGGGGGGCATTTTCATTTACAACGATTCAGAAAACGACAAGCACCTCGAGATGCTTTCTGCATTTGCCTATAACCGGAAAAAATTCATCAGTAAAACCATCCCCCTTGGCGAAGGACTTGTTGGTGCCTGCGCTCTTGAGAAAAAGACCATCTACCTCAAGGAGATACCTGCTGACTACATTGCCATAACTTCCGGCCTAGGAGAGGCCACCCCTACCGCACTGCTAATCGTTCCACTTAAACTTGAGGATGAAATTTTTGGAGTAGTTGAGGTGGCCTCATTCAGGGAATTTAAACCTTACGAAATTGAGTTTGTTGAAAAAATAGGCGAGAGCATCGCTTCAACCCTCTTTGCCGTTAAAAACAGCATACGAACCAACATGCTTCTTGAGCAATCGCAACAGCAAAGGGAGGAGATGGCCGCACAAGAGGAAGAGATGCGCCAAAACATGGAGGAAATGCAGGCCACCCAGGAGGAAATGCTACGAAAAAACATTGAGTTGGAGCTCATTACCAATACCATTAACCAGTCGCTACTTTCTCTTACCCTTTCCGAAGAAGGCTACATAGCAGACTCCAACCAAAATTTTGTGGAAACCCTTGGGTACTCCAAAACCGAGCTTGAAGGAAAAATGCTTGCCGACATCGTTAACCCCGAACAACGCACCGATTTTCAAATATCATGGAAAAAAGTTAGGGCTGGACAAACCATTACAGAAACTATTCATGTGCTCAACCGAAACGGCAACAGCCACTACCTTATGGTTACCGTATCGCCCGAGTTGGACCCCGCTGGAGCTATAACCAAAGTTCTGCTTATTGGTCAGGACATCACCGAAATGAAGCAGCTGGAGATTAAAGCCCAACGCCAAGCCGAAGAGATTGAACAAAACCTGAAACAGCTGGAGAAGGAACAGGAGCTATCGGCCCAGCGACAGAAGGATATGAGCACCCTGCTGGAGGCGCTAGACCAAAACTGCCTGGTTTCAATTATCGAACCCGACGGATTGATAACCTACATCAACAATAAAAACGTCGAGGTGCTGGGCGATAAGAAGGAAGATATCGAGGGAAAATTCCTCCATGACATTGACTACTCGGCCAAGCATCGACCGGCTGAGTATAAAAAATTCTGGGACAACATCCTGAATGGGAAAAAGCAGCAGCGGGAGTTTTCCCTTACCGTCAAGGGGGAAGTCAAATGGGTGCTTGAAAACTTTACCCCCGTAATGGACGAAAGTGGGAAACTTTACAAGATAATCAACATCGGGTTCGATATAACCGAAAACAAGAATAAGGAAGCAGAGCTGACAAAAATAATTGAACAGATGAAGAACAAACCCAAAAACCTATGACATAACACATTCATGATTAATCGAGTTAGCCATTCGCCTCTGGATTTCAACATTTTTTAATTCACCTTGAATTTGGCACACTCTAAATGATGAACAAGTTAAACTGGAATAGAGTTAATTTTTCACTTTTGAAATGACGCTTGACAATGATGCAGTATGAAATTGGCATAGTAGAAACCCGTAACGTTATTAAAACGCTTCTGGATGACTATGGCTACGACTTTAGAGATTACGCTCTAACCTCGTTTAAACGAAGGCTTGAGCAGATAATCTCAAACAACGGCCTAAAGGATGCCGACGGGCTAATTGGCAAGCTAAAGGGCAACCCAACCTTTTTTGACCAGTTCCTAAATGAGGTCAATATCGACACCACCGAAATGTTTCGCGATCCTTCCTTTTGGCGAACCCTACGCGACGATATTCTACCCGAAATCATCCGCAACTCCACCACCAAACCCCGAATTTGGATTGCCTCGTTTGATTCCGGCGAGGAGCTTTACTCATTGACCATTATCCTGAAGGAAATGGGAGCACTCGATAAGGTTCAGATTTACAGCAACGTTTTCACCAATGCCACCATCCAGAAAATTACCAGCGGCCAGCTTGACCCTAAGGATATTGAAATAAACGAAGCTAACTACGTTAGGCTGAACGGTAAAAGTCAGTACTCCTCCTACTACAAAGTAGAGGGGAACAAGTACTTTTTCGATAGCACACTGGTTAAAGATGTGAACTTTATTAAGCAAACCCCCATAATAGACAAGGATCCCGGAGCGGTAAAACTTGTCCTTTTCCGCAATCAAGCCTTATACTACAACCAGCTGCTGCAAGAACGGGTTTTACAAAAAATTGCAGAAAGTTTGGTGGCTGGTGGGTTCCTTGCCTTGGGAATAAAAGAAACTTTGGAAAATACAAACGCAAACAATAAATTTACCGTATTTAATGAAACCGAAAGAATTTACAAGCGCAAAAATGTTTAATGACTATGTATAAGGCAGTAATTATAGGCGGTTCAGCAGGTAGTTTTCAGGTAATTACCCGAATACTGCATTCCCTACCTGCATCTTTTCCCCTTCCCGTCCTTCTGTGCCTACATAGGCTGAAACACGTCCGCAGCGGCTTTGTTGAAGCGCTCTCGCTAAAGTCTGGTATTCCCATAATTGAGCCCGATGATAAGGAACAGATAAAGCCCGGCAAGGCATACCTGGCCCCGGCAAACTACCACATGTTCATTGAACTTGGTAATAAAATAGCCCTTTCCACTGAGGACCCTGTTAACCACTCGCGCCCAAGCATCGACCTTTCATTTTTAACTGCCGCCCAGGTGTACCGCGATAAACTCATTGGTGTTATCCTATCGGGGGCTAACCGGGATGGTGCTTACGGGCTGAAAAAAATAAAAGATCTGGGCGGTCTGGCAATAGTTCAGGACCCCAACGAGTGCCAGGTTAGAACCATGACAGAGGCCTCCCTAAAAATGACACCCGTTGACCATGTGTACAACACCAGCGAAATAATCAGATTTTTGCAAACCATTAAAACTTGAAGAAATGAAGGCCTTTAGCTCAAAATCAAAACTCCTTCCATTGCTCCTGCTGGTTTTGCTTATTGCCGGTGTAGTTATCACCTTTGGATTAATCCATAACACACTCCAAAACACAGGAGGCAGCCTTCCCGCTATAGGTTACGTTCTTCTATTCCTCCCCGCCATTATTAGCATCGGTCTGTACGCCATACTCAACAACCTTCAGGTTAAATCCGCAAAACTCGAAGCAGAAATAGCGGAGCTAAAGGCAGCCTTTGCGCTCCTTCAACAGGTTAAAAATCAGGAACAAGCGAATGCTACAAACCAAGAGGAAACTGTTGATTATGATAAACTTCTGTCACGTCTTATTCCTACCCTGCCTACTGATAACCTGGAAAAATTTGGGGAAGCACTTCTATCCAACATCGCCCGAAACTACGAAATAGTTCAAGCCGTACTCTATACCCGTGACGGCGATACCAACCTTTTCACCTTTAAAGCTGGCTATGCCTACTTTTCCGAATCCGAGCCCGTAACCTATTCGGAAGGCGAAACCCTTTCCGGACAGGTGGCAAAAAACCGCCAAATCCTTAACCTCGATCAGGTGCCCGAAAACTACATCACAATACTCTCCGGACTAGGAAAGGGTTCGCCCAAACACCTGCTGATTGCTCCCATTGTAAGCCCCGACAACAATTCCATCGGCGTTTTTGAGTTGGCCGCCTTTAAACCTTTCGACACCATGCAGGTAGAACTTTTTGATAGGCTTGGCCGTAAACTTGGAGAGTTGCTTTGGAGCAGCCGTCCGGAAACCTACCTTAAACACAGCGCTTGGACATAAAAAATATATAATCCGCAAAAAATAATTAATATTTGCAGGAGCATGACATCTTTTAGATTAACCTCAGTAAGAGAAACAAAAAATCTAACCCGAAACAAGATAGCGTTAGCCTTTCTTGTAGGCCTACTCTTTTCTTTTGCTGCATGGATAGCCGATTTCTCCAAATCGGGGCTGACTTTTAGCCTTCAAAACATATTCCGTCAACATGCTGCCAACCCAACGCTGTGGATTACCGACCTAATTCCTTTCGCATTTGCCTACATTACATGGCTTCAATCAACCCGCTTCATGCGTAAGACCCTTAGGCTGGAAAAGGAGTTAAAACAGCGCGACGAAGACATTAAAAAGAATGCCGATTTTGCAAAAAAAATCGGAGAGGGCAACTACAACGCACCATTTGAAGTTGCCAGCGAAGACGATATTTTGGGCAAGTCGCTGCTTATCATGCGCGACAACCTCCTTACCAACCAAAAGAAGGAATGGGAGCGTAGCTGGATTGCCAAGGGGAAAGAAGAAATTTCCTACATCCTCCGCCTTCACCACAACATTGACGAGCTATCCTACGATGTGCTGGTTAAGCTCATCAAGTACATTAACATAATTCAGGGAGCCCTCTACATTTATGATGAGGAAAAACAACTCCTCATCAACATGACCACTTACGCCTATAACCGGCGTAAGTACATCAATCAGGAATTCCGTATCGGACAAGGGCTTATTGGGGAATGCGCCTACGAAAAGGATTTTATTTACCGCACCGAAATTCCTGACGATTACATTACAATTACCTCGGGTATCCTGGGCGATAAAAAGCCCAAGAGCCTTCTTTTAATTCCACTTATAACCGATGAGAAACTTGAAGGCGTTCTGGAATTTGCATCCCTCGAAAATGAGATACCCGAACTCACCATCCAATTCCTCAAGGAAGTTGGAGAAATAATTGCCCGAACAATCTTCAACCTTCGTATTAATCAAAAAACAGAACGGTTGCTCCAGGAAGCTCAGCAAATGACCCAAGAGCTTCGGGAAAACGAGGAGGAACTTCGACAAAACGCCGAGGAGATGCGTGCAACGCACGATGAACTCGAAAAATCGAACCAACAGCTTGAAGCTAAAATAAAAGAGGTTGAAAACGCCCAAAAACGGTTGCACTCCCTGCTCGAGAATGCCTCCGAAATCATTTCCATCTACAACAGCGAAAAAAAGCTGACCTATATAAGCCCATCGGTTACAAAAATACTCGGGTACTCCCCACAAGAAATGATGAGCGGTAAGGACTTCGACCGGCTAACCCGTAAGGGGGAAAGCGATTTCAACGAAATGTTTCAGCAGCTTATCGAAAATCCCCACATCGCCATCACCATCCAGTACACCTTTATGAAAAAGGATGGGGAGAAAATTTTTCTGGAGGTTACCGGGCGCAACCTGCTCGACGATCCAGCTATTGGTGGCATCATCATCAACTCCAGGGATATTACCGAGCGAAAAAGAGCTGAAAAGGAGGAGCGAATGCGTAGCAAGATGCAGTCGCTCTCCGAAAACTCCCCCGATATCATCATGCGCATCAACACGCAAGGCCAGTTTTTCTATGCCAACCCCATGGTGGAGCAGTACCTGGGTATAAGCTACAGGGACCTGGTTAACCAGACCCTTACCGCCCTGGATATTAGCCCTACCCTCTCAGGATTTATCAAGGATGCCATTAAAAATATAAAGGTAAATAAGGAGAAGGTGGAGGCCGAAATCACTTTTGCCTCCCAAATGGGCGAAACCATTATGCACATCGCTGCAATTCCAGAGTTCAACGAGAACGAGCTGGAAACCATTCTCTTTGTTGGCCACGACATCACCGAGGCCAAGCGCATCCAGATGGAGATCCACGATAAGAATCGTAAGATTACCGAAAGCATAAACTACGCACAACGCATTCAAACCTCCATACTGCCAAACAACAGGATTATCAGGCAGTACCTTCCCAAGTCTTTCATTTACTACCACCCCCGCGATGTGGTAAGTGGCGATTTTCCATGGTTCTTTACCAAGGATGACTACATATACATTGCCGCCGTGGACTGCACAGGGCATGGGGTTCCCGGAGCTCTTCTCTCCTTCATCGGATACTTTACGCTGAATAACGTGGTGGACCACGACTCGTCCTACACCGCCGGCGAAATTCTTGACCGACTTCACTATGGTGTTCGTAAAACTCTGAAACAGGATCGCCCCGATGCTGATGCCCGAGATGGTATGGACATCGCATTCTGCAAAATCAACCCTAAAACCAAGGAGCTACAGTATTCTGGAGCCCATCGCCCACTCTACCTAATGCGAAACGGGGAGCTAATTGAGTACAAGGGCAACCGAAAAGCTATAGGTGGGATTCCTCACCCCAAAAAGGCTGAAGAGGATTTCGTAAACCACCTCATCCAAATTCAGCCGGGCGATAGGATATTCTTCTTTTCCGACGGAATAGTTGACCAGGTTGGTGGACCAGACAAGCGGAAGTACAGCTCGCAGAGAATCAGGGAGCTGATAACCAGCAACCCACAAACCCCCATTCAGGATATGGCCAAGGTTTTCTCTCAGGATTTTGATACATACAAGGGTGATTTAAAGCAAGTTGATGATATTCTTTTAATTGGAATCGAATTCTAACATTGCTATTTGATAGTAAATTATATAATTTTACGGGCTATGGATACTAAAAATGTCAAAGGGTTTCTTGAGTTTGTTTACGACTTCTACAAGTCCATGAAAGCTCATGAAATCACCCTGGTTTACGAGGGTGAAATTACCCACCAAATAACCAAAGCCTTTACCTCCCTCACAGAATCGAATATGGCCAAGGAGGAAGAAGCCAACTCGGTGCAGAAAAAGGTATTCCATGTGATGGTGGA
>DCDD01000096.1 GCA_002316235.1 Bacteroidales bacterium UBA1064
GGGGCTTTTTTTTATTATAGCACCTTGATTTGTTTCCCCGGTATATACGTTCTTTTTTTATTCTCCTAGTTGGATTTAAATCTTATATGTGTCTTTAGATTATTAGGATTGGTTGTTTAAATATCTTCTAGTTTTATTTTATACGTGTATGTTCATTTTAACTGACTAATTTTATTTATCAAGCTAACTCAGGTTATAATATATAAATAGCACTAGTTGCTTATAATTTTAAGCATTGAGCTTATATTTGAGTTGTTATATATATTTTTTCCTTCCACAGTGTATAAATGCTCTATTTTATCCCTATACTTTTCTTCAACCTTACCCCGAACAACCTTCATTGTGCTGTTAATTAAACCATTATCTTCTGTAAATGGTTCTTCAAGAATCGAAAATGCCGAAGGCAACCAGCGTTCCGGAAATAAGTTTTGAAGGTCGCCTCCGGTTTTAAATCGGGACACTTCATTGTTGATTAGCTTGATAGCTTCAATACCAGCTTCGTGAGTGTTCATATCAATCCCTTTTTCGTTTAGAGCTCTCCGAATAGATTCTTTTGAAGGCACTATCAGCGCTATAGTGTAAGGATTTTGGTTGTTATATAGGATAACATTTTCAATAAACTTTGAGTGTTCTTCAAGTGCTCCTTCAATGCCCTCGGGGCTGTATTTTTCTCCATCGCTCGAAATCAGGAGGCTTTTAAAACGGCCAAGAACGTAGAGGAAACCATCTTTATCCATGTACCCCATGTCACCTGTGTGGAGCCAACCATTTCGTATAGTATCGGCAGTGGCTTTTTCATTTTTCCAGTAGCCAACCATGACATTCTCGCCACGGACAACAATTTCACCCTTTTGGCCAACAGGAAGTTCGTTGCCGGATTCATCACATATTTTAAGATCGAGGGGTTTAACCAGGTATCCAGATGAACCAAGCTTATGTCTTTTTAGGGAGTTGGAGCTGATAATGGGCGTTGCTTCTGAAAGGCCGTATCCCTGCATCATGGGAATACCAATTGCATAGAAAAAGCGCTGGAGCTCCATGTCTAGTAACGCTCCACCACCAATAAAAAATTCCAAACGGCCCCCGAAAACCTCTCTTACTTTGCTGAATATCAACTTGTCGTATATCCAGATTAAAGGCTTGTAAATAAATGTAAAATTATTTCCTTTATTCCACCCTTCTTTGTTGTACCGGTATGAGACTTTAAGGGCATTGTTGAACAGCTTTTCGGTAAATTTCCCTTTTTCCCTAATACCGACTTCAATATTTTTTTTGAAATTTTTGGCTAGCGAGGGCACGCTTAGCAGTAAGCTGGGTTGTATCTCCTTGATATTGATGGGAATATTTTTGAGGGTATCTATTGCCGATTTACCTACCTGCACAGTTGCAGCGCTAGCTCCCATTGCCATAAAGGCGTAAACACCTGCAACATGTGCAAAACAGTGGTCGAGCGGAAGTATGAGGAGTGTTCTGTAGCTTTGAGGAATATCCATTAAGGTTAGGGCCTGCTCCACATTTGCTGTATAGTTATTATGGGATAGGATAATGCCTTTGGGGTCGGCAGTAGTTCCGGAGGTGTAGCTGATGTTGGCGAAGTCGGAAGGTTTTACTGATGAGGAAACCTCCTCTACTCTTCCAGGATGTTCTGCTAGAAAAGTGTCGCCAAGCTTGAATACCTCCTCTATTCCCATTTCACCTTCGGAGTATTGATTCAACGAATCAAGGTAGATTATCCTTTTTAAGTTGGGTATTTCCTTCTTAATTCTTGTTATTTTAGGTGCCTGTATTCCTGAAACAATAATGGTTGAGGTTTCGGAGTGAACCAAACGGAAAAGCAGATCATTGCCATCCAGCTTAACCGACAGGGGGACGTTTACTGCACCAGTGTAAAGAATCGCCAGCTCGCTGGTGATCCACAGCTTTCTACCCTCACTGAGCAGTGCTACCTTATCGTTTTTCCCTATTCCTAGGCTAAGAAAACCTGCTGCCAGCCGGTAAACCTCCTTCCGTACCTCAGAATATGAGGATGATTCATACTTATCGGTTAGCTTTTCCCAAATGCAGGCGTTATCGGGGTATTTCGTTACACTTTCCTCAAAAAGATTGATGATTGTTTTCATCCGTACTATGTTTTAATGTGTTAATATTTAACTTGTTACAAAATTATACATCCTTTTCTTTATCATAGTAGTTTAAATCCAAAATTCTGTTCATCTACATTTATTTTTCTTTTTGGTGTGCTAAAACTACTGGTTTTCTGACAGATAGGCAGGTAAAACTAGTGATTCCTAGGGCAAATGTACACCATTTAGAGAATGTACCAAGGGGCGTAGTATTTTTGGGGTATATTGTTCGTGTTACAAATGGATACACGAAAGGGTTATCTTGCTTACAAATAGATAAAATTGTTTGATACTAGCCAACAATAATTAGCCTGGTTAAAGCTGCATTAACGAGAAGGATGCCCTGAGGGCTTCAACCTTGAAATTATTACAATGGGTTGTTGGGTCAAAAATGTATTGTAATAACAACAAAGCGGAACAGCCTGTATGTTGAACACAAAACAATCATAATGTAAGCAACCAGGTTAGGTGAGTTGAGAGACAAGAAAAAATGGGAAGTGCGTATATTTGCAAAAATTTATTTAGGTGATTGATCATGGTAATCTTTTAAGTTGTAATCTTTGCCCGCACGGCTGTGGGGCAAATCGTAGTATGGTGAGGGGTATTTGTAAAACCCCCGATACTCCTCTGGTTTCATCGGTTGTGGTGCATAGGGGAGAGGAACCGGTGCTTTCGGGTGAGCAAGGAGTTTGCAACGTATTTTTTGCACACTGCAACCTTCAGTGCAGCTACTGCCAGAACCATCAGATTAGCCGGAACTCCATTACGAATCGGGAGTGGAAGATGAGTGTAAATGAGGTTGCAGAGGAAATTTGTGGGCTGCTTAACCGTGGCATTAGCATGTTGGGTTTTGTTTCGCCTTCGCATCAGGTGGTTCAGATGTTGGAGATTCTGGAGCTAGTCAGGAGGGAAGGATACTCTCCCAGAATTATTTACAACTCAAACGGCTATGACAGCGTTGAAACCCTCAGGCAGCTTGAGGGAATTGTGGATATTTACCTCCCCGATTTTAAGTATGTTAACCCTGAACTTGGCTTGCGCTACTCGGGAGTGGCAGACTACCCGGATGTTGCGGCAAAAGCCATTCGCGAGATGTACCGTCAGAAGGGGAGCTCGCTGCTGGTTGACAACGATGGTTTGGCCGAATCGGGTATGATTATTCGCCACTTGGTGCTTCCCGGCTATGCCGATGAGAGCATTAGGCTACTCAAATTCCTTGCCGAAGAGTTTACGCCGCGCATTTACCTCTCGCTGATGTCGCAGTACTATCCCCCCGTGGGAGTGGAGCTCCAGTCCCCTCTAAACAGAACGGTTACAATGGAGGAATATATGGGGGTAGTAGAGGTTGCTCAGGGAATCGGTTTTAGGGGCTGGATTCAGGACCTCGAGAGTTTCGGAAGCTACCAACCCGATTTTTCACGGAGTAACCCTTTTGAGTAGGTAAAGCTATAATTTTTTAAATGGAAGAAACCCATCCAGCCGGGCTATCGGTTTACCCTTCAGCTGTGTTAACACACTTTTTTAACGTGAAGGATCGGAACCCTTAGGAATAAAATTGGAAGGACGGGGAAATTTTAAAGGGATTGCACTTGCATTTTTAGCATAACTTTTGCTAACTTGCACAACTATTGAAATATACAACTAACCCAAACTCCAAATGAAAAAACTTACCTGTGTGCTAATTTTGCTGACCCTGCTAGGAAGCGGATGCAAGTTTGTTGAAAAATATACCAAGAAAGGCAAGAAAGCTAAAGCCGAAGCCATGCAGAAAGCAAAGGAAGATAGCCTTGCCAAGGCAAAGGCAATAGAATTTGAGAAGGCCGCTCTGGCAAGGGAGCAGGCACACCAGGATTCCATCAGGCAGGTAGAAGAATATGAAAACCAGCACCGGTTTCATGTTATTATTGGCAGCTTCAAGGTTCCATCCAACGCCACTAGCTGGGAGCAGGAAGTCAGGGGTATGGGGTTCAACAACACCCGAATACTCCAAGCGCCAAACGGCTTTAATCTAGTATCGGTTGGTGCCTTCAATACCTACAGCAAGGCTTTTAACGAAATTGACCGGATAAACTCCAACAGGATAGAGAATCCTATGGAAATGTGGGTTTACGAAAAACAGTAGCTGCTTCATTCCCTAAACTCTTTAGCCGTCATCATTTTCATGACGGTTTTTTATTTTCAAATATTGGTCAATCTCATAGGATTTTAGATTGGATTTAAGTTTATTTGCGTTCGTTTGAAATTTTTTTCAACCCTTAAAAATCAATAATTAAATTAATTTATAGAGAATGGAAAAAATTAGAGAGACACTTCGTGACTCTGCAGTAGCACGATGGACGGCTTTGGCTCTTGTTGCTTTTACAATGCTAACCGGTTACTACCTAACCGACGTAATGGCTCCGCTTAAGGGCTTGCTAGAAGAGCAGCTTACATGGAACAGCACGGAGTATGGAATATTTACCAGTGCTTACGGTTGGTTTAATGTTTTTTTGCTAATGCTGATTTTCGGTGGCATTATTCTGGATAAAATGGGGGTAAGGGTTACTGGCCTGGGAGCAGCAGCGGTGATGATTACCGGAACTGCTATTAAGTTTTGGGCTGTATCAACCCATTCGCTTGATGGGCAGGTATGGAATATACTCTGGTTGTTTCCGATGAAAGCTCAGGTTTTTATGGCTGCGCTGGGATATGCAGTTTTTGGAGTTGGCGTTGAAGTGGCAGGAATAACCGTTTCGAAAATAATTGTGAAATGGTTTAAGGGGAAAGAACTTGCACTTGCCATGGGGCTCGAGATGGCTACTGCCCGAATGGGAACTGCTCTGGCACTAGCCACATCGGTTCCAATAGCAAAATCTCTAGGACACGTCTCAAAACCCATTTTGGTTTGCCTAATCATGCTTTGCATAGGCTTCATTTCATTCTTTATTTTCACCTTTATGGATAGAAAACTTGATGCCTCCCAGGCAGCCTACGACAAGGATAACAACGTGCAGAACGATGAGGAGGCATTTAAGGTTCGTGATATTTTCAAAATAATTACTAACCGCGGGTGGTGGTATATTGCCATTCTTTGTGTGCTTTTCTACTCCGCTGTTTTCCCATTCCTTAAATATGCGTCGGACCTTATGGTCAATAAGTTTGGAATTAGCGAAAATCTTGCCGGCACCATTCCAGCCATGCTTCCATTCGGAACAATTCTGCTTACCCCTCTCTTCGGTAACTTATACGACCGAAAGGGGAAAGGTGCTACTATTATGCTGATTGGCGCCCTACTTCTTATCCTGGTTCATTCCTTTTTCTCATTACCATTCCTTACTCACTGGATAGTGGCCATCATCCTTATAATCATTCTGGGAATAGGATTTTCGCTGGTGCCCTCGGCCATGTGGCCATCTGTACCCAAAATTATACCCGAACGTCAGCTTGGCACAGCTTACTCCTTGATTTTTTGGGTTCAAAACTGGGGGTTGATGGGCGTTCCTGCTTTAATTGGCTGGGTGCTCGACAAGTACTGTGTAACCGGAGAGAGAATTACTGACAGTGGCCTTACTGTCCATACTTACAACTACACCATTCCCATGCTGATATTTACTTCGCTCGGAATTCTGGCGTTGGTGTTTGCTTTTCTGCTTAAAGCAGAGGACAAGAAAAAGGGTTACGGTCTGGAACTCCCTAATATAGCTAAGTAGTCAGCTTATGTATTGGACTAATGCGTTGAAACGCCCCCAACAAGGGCGTTTTAACGCATATTAGAAAAGTTTAATGAAGCGATCTGCATTTTTTATACTTGTTCACCTGGCAGCGATTTTTTCTTGTCGGGCTCAGGGAAAAGTTGAAACCGACAGCTCCGCTACCATGAGCATAGTT
>DCDD01000040.1 GCA_002316235.1 Bacteroidales bacterium UBA1064
TTCGCGAATTATCATTATAAAAATAAAAACAGTACCACTAAAACCCCATCCTAAAAGTAATTCGCCTTGAAAAGAAAACATTCCTTTTAAGATATCAAGTGCATGTTGGGTTGAATTTGCTCTAAAAAAGACCCAACCAACCAACACTTGCAACATCACAAAGAACCATGCTGAAAATCGAATAATTTCGTTCTTATATTGACGTTTAGGCCACTTTAAAATTCTTTCAACACTAAGAAAAAAAGCATGCAAAGCTCCCCAAACAACATAATGCCAAGCAGCACCATGCCACAATCCCGAAATAACCATAGTAATCCACATATTAATATGCCCACGAATTTTACTTACTTGATTGCCACCTAGTGGAATATAAACGTAATCACGAAACCATGTTGTCAATGAAATATGCCACCTAGACCAGAAATCTTTTATTGAAGTCGCAGTGTAAGGATGATTGAAGTTGTCGGGAAAGTCATACCCCATCCAACGAGCTAGTCCTCGGGCTATGTCGCTATAACCAGCAAAATCACAATAAATTTGGAAGGCAAAAGCAATTACCCCACCCCACAAAAAAAGTGAGTTTTCGCTAACCGCTGTACTATTAAATGCTGAAAACACTATTGGAGCCAGATTATCAGCAATTACCATTTTTTTGAAATAACCTTTCACTATTAGTCGGAAACCCTCCCACTTATCTTCCTTTGATGGATTTCTTAGACCAATAAGTTGCGGAAGCATTTCTCTTGCCCGGATAATTGGTCCTGCCACTAATTGAGGGAACATTGATAGGTATGCAAAGAATTGTAATACATTTTTAGTAGGCTTTAAATTTCCTTTATACACATCAATGGTATAGCTCATGCTCTGAAAAGTGTAAAAACTAATACCTACCGGAGTGATTAAGAAAAAACTGTCAATCTGATTACTTAAAGTAGTACCAAAAAAATTATCAATGTTTTCTATGATGAAACCTGAGTATTTAAATAATGAAAGAGTACCAATGTTTGCAAGTAAAGATAAAACTAACAAAAACCTTTTATATCTAGGGAAACTTGTAATTGCAAGTGCAGCAAAGTAGTCGATTAATCCGCTAAATATTATTAGAAAAAGGAATCTCCAATCCCACCAACCATAAAATATAAATGATGCTAAAGTAAGTAAAGCCAACCTAAAAGTAACATTCGACTTTGTTAATTGCCAAAAGGCAAAAAAAAGAGTAGCAAAAATTAAGAATATGATTGAATTAAATAGCATACATTATGGTGCAATACATCAAAAATTAACAAAAAAGCTATGCTATATTAATAGCACAACTTTTTGTTAAAATTCTTTATTTAATTATTCAATATCCAACGTTGACCCAAGCGATATTTCCGAATCACCTGAAATTTCAACAATCGCGCAAGGTTTAAGAATAACTTTGGAATTACTAACAACCTTGACATTCCTCAATGCAATAACATCTTGTGTAATGAATTGATCACTTGATAACGTTATATTTTCTAAGACATACATATGAGAAAAACAGGTTCTAATTGATTGATTTGCCCAGTAATTAACTGAATTTAACTGCTCTGAGCTAAATCTTGTTCTACAATTATGTCGAGCATATGGCATAATTAGGTCTGTGGCGGGATTATATGCATCGCCATGGGCATCTATCCTGCCCCCTGTATATGCACAACTCTCATTAACATCGTCGGCAAAATTAAGTTTTGGATCAGCAGGAGTATCACAAAAGAAATCACCAGCTACCTCACAATTTGAACCATCCACGTATTCATTACGGCTTATTTCAAAATCATTATGTGTGTGCGGTAGTCCAAAAAGGTGAAGCTTTACAAATAGCTTTTAATATCACATCCGCCAAAAAGAGTTATCCCTGTAATAACCAGCTCGCTACTTTCATAATCTGTGGCAACGATTTGCTTACGTTTATCAGATATTCCTCCAAAAATTGAAACTGCCTCTATCCTGAGCTTCCAGCCGGCAGGTACAATTATTTTGGAACCACCAAAAATACAGAGAACATTTAAGTTACTTGCTCCGGGTGCCAGCCTTGATTCCGATAGGTCAATTGTAGATCCGCCAAATATGTTGGTAATTCTCCCACCCATGAAATTATCAGTTTTAAACCGCTGCTCGGACCCTCCAAAAATTGACAGGTCGTCAACATAGTCATCCTTCCTGTTGGTTTGGTCAACTTTACCGGGTAGAAGCTGTTTACGGTTGTTTACTATAATTAAAACCCCGGTGATAAGAAAAATTGCTGGCCAGAATAGCTTTTTTAAGCCATTTGGGAAAACATAAATTTTAGCAAGCAGAAGTAAAATTCCAGCTGTTGCCAAAACTATCCCTGTTACTCTGGTGTTTTGAGGAACAATTAGAATCAGCCCCACTATTGCTAGAAGGGTCTGCCATGAAAATACATACGAATGCCAGGCCGGCGGTAGGATATCGAAATTATTGAATAGCAGCAGAATGGATAGTATGACGAGCAGTGCACCTAAAACAACCCGGCTATTGCAGGTTATGTTCTTTCTACCTGTTGTTCTCATATCTATAAAGTGTTAGATGTTAGTTATTTATATTATTTTGATATTTTCTTGTTCAATTGGGATTAGCGATAATTATTTATTTGTTTGTGATTATTACACGGTACCTCGGAATACCTATACAGCTATATTTATTGGGCATTTTTTCTCTGGTAGAAGTGCGGTGAATCGCCATGTTCGCCATATCCAACTTCATGCCCGGCAAGCTGTATGCGGGCATCCAGACAATTTTTGCAATCATCAGCAGCATCGTCAACGCAGGGTTTATTCTCGTATAGCTTGTAGTCGTTACGAAATGCTCCTGGAGTAATGTTGGGCATCACCACGTTGGCCCCCACCTTAATGGCTTTTTCCCTTCCAAGAGGATCTATGGCTTGTAGGGCGGTTGGTGCAACTATGTTGATATTCTTCATCATTACCCTGATTAGCGCCGTCATTTTGAGCGAGAGGTCGAAACGTTCCGCAATTGGTAGTAGCTGTTCCCGGTATTCAAATAGGGGAGTATCAGGATGCTCCACGTAGGGGCCCATGCCCACCATGTCGAGGTCCATCTCCTGCATCCAGAGAAGGTCGTCGGCCAGATGTTCAAGGGTTTGGAATGGCAACCCGATCATTACGCCCGAGCCTACCTGGTAGCCAACCCGACGGAGGCTTTTAAGACACTCTATTCTTGTTTTGTAATCGTGCAGGCTATCGTTAGGGTGCAGCTTTTTGTAGAGCTCCTGATTTGAACTCTCAATTCGCAGCAGGTAGCGTATTCCTCCCTTTTGAAACCACCGTCGGTATGTGTCCTCATCCTGTTCACCTAAGGAAAGGGTGATGCCAAGCTCGCCGTATGTTGCAGCATTAATTTTACCGAGCAAGCCTTCAACCCGCGTTGCAAACTCGCGGGTGCTAATTTCACCTGCCTGCAGGGCAATGCTTCCGTATTTATTCTTCCAGGCAAAAATTGCCGCATCCACTATTTCATCGTCCGTAAGGTTGTAGCGATTAACCTTTTGGTTACCCGATCTGATACCACAGTATAAGCAATTCTTACGACATACATTCGACATTTCAACCAGTCCACGGAGGTAAACCTTATTACCCAGATACTTTTCTTTTATTCCGGCCGCTTTGCTAAAGAGCTTAGCTCTTCCATCACCGGTAACCTGCAAGAGTTCTACCAGCTCACTTTTTGTGTATGATTCTTTCGCTAAAAGTTCCTCTATAAATGCCATAAGCTTTGTATTCTTTAATTTTTCAAATGGTAGAGCCCCATGCTATCCCATCGCCCTGTTATTTGGCTGACAGCCTTCATTCAACTTCGTTTTTGCCGGGGTAAATCAAATATTGGGCTGAAAATCCCATGAAAATGGTTGGCTGCAACAGCACAAAGGTATAAAAATTGGATTTTTGACCATTTATATTTCATCCTTAATAAATGGATGATTGACAGCATTCATTAAAATGTTGGCTTGGTCAAATGTATTGCAGCACAGAGCAATGTAGCCGGGTTGTGAGTTGGCCGATTATGCTAACGGTATGATACACATCGGTAGGGCAGGTTTATTTCGGGTAATTCGAAAAGAACAATGCCCTCGGTTAGCAGGTCTTCATCCTCTTCCTGGTAGTTCCATACAACCTCAATATCAAAGTGGCTGTTTTTAAAGTTAGACATTTTGATGAGCAGCTCTCTTAGGTACTTGTACGATGAAGAGTTGATATATTTAAAGTTCATATCCACTATAATCTTGCAAGGCTTCTTGTTTTTCATGTACTCGTAAAACTCGTCAACCCACTCCATGATAACCTGGTAAAATTCTTTGGCATTCTCGGGGTGTGAGATGCCCGAAATGGAAAAAATCTTGGTTTCGGGGTCAAAGTAAACTTCAGGGGAGTCTATTTCTGCTTCAATATATAGGGAATCCATATTTATTTTTGCTTATCAGCGTAAAGATATTACATAATTACAGCTTGGGCAAACTGTAAGGCCTTTTCTTTGATTAATGTCCTAAAACGTAAAACGAAGTACCGGTATAAGTAGATAAATGGCAAAGGGAAAGTTGAAAATTTTAATTATACAGGGTGTGGTTCATAATAAACAACAGTCGTTAAAAATTTTTCAATTTTTTCGTAGTAATAATTTTCGTTATAATTTCATTCAATAAAAATTTGGTATTATATTTGTCCTATTCAGTTTGGTTTCCATAGTTTACTGGGAGGTTAGTTTGTATATTTTTTCTAGGTAGTTTGATGGAAACCAGTTGGTTTTTTCAGTAAATCGTGTGTTTGGGGAGAAGAAGGCCGAAAGGCCTTCTTCGTTTTAGTACCAGCACAACCCATCACTTTTTGAATACGAAGTAAACTGCTAGCACCATAAAGCAAAAGCCGATTAGGTGGTTTATTCTTATGCTTTCGGTTTTGAAGAATAGCACGGTGAAAATTATAAATACCAGCAGGGTAATCACTTCCTGAATAACCTTTAGCTCCAGGAGTGAAAATGGGCCGCCATTTTCCTTGTAACCTAAACGGTTGGCAGGAACCTGAAAAAAATACTCGAAGAGGGCTATACCCCAGCTGATCAGAACTATGCCAACTATACCAAAATTTTGAAACCATTTGAGCTCCTTGAATTTCAAATGCCCATACCATGCCATGGTCATAAAGGTGTTCGAGATAACAAGCAGTAAAATTGCCATCAACCCTCTGTTTGCCATATACCTTACTTTTACATTGTTTGCGGGTGCAAAGATAGCATTCCACCGGTAATTATGCCTTACTGTAGTTTACATCGAAACCAGGTAAAAGTGTTTGGAGAGGAGCACCGGCCGTTAAAAACATGAATTTCAGCTTGAATGATGATTTCGTGCGCTGGTTGGCTATAATGAATAATTCTAAATTACCTTTGTACAAATTAAAACAGGAATTATGCTAGTTTCGATGACGGGTTTTGGAAGGGCGGAAATGCAGCTGGGCAGTAAAAAACTTATAGCGGAAATTCGCTCGCTCAACAGCAAGCAGCTCGATTTAAGCATCAGGATTCCATCCATCTACAGGGGCATTGAGATGGATATCCGTTCCATTATTGCGCAGCAGCTGGTCAGGGGAAAGGTTGACTTTCAGCTGAGTTTTGAGGAAACAGCCGAATCGGCAACTACCCCAATTAACAGGGATATTTTTGAAGGCTACCTGCTGCAGATTAAAGAAATAGCCCGTCAGTTCGAAATTGACATTACAAACGAATCGCTAGTGCAGACAATTCTAAGGTTACCCGATGTGCTTCGTGTTAACGGCAAGGATGTTGTGGGTGAGGATGAGCTCAATTCAGTTAAAAAACTTTGCTCCAATGCGGTAGAGAGTCTTGTAAACTTCCGCAGGCAGGAGGGCAGCGTGCTGTATAACGATATTAAAAACAGGGTTTTGCTCATTCTTGATTTGCTTCAAAAGGTTGAACCCTACGAAAAGCAGCGAATTGAGGATGTGAAGAAAAGGCTTCGGGAGGCGTTAAAAACGCTCGAAGATGATGTAAAGATTAATTCCGATCGGTTTGAGCAGGAGGTTATCTATTACCTTGAAAAGCTCGATATTACGGAGGAAAAGGTAAGGTTGAAAAACCATTGCAAGTATTTCCTGGAAACAGCGGGGTTGGATGAGCAGGTTGGAAGGAAGCTGGGCTTTATTGCGCAGGAAATGGGGAGGGAAATCAACACCATGGGTTCTAAGGCCAACCATTCAGATATTCAGAAAGTTGTGGTGCAAATGAAGGATGAGCTGGAGAAAATCAAGGAGCAATCGCTCAATATTCTTTAACCGTTTGTAAATTCTTCTAAACTTTGCTACTATTACTCCTCACTTAACGGCATGGATGGCAAGCTACTTATATTCTCAGCACCTTCGGGATCGGGCAAAACAACCATTGTTAAGCACCTGCTCGATTGCTTTCCCGAGTTAGAATTTTCGGTTTCGGCATGCAGCCGGCCTCCCAGGAAAGGTGAGGTTAACGGAGTAGATTACCATTTCCTCACGGTGGAGGAATTTAAGAAGCGTATTGCTGGCAACGAGTTTGTTGAATGGGAGGAGGTGTATCCGAACTTGTTCTACGGAACCTTATGGTCTGAAATTCATAGAATATGGAACAAGGGAAATCATGTGGTGTTTGATGTGGATGTTAAGGGCGGATTGAACCTGAAAAAGAAATTTCCCGATTGCTCCCTGGCTGTGTTTGTCATGCCCCCCTCTATGGAGGATCTTAAGCAGAGGCTTATAAAACGAGGCTCCGAAGACGATGAATCGCTAGCACTAAGGCTAAACAAAGCAAAGGAGGAAATTGGGTATGCCAGCCAGTTTGATGTTGTTTTAATTAACAATCAGGTAGAGAAGGCTTTTATGGAGGCTGAAAGAATTGTCAGGGATTTCATAAAAATTGACCAGACATGAAAATAGGCTTATTTTTTGGTTCCTACAACCCCATCCACATCGGCCATCTGGTTATAGCCGATTTTATTCTTGAATTTTCCGATCTTGATGAGATTTGGTTTGTTGTAAGCCCTCAAAATCCTTTTAAAAGCATTGATGAGCTTGCTGCCGATGAGCATCGCCTTAACATGACAAGGCTGGCTATTCCCGAAAAGAACACCCGGATGAAGGTGTGCGATGTTGAAATGGGAATGCCCCGACCCTCCTACACAATTGACACGCTCAGGAGACTGGAGCAGGAAAGCCCCGGGTGCACTTTTGTGATTCTCTTAGGTTCGGATAACATTGCTGGTATCCATGATTGGAAGGAATCCGCCGCCCTGATAAATGGCTGGGATTTTTATGTCTATCCCCGTGAAGGTTCCTTTAATCCTAAAAATTTACCTTCCGGGCGCTTTACCCTTATTGACGCTCCTGTAATAGGGATTTCGTCAACTCAAATTCGCCACCTGATTGCCCATGGTGTAGATGCTTCCGGATACGTTCCCGATGATGTGTGGGATTACATCATAAAAAACAAGATTTACGGTTATGGCACAACGCTCACTGCTAATGCTGACAAATAAATTTTGGTTTGCTAATTCACCTTATGAGCATTAGGATTGATAGCTGCGTTCGGTAAGTGAAGTAAATGCTAGTTCGAAATTGAGATATGCGTTATTTGAGTTAGAAAAAAGCCCCAAATGCTGGGGCTTTTAGTGGAGAATACCATTAACATTCAACTTTAGCTAGCTGTATTTTTTTGCTAGTTCCATTCCTTTCAGGATAGCCTCCTTATTCACCGGAATTAGGTTGTGATGGCGTTCGGGTAGCGATTTTTCCAACCCTTTTATCACATTATCAAGTTTAACAATAGGTTTTACCTTTAGGAAAGCCCCTAGCACTATCATGTTGAAGGTTCTTGGATTTTTTGTCCTGGCGGCTTCCTCGGCGGCTTCAACCTGGTAAATGGCAATATCCTTACGAACCGGATGGCGGGTAATCCCGTTGGGATCGTAAATCAGCAATCCGCCTGGTTTAACCATTGGTTCAAACTTGTCCATCGACTGTTGGTTGAGGATAATGGCCGTGTCAAATTCCTGAATAATGGGTGAGCTAATTCGTGAATCGCTAAGGATAACGGTTACATTAGCAGTTCCTCCTCGCATTTCGGGGCCGTAGGATGGCATCCACGATACTTCCTGATCCTGCATTATTCCGGAGTAGGCCAAAATTTTGCCCATTGAAAGAACCCCCTGACCTCCAAATCCGGCTATGATGATTTCTTCTGTCATGTTCGTAGTGTTTTAATAGGTTTCCGGTTACTCATCTTTCATATCGCCCAGCGGATAGTAGGGGAACATGTGTTCAACCATCCAGTTGTTCGATTCAACAGGGCTAAGCTTCCATCCCGAGTTGCAGGTTGAAACAACTTCGATGAACGATACTCCTTTTTTCCTTCGGGTATTCTGAAAAGCTTTGGTTACGGCTTTCTTAAGCTTTCTAACGGCAGCTGGAGTGTGGGCCGAATGTCTGGTAACAAAGCATGTACCGGGCAGCTGTGCCACAAGGTCGGTAATTTTTAACGGGTAACCATTAAGGTCAACTTTACGCCCGTAGGGCGTGGTGGAGGTCGGCATGTCTATCAGCGTAGTAGGCGCCATTTGACCACCGGTCATACCGTATATTCCGTTGTTGATGAATATTACTACTATGTTTTCACCACGGTTGCATGCATGGATTATCTCTGCAGTCCCGATGGAAGCTAAATCGCCATCACCCTGGTAGGTAAACACATACTTATCGGGGTAGAGTCGGTTAATGGCGGTAGCCAGAGCAGGAGCTCTACCATGAGCAGCTTCCTGCCAGTCGATATCGAGGTAGTTATAGGCAAATACGGCACAGCCCACTGGTGAAACCCCTATGGTTTTATCCTGAATGCCCAGCTCTTCAATTACCTCGGCGATTACCTTGTGCACAACACCATGGGTGCAGCCCGGGCAGTAGTGCATAATTGTATCGGTGAGAACTTTTGATTTGCTGTAAACCAAATTTTCCTCTTTGATTATGTCCTTAACGTCCATCGTTTTAGCCTTTAATAAGTTTATCTTCCAGAACCTTTAACACCTCATTTGGGGTGGGTATTACACCACCCATTCTCCCGTAGTGGAGAACAGGGACTTTCCCGTTAACCGCTAGTCGAACATCCTCCACCATCTGACCGGCGCTCATTTCGACAGCTAAAATTCCCTTTAGTTGTGGCACAAGCTTTTGAATGGCTCCATAGGGGTAAGGGTAAAGGGTAATGGGTCGTAACAATCCTACCTTGATTCCCTTTTCACGGGCCAAATCAACGGTTTTTTGGCATATTCTGCTCGATGAGCCGTAAGCAACCAGCAAGTATTCTGCGTCGGTGCAGGAAATTTCCTCGAAACGGATTTCATTTTTTTCTATTTCCGCATATTTCTTAAGCAGCTTAAGGTTGAACAGCTCCTGGCTGTTGGCATCAAGGTCAAGGGAGGTGATAATGTTGCGCTCACGGGTTGAAGGCTTACCGGTGGTTGCCCACGAACCATAACGTTTTACAACTTCCTCGTCAGTAAGCCGCGGCTTGTAATCGCCTATTTGAACTTTCTCCATCATTTGGCCAATAACGCCATCGGAGAGAATCATGGCCGGATTACGGTATTTAAAGGCCAGCTCAAATGCTAAATCTACAAAATCGTACATTTCCTGGACTGAGGCCGGAGCCAGAACAATAAGCTTGTAGTCGCCATGTCCGCCTCCCTTAACAGCCTGAAAGTAGTCGCTTTGGGCAGGTTGAATGGTACCAAGGCCAGGCCCTCCACGAACTACATTAACTATTAGACAGGGCAGCTCAGATCCGGCAATGTAGGTTATACCTTCCTGCATTAGGCTTATACCGGGGCTTGACGACGAGGTCATGGCTCTTTTTCCACAAGCGGCACCTCCATATACCATGTTTATGGATGCCACCTCGCTCTCTGCCTGAAGCACCACCATTCCTGTTTCATCCCACGGCTGTCTGGCCATAAGGGTTTCCATGATTTCTGATTGAGGGGTGATGGGGTAGCCAAAATACCCGTCGCAACCACATCGGATAGCTGCCTCGGCTATAGCTTCGTTCCCCTTCATTAGTTTTAGTTCTGCCATTTCTTTTGAAATTTGTATTTTCAACTTTAAGTAATGCTACTCTAGGCTACTGCATCAGCCTTAACTTTGTAAACTGAAATAACAGTGTCGGGACATACAATGGCACAGTTAACACATCCTGTGCATGCATCGGGGT
This sequence comes from Bacteroidales bacterium UBA1064, assembly GCA_002316235.1. Lineage (GTDB taxonomy): Bacteria > Bacteroidota > Bacteroidia > Bacteroidales > Tenuifilaceae > UBA1064. The sequence continues at coordinate 10,303 of DCDD01000040.1, forward strand.
TGACCATGTAGGCATAGTTGTAACCCTTGCCGTTTACCTCCTTTGCCAGCGCAATGACGCTCGAAGGGCAGGCTACAACACAAAGGCTGCATCCCTTGCACCTTTCCACATCAACAACAATTGCTCCTCTTATTTTTGCCATGACATTGAAAAATTTAAAAGTGTTTGTATAATAGTTAGCTTGCTATAATATTACTTGGTTGGATGATCTTCGTGAAATTTTTTAAGGCGGTACTCTAAGTCCGAAAACTGGCTTCTCTGCACTTGTGAAACACATGCACGCAAGCCTTCCGAACGTTCGCTTCCGGTGATTAGGAGCGAAATGGCACTAATGCCATAGTAGAGCATTTCCTCAATTAGCTCTTCGCCGGTTAGCCCGGGGTAGGATATGGTAAAGTAGAAGCCATCGGCAAGCGGTTCGCCTTCATCCCTGTCGTAAACTATTTTAAACCCGTTGTCGGTGAAAAGCTTCTTCATGACTTTGGCTTTTTCGCCGTACTCCCTTACATCATTGACAAAATTGTAAACTCCGTCATTTGCTGCTTTCAGCATGGCTGCAAATCCATACTGTGCCGAGTGGCAAACACCCGACGATAGGGGGTAAACAGCACCATATATCATGGCGTAGCCAAACTCATCGGACGAGAAGAACCGTTTAAGGTCGGGGAAATGGCGATTGTATAGTTCATTGCTTACCACTATGCATCCAATTCGTTGTCCGGCATACGAAAAAATCTTTGAGCTTGAGATCAGCATTAGCCAGTTGTTGGTATAGTTGGCCACACTGGGCTGGTAGGGTGGTTGACCAGGTTTGGACAGGTCTTTTCTAAAGTCCATGCCGAGGTAGGCCAGGTCTTCTACAACTATAGCATCATAGGCAGTAGCGAGTTCTCCAATTATTCTTAGCTCTTTTTCCGTGAAGCATATCCATGAGGGGTTGTTGGGATTGGAGTAGAGTATGGTGGAAATATTTCCCTTTTTCAGGTACGATTCCAGCTTGTCGTGCAGCCTATCGCCCCTGAAGTTATACACATCAAAGGTTTCATAGTCAATACCAAGCACCTTTAGCTGCTGCTTTTGGACTGGAAACCCCGGGTCGATAAAGAGCACGGTATTTTTTCGGGTATTGCAGCGGGTAGTCATCAGAAATGCCGCCATTCCTCCCTGCATGGAGCCAACGGTGGGAATGCAACCTCTTTCATCAACATCAATGTTGATGAAGTTTTTCACAAAGCGGGATATCTCCTTCTTTAGAGGTGGTATCCCATCAACCAAGGGGTACTTTGAGGCCACCCCACTTCGAAGAGCGCTAATCTCGGCTTCAATTCCAATTTCAGCAGGCTGAAGTCCGGGATCGCCAATCTCCATCCGGATGAACTTTTGTCCTGAGGCCTTTTCAATCTCGTTTACCAGATGCACAATTTCACGAATGGAACCTCTCCCCACCCGGGGAAGATTCGATTCAGCAATCTTCTGCTTAACAATTTCGCGGGGTATTGGCGTTTCCTTCATGATGGTATTGTTTTTTCGGTGTTTAAAAACGTATTGGCTTATATCGCATTGCAGCTTCCATGTTTACTGGCTATTACATCTCATTTGGCTCCAACATGGCTCTTTCTTAGATGCAGAAAACCATCATACGTTTACTCCGTGCGCTGGTATTGCATCTTCACTAGTTTTACGTAAGTAAAAGATATGGCCATACCAAAATATACCTGGAGAATGAGCGCTTTTTACGGTTCCTTTTTATGCCACAATGTTAATCAAAATTATTAACTCTTAAAAGAAAGTTCACTTTTCTGTAACAATTTATTGCCAATTGGTGATGTTTTTTAACTCTTTTTGTCAAATTTGGATAGGAAAGGTTATAAAATGTAAATATACAGCTATTCTTTCTTATACCTGGCACAACCCATGTGGGGTGGTCGAAACATTTTATACCTAAAACTAAAAAAAGGGCATTGCTGCCCTTTTAGCTTTTCGTAGCCATTTGCTTTACTTCTTGATAATCTTTGCAACCGTTGAAAAGTTTTTACCGGTTACCCTAACAATGTATATACCTGCAGGCAGGCTGTGTATGTCAACCTGTAGGGAGTTCTCGGCGTGGTTGCTGAGGTAAACCTTGTATCCTGCCAAGTTGTAAATGGCAACGCTAAAGCTACCTTCAAGGTTTATGCTGAAGTTCCCGTTTGAAGGGTTGGGGTAGATTGCAAACGAGTTAGTTTTGGTGGGTTCTATGGTGGTGAGGGTTAGCGGTACATTCACAACAATATTTCTATCCTCCAGGTTAAACGTTCCAAGGTAGGTGTTGTAGCCGTTGAGCTTAACTGAGTAGCGAATGTTGCTACCAAATGGTATAAGGTTGATATTGGCATACCCTGTAGCGCTGGTGTAAGCAGTATCAATCCCCTCAACAATCACCTGGGCATTGTAAACAGGCACGTTCTTGCTGGTTACGAAGAAAGTAGCGGTGTAGCGGTTAGCATAAAGTAAAACGGTAACAGTGCTGTCGGAGGTTAGGTTAACGCCTGCAACATTGTTGATGTAGTTTTCCTTATAAACCATGCAGGAGATTTCCCCTTCAGGAACGTTTGAAAATAATGCTTCACCATTATCGTTAGTTAGTTTAGCCCCGTGGTTCAGTGTTGTAACCTGGGCACCGGGTAGAGAGGTTCCCTTTTCATCAATAACCTGCAGGGTTAGGCTGTGGGTGGTTGCGGGTTGCATGAAAACTTCAATCAGGGTATCGCTGGGTTCGATAAAAAAGTAGCCGGGGCTGCTCATGTTATATCCGGAAGCCCTGACGGAAAAGTTGTAGTATCCAGGGGCAATTTGGAGGCTATCCAGTCCGTTTTGGTCGGTTAGGTAGGGCTCTTCAGGGAAGGTAATATCAATTGATTCAGACAGTATGTTGATTTCTGCTCCTGCAATTGGAGTTAGCAGGTCTTCGTCCAGCACCTTGAATTTAGCCTGGTAGGTTTTTTGGAGTTTAAAATCAATGAATAGGTCCTGGTAAAAGACCTTTACCTGCTTGGTAACTGGCGCGAAGCCAGCGGAGTCGAGCCTGCAGGTGTAGGTACCGTTGGAAAGTTCAATTGATGCTTCGCCTGAAACCCCCGTTATAAGGGTTGAATCAACCTCACGAACATACACCCTGGCGTTTTGCACGGGCTCATTGTTTTCATTCTTTACTGTGAAAGTAACAATGGGATTTTCAATAGGCTTGTTGAAGTAAAGCCTGATGGCTGCATTGCCAATGGTTGGGTTTGCCAGTTTTTCAGGTTTAAACGTGCTTCCATTTCTTTTCCAAAACGAGCCGTAGCTGTTGCCATCGCACCCCACACCAAGACTAGCGCTACTTAACTGGGTTACAGTAACAAAGTAGGAAAATCCTGGTAAGCAGTAGATTGGTTCGTCAAAGGGGTAGTCGCTTGAAGCGCCCACCTGGGAGTACTGTTTTTCGAAATATCCTGTTTTTACAGGGAAATAACAGGAGCTATCCAGGGGGTCAAGCTGGTAAACTGCTACCCAGAATGGAATGGGGTATTCTGCTTCGGGAATAGTGCTGATAGGCGACCAGCCCACCTGAATACCCTTGATAAATGACGGCTTGTTAACCTTGAAAATGTTGCCAAAGGGTTGATTCTCTCCGAGTGTAAAACCACCTGTTGCACCATGGTCTGTAGCATAAACCGACTGGGATACTGAAAAAACGATATTGTCCGAGTTGTTGGCGGTTATGCTATCCTGATCTGTTGAGGAGGTTATACCTATGGTGTAGTTTGTATTTTCAGTAATTTTAGCCTGTCCGTTGAGCTTAGCTAAACGTTGCTCACCTTCGTTTAAGGTATCGGTGATAGTGGCAAAAGCATTAATATCAGGAAGTTGCTCCGATGTGGCAACAATTTCAATGGTGTCGCTAATTGCTGCTCCGGTATTGTAGATGTCAGCATAGAGGTTGAAAAAAAGTGAATCGAAGGTAAAGTAGGGTATCTGGGAGTAGGTGAATGGGACTGCCTTCAAAGAAATATCCGGACTGTTACTATTGGTAATTTCAACCTCGTCAACAGCTAGCTGAATGCCTTTATTTTCGTTATTCCTATTCTCATAAACGAATGCAAGCCTGATATTTTTGCCTGCAAGCAGTGAAAGTGGTACTGTTATTCGGCGTGCATATTGATTTGAAATGCTGGTTGAATCATACTCACCCCAATAGTTAAGAGTGTCAATGGCATGATCATCGGTATTGTATGCAAGTATGTAAAAATGGGTGGAGTAACCCTGGTCAAAATTGCTGGAGTACCAGAGCCAAAATTTTAGGTAAGCCTCACCGTTTTGGGGGATAGGAAGAGTATCCTTACAAACAAGCCAGGTAAAATCGGGAGCAGTGTAGGAAATAGCAGCAGAACCTCTTCCAAATTTAATGTAGGTGGCGCCATTGCCGTTGAAGCTTTCAGGGGTGCAGTGAAACCACATTGGATTAGCAGCTGATATGGTGCTGCTATAATCCAGAGTGCTGCTACGGAGAATTTCCCATTTATCCGACAAAATGTATGAGGAACCCTCGAAATCGTCGGAGAAGTACATTTCATTAATTCCCTTTGCTCCGCTACTCTCAGCGTTAAATAAATGTTTCCCTGAGGAATACTGCATACTTTCGCCAAAAGGCATTCGCTCGGGTTGGGCCAGCAATGCCCATGAGCTGCCAAGTGTAACAACGCTAGCTAGTAGAAACTTCTTCATAGGATAGTATTTGTTAGAACATGATTGAAACCAATATAGTAATAGTATATGTGTAAAAATAGGAAAATCCGGCAAATAAAATTAGAACTTAGGATAAAAAATGAATTCCTTCTGGATTTATTACACTTATGGTCTAGTCCTTTAACGAAGAAGGATGTTGAAATTGATTACATGTCTTAAAAAAAATTTGATTAAGGTTGTGTAATCCTAATCATTAGTTGCTGGAAAGTAATAAATACCGGCTTGAAAGTTTTGAAAGGCAGAATGCCATGAGTACTTACCGCACCTACTTGTATTCCTCGACTACCTCAAGTTTGGGGCTAGCCATCTTAACTTTAGCCTCTGAAAGGCTTGCCTTACGGCTGTCCATAAGCGCTTTCACCATAATTTCGGATATATCCTGGACGGGGACATCATTTTGGGCGGCAGCAAGGGTTTTCTTGCAAAGTGGGCATGCTGTGGCTATCAGGTCGGTAGTGTTATTGGCTAGTTGCAAAACGGTTGATGCCGCAATTGTTGACTTTTGAAATGCAGAGGTGTTGGTAATTGCAAGGCTTCCCCCGCAGCATAGGGAATTTTGTTTGGTTTGGTTGCTGTTTTCGGTTAGTACCACAGCGCTCTTTAGGAGCTTGCGTGGCTCGTCAACAACACCAAGACCACGGCTTAGTTCACACGGATCGTGGTAAGCAACATTCAGGTTGGATTGGTTAAAAACCAGCCTGCCTTGGTTGGTAAGCTCCCAGAGGTACTGGCTATGGTGGTATATGGGAATGCTCATGTGGTAGTTCTTCTTAAACTCGCTGGCGCAAATGGGGCAGGTGGTTACCAAGCAGTTGGCGCCTGTTTCGTAAATAAGCCGGTTATTTTTATCAATAAGCTGCTTTGCCGCATCAACCTCTCCGTTAAGCTGCAACGGCCTACCACAGCAAATGCTTCCGTTTCGGTCGATAAAGGTGTAATCGATCCCGGCAGCGTCGAGAAGGAGAAGCGTTGATTTAATTATGTTGGGGGTTAAATGCCCCATGCACCCTGCAAAAAATGCAACCTTAGCTTTGGGGTAGGCGTACCCGTTCAGGTAGCTATAGCTGGTTGGGCTAAAAAGCTGGTGCTCGCTTCGTTCGTTCTTTCTTATTTGTGTGATTTCAATTCCTACCGGGCATGCTTTAAGACATCTCATACAAAGCATACAGGTTTCTCTAAGCCTCTCGCTTGGCTTGCTGTATCTAAGATCCCTAATGAAGTAGGTTGGTTGGGTGTCAGAAATTCCCAAATCGGTGCTTAGATGGCAGGAGTCTATGCAGATACCGCACCTGGAGCAAGCGTTTAGCTCAACGTTGGTGTAGGATGAGTGGCTATCCTTTTCCCTTACACCATATTTACGAAGAAAAATCAGCAAAATTTCTGTTGGAATGTGCATGTACCTAGAAAAGGGTAGGGCAACGAAGAACGACCCCAACGCAATGGAGTATGCCCACCATGAGGGGTAGTATAGCTGGTCGAGCGGAAGACCGTAGATAACCTGTTGGCCGAGGAAATTTGTGAAGAAATGGCCGGTGTTATACAGTCCGGCAGTAACGCTTTCAGCCAGTATTCTGAAAGGGAAAATCAGCCAAAGGGAGGTAAGGGCTATTCGGTCGATGAGAATGTGTTTGGTAGTTCGGTGCATCCCCATCACCTTACTTTTATACCTTTTAAAAAAGGCAATGCCAATTCCGGAAATGACCAGAAGCAGGAAAAAGTCCATTAGAAAGGTGAAAATCTCCTCATATTCCCTCAGCGGGGAAAGGTCGTGGCGGAAAAACTCAAAAAAAATAGGGTAGTAGGGAGGGTTAATTAGCCCGTGGGGGTAAAGTCGGGCTTCCAAGTTGCCCAGCACAATAAGCATGAACCATCCAAAGGCGAGGCTCATGTGCATAAAGCCAAGAATAACATTTTTCTTAAAGATATTTCGATGAAACAAACCCTCTCTTATGGTCTCCCATATTCCCCTTAGCGTTTTAACTGTTAGCAGTCTTTTCCATATAATTTTTTTCTCACGCCGGGTAAGGCGTACTACCCAAATGGTCCACATGACAACCGTATAGAGGATAACAAAAGTTAGCCCTATGGTGAACGGGATTACAAATGGATGTTCCTTCATACCCTGAAATTTTGGTTGGCTTTTCGAACCAGCTTTATTATGTTACGAGTATTCACGTTGCGAGGACAAACCAAGGTGCACTTTCCGCAAAGCATGCACTTTTCCGATTCCCTCACAGCCTTTTCAACTTCGCCTCTACGAATGCTGTGGCAAAGTTCCCTAAAGCTGAAGTTGGTAAAATTTCCGGCAGTGCAGGTTGCCGTGCAGCTTCCGCAGGCAATGCAGAGGCGGAACGATTCGTCTCGAGCTGTAATCCAGTCCATTAGGGAAAGATCAGCCTTGTCCAAATCGTGAATGTTTATTTTAAGGGGTGCGTAGCCAAAATCAATCATGGTTCCTTCACGCTTAAATACCTATGAATTTCAACTACTGCCGAACGGGCAGAGTTTATCGAGTCGGTGATGTTGTTAGGTCCCGAACATGCACCGGCAGTATATACACCTCTAATGCCGGTTTCGGAAGGTTTAAGGTGATAGTCGCTTACCCCGATAAACCCATCGGCATTTGGTTTAAGCCCAAGGTTATATATAAGTTTGGAAGTGCCTTCGGCTGGTGTCATGCCCACCATCAAAACGAGCATATCTACCGACATTTTAAGGGGGCGGGAAGCCAGGGTGTCCTCAGTCTTAATAAGCAATCTTCCACCATCCAGCTCGCTTGCCTCCGATAGCCTGCCCCGGATGAAGTTTATTCCCTTTTGCTGTGCTTCCTTGTAAAGCTCCTCATAGCCAGGCCCAAACATTCGGAGGTCCATGTAGAGACAGAATATTTCAGCCTCTGGGATAGCCTCTTTTGCTTCGATTGCCTGCTTAACTGCTGTTACGCAGCAAACTTTTGAACAGTAAAGATGGTTCACCTTTTCATCGCGGCTACCCACGCAGTGGACGAATGCAACTCGTTTGGGTTTTTCGCCATTTCTCATCAGGGGCGTTCCATGTTCGGTGAACATCTTTTCTAGCTCGGCCGAGGTAATTACGTTGTCATATATTCCGTAACCATACTCTTCTTTGCGTTCGGCTTGAAAAAGTTCAAAACCCGTGGCAATCAGCACAGCATCGGCTTCGAAAGATTTATTACTGGTTTTAAGGGTAAATTTATCCCCGTTGGGTAGCAGTTCGGTTATGGGTGTAGAAAGGACGATGGCCGGATTTCCGTTAAGCTGGGATTTGAGCGTGTCAACCACCTCAACAGCGGGTCTTCTGTTTGGGAATAACCTGTCCCATTCTGAGGTATGACCGCCGGCGTGATCATTTTTCTCATATACGGTTGTTTGGTAACCCAACGCTGCTAGTTGCCTGGCAGCCTCCAGCCCAGCAACACCTCCACCTATGACAGCTACTTTTTTTAACATCGTTAACTAGTTTGACTACATTACTTTGCCTATCATTACAGCATTACTGGTTTTACTATTTGTTTCCTAAGAGATGGTTACAATTCCACAGTTTTTTGCTGCTGACGTATGATTTGCAATACAGCTGTGCATCCCTTCTGCATTAGTTTTAAACGATAAATTTAATATTATTTGGTTTATCGGGCAAGCTAAGGGTTTCATTATTTACACCTTTAAACTTCTTGTCGGGGTCGTATTCAACCCCAATTTTTTTAAGTAGGGGCTCTACGTCGGTTTGGTGCATCTGCA
>DCDD01000010.1 GCA_002316235.1 Bacteroidales bacterium UBA1064
ATATGCCTAACATTTACCTGATTGTCGCGTTTTTCAATTAGCTGGATGATGTGGAAGCCATACTCGGTTTCAACTATTTGGCTTATTTGACCCTCCTTTAGGCTAAACGCTGCATCGGCAAAGGCCTTCACCAGCTCCTCGCGGTACCGAAAGCCCAGCTCTCCGCCCCTGATTGCCGATGCCCTATCCTCAGAGTAGGCAACGGCCAGGGTTGAAAAGCGCTCGCCCTGGAGTATGCGGTTTCTGATTTCCAGTAGTTTTTCCCTCACCTGTAGCTTTGCCTCCTCGGTAGAGGGTGGGTAAATCATAATTTGTTGTAGTTCATACTGCTCGGGAACTGTGGGTAGGCTGTCGGTTGGTATGTTTTTGTAAAAACTTTTCACCTCAGCGGGTGTTATCTTCACCTTATCAACAATTTTTTGCCGCATTTGCTGGGTAAGCAGCTGCTCACCAATAGCTTCACGCAAATCGTTCTTAACTTCGTAAATGGGTTTGTTGAAGTAGCTTTCAAGCGCCTTCTCCGATCCCAGCTGGCTGGTAAAGTACTTCAACCTTCGGTCAATCTCCATTTCTACCGACGACTCATTTGTCTTTAAGCTGTCAATTTTGGCCTGGGTTAACAGCAATTTCTGGATAAGAATTTGCTCCAGCACGTTGCAGCGGTTGTTTTCGCCGGTTGGTGAACCCTCCATTTTCTGGCGAAGAAATTCCTGCTCAATATCGGAAAGCAGGATATGCTCACCACCTACTACTGCTACAACCTGATCTATTACTTGCGCTTCCTGCGAGTAGGCGTTAACTATGAAAAGTTGAAGTAACAAAGCCGTTATTGCTAATCGTGCTGGTTTCATTTGTAGTATTGTTTAATTTCTAATGAGTAGCTTGACATTTACCTTTTATAAACTTGAAAGTTTTCATCATCCTGCCCTTTACTGTATATCCGCTGCTCAAGTTCGGAGATAAGTTTCTGCTTTCGGGCGTTCAGCACGATTTGCTTCAAATCGTCTGTGATGTAATCGAAAGGGGCTGTTGAGCCGGAAGGTATGGCATCCATAAACCTTACCAGGTAAACGAAGTCGCCATCCTCCATTTCAACATATCTTTTCTCAAAAACCTCCCTTTGCGGATTTGCTATTGGAAAAGGAAGTTCTCGAAGGATGAATGAGAGGGGAATCCACTTATCATTAAAGTAGTCGTACTTTGTTGCAGCCTGATAGGCTATGTTATCGAGCTGCTTAATATCTTCGTCACTGTTTGACAGGTAGAGCTCCCTTATTTTCTTTATTTGTGGAGCCTCCCTGCGCAGCTTGATGTACAAAGCCTTGACAATTGTCTCGTTTAGCACAAAATTATCCTTGTTGTCATCGTAGTAAGCCTTCAGATCGGCCATTTTAATTACGGTATCCAGCTTCTGGTTGAGGTAGGCCTGTTCGTACTTGAAAATTAGAAGTGAAGTACGGTAGTCCTCCAGCTGGCGGGTAACATTCTTTTGAGAATCGGATAGATTGTTTTCGGCAATTTTCAGCATAAGCTGGGTTTGAATCCATTTATCAATGTAGGCATCTACAATCAGGGCGCTGTCTTCCTTCGATACGTTGCCTACAATTAAGTTGGCAATGTCCGAAGGGTAAAGGTAGCTGTTGTAAACCCTTGCCAGGGGCATGGGCTTTTTACCTGAGTTGAAGCACGATGCCAAAACAACTGTCAACCCAACCAGCGAAAAAGTTACTAAACGAAAACTTTTCATGTTTTATCTCATTTATTGTTGTTTTGCCATGCAGAAATCTCGTCGAACACACTCCTATTAACTATAACGGTGTAGTGTTTTTTCAACTTTTCGAGCCATTCCCTTTCAAGCGAGTTTTGGTAATCGGATATCACCTCTCCTTTGCAGTCGGTCAGAGGTTTTACGTCACCAATTGTTGTGTCCAACACCTCAACAACAACCACCTCGCCGTTTTGTGTATCCCTAACACTGAACTTTTTAGGCCAGGAATTGTAGTCCGCGACCTCAGGCAAGGTGGGATCACCTGATTTTTCGACTACGGTGGCCACTTGTTTAGCCGGCGAGTTGAACCGATTCGCATAATCCAGAGGCGAAAGACCCTTTTTGGAACGTTTTTCTATACCGCTGACAAACGCCTTTTTAATTTTCGGATCGGTAAGAGTATAAACAGCGAAGTGAATGCGTTTGCCCCACTTGTAGCTATCCTGGTGTTCGTTGTAAAAGTTTGCTATTCCCAGGCTATCAGAACTTTTCTGCCACACCTCCCGGTTGGAAATTTCGAACAGCAGCATACCCTCGTAGTACTCGCGGGTAAGCTGGGCAAATTCGGGGTACTTATCAGGTAGCTTAGACTTCTCGTAGCTGGTAAGAGTTAGGTTTACCCATTCGGTGTAGGCATTCATGAGAAAGGCAGGAATAGAATGCTTGCCTATTAACCCTTGGTTTTGTTCAATGAAATTGCAAAAGTCAGAAAGTTTTAGCTCGTTTCCATTGAAGCTAATAAGGGTAGAGTTTGATTTGAGGTTGGGCGATTTCCATGTTCCCTTGTAGAGTGATGAATCCAGTAACGGAATCAGTAGCTTCAACTTTGAAGTATCCTGCTTAAAGGAATACTCCTTTTTGAGATTCTCTATAAATGCTGTTCGGGGAAGCATTCCTCGTGAATCGCGCATTAGCATAGCTCTTATTTCAGGAATAAGTTCTTCCCTGTTCCCCAGCTCCTTTTTTGCAAGTCTTTTCACAATGTGCCAACCAGCTGAACTTTGGAAGGGTTGCGATATTTCCCCATCATGCTGCAGGGAGAAGGCAACAGCTTCAAACTCTGGAATTACCTGACCGGGACGTATCCATGGCAACTCTCCTCCCGATTTTGAGGTGCTGGGGTCTTGCGATTCGTCTTTGGCTAGCTGGGCAAAATCGGCACCGGCAGTAAGGCGTTGGTAAATACCCAGAATTTTTAACCTGGCATCCTCGGCTGCTTGAGGGGAAGGATTGGGTGGAACTCGTATCATGATATGGGCAACCTTTACCTGTCCGCGAGCAGGTCGCTTGTCGTGCACCTTGATGATGTGGTATCCAAAGCGGGTTCTCACGGGCATCGAGATGGAATCAACAGGGGTGGAGTAGGCAGCTGATTCGAAAGGGTAAACCATTTGAAATGCGGTGAAGTAGCCTAGAAAGCCACTGTTCCTCGAAACCGAGGGATCGTTGCTCATTGCAACTGCTACTGAGCCAAATGTTTCTCCCTTTAGAATTCTTGAACGAGCCTCCATGGCCTTCTGGTAGCACTTTAACGTGTCGGAGGGTGAAGCATTTTCGGGAATTGATATGAGTATGTGGCTGGCGCTAACCTCATACTGCATCCGGTTGTATGCTTCCTCAATAAGGTTGTTTAATACCTGATTGTCAATTAGGTATGACTGTGCCAGCTGTTCTACATATCCCTGGTACTCATTTTTAAAAGCTGCAGTTGTATCTATCCCGTTGTCTTTGGCTGCTTTAACTTTTAACTTATAGTTAATAAAGAGGTTAAGGTAATCTTCTAGAACTTCGCGGGTTGGTTTTGCGTTTTCTATGGATGTACTTTTAAGGTAAAGTCCCTGAAATTCTCCTGCAGTAACAGGTTCGTTGTTTATAGTAAGTAAAATTTTTTGTTCGGTTGGTTGGGCAACAGCAGCTATACCGCAGGTTATTACCATGAAACCCGCCAGAGTATTCCTAATAATTTTATTCATACGAATACTTGTTTTAAAGTTTACTGCCAACAAATTGCAGCAGTTTCGTTTTCATCTTAGCTATTTTACACCTTCGCCATATTCCTTAAATTGATGGTACAGCCAACAACCTTTGCGTAGTTATTTTTGATTTTTAATGCTTCTGCTGGGGCATGGCTGCGGGCAAAATAATAAAACGTGCAAGCTACTAGTAGTCCGTATCGCGGCTGTAGTTAGGAGCCTCACGAGTAATGGCAACATCGTGGGGATGGCTCTCAATTATACCGGCGTGGGTAATCTTGACAAACCGGGCTTTTTTTAGCATCTCAATGCTGGTTGTACCACAGTAGCCCATTCCAGCCCTTAATCCACCCACCAGCTGGTAGAATACTTCAGAGAGCGTTCCCTTGTAGGGAACTCGGGCAACTATACCCTCGGGAACCAGTTTTTTTATGTCGTCCTCAACATCCTGAAAGTACCTGTCCTTTGAACCCTGCTGCATAGCGTCAATTGAGCCCATGCCACGGTACGACTTGAATTTACGCCCGTTGTAAATAATGGTTTCGCCTGGAGATTCCTCAACGCCGGCAAAGAGCGAGCCGGTCATTATGGAATCGGCCCCAGCTGCTAATGCCTTAACAATATCGCCTGAGTAGCGGATACCACCATCGGCAATCACCGGAATACCGCTTCCCTCAAGGGCGTGCGAGACGTCCCAAATCGCATTAAGCTGTGGAACGCCCACGCCGGCAATAATACGGGTTGTGCAAATGGAACCTGGTCCAATACCTACCTTAACCGCATCGGCTCCTGCACCGGCTAGCATCTTGGCTGCCTCGGCCGTTGCAATATTTCCAACAACAACGTCAATGTTTGGAAATTCTCGCTTTACCAGCTTGAGCATATCCACCACACCTTTCGAGTGTCCGTGGGCTGTATCAATCACTATGGCGTCCACATTTGCTTCGCAGAGTGCCCTTACGCGTTCCAGCGTATCTCTGGTTACACCAACCCCAGCAGCCACCCTTAACCTTCCCATTTTATCCTTGCAGGCATTTGGGTTGTCCTTAACCTTGGTTATGTCCTTGTAGGTAAGCAGTCCTACAAGCTTGTTGTTCTCATCAACAACGGGCAACTTCTCTATTTTGTACTTTTTGAGTATCTCAGTTGCATTTTCGAGGTCTATTGATTTTGAGGTGGTTATGAGGTTGTCGGAGGTCATCACCTGCCGGATTGGAGTGCTTACATCTTCGTGAAAGCGAAGATCTCTGTTGGTTACAATACCTATTAAAAATCCCAGGCTGTCAATAACCGGGATTCCTCCAATGTGGTTTTCGCGCATGAGCGTTAGTGCGTCTCCAATAGTAGCGTCTGGGCTAATAGTTATGGGTTCGAAAATCATGCCATTTTCTGCGCGCTTAACCTCACGCACCTGTCTGGCCTGTGCTTCGATGCTCATATTTTTATGGATAACACCTATTCCCCCTTCCCTGGCAATAGCAATGGCAAGGGTTGACTCCGTAACTGTATCCATTGCAGCCGAAACAATAGGAGCCATGAGGTCAATATTCCTGGAAAACTTTGTTGAAAGGTTCACATTCCGTGGAAGCACCTCGGAGTAGGCCGGTACTAAAAGCACATCATCGAATGTAAGCCCCTCAGCTATTACTTTTTCCGATTGAAACGACATATTCATAGTTTGGTTAGGTTGTAAAAATGCGGCAAGTTACAAAAAAATGACAAATAGCCAATTACCATCAACCTGCATGCAGCCCATGGTGAACTTTTAAAATGGCAACGCCGTTGCTCGAAGTAAGCCCGTTAGCCCAATTAATATTTAAGCTAAATGACCTTAATTTTTGATTTGCAGGTTATAGACCGGTTATTTGCTAAATTTGCTCCAGCAGATTTTACAACTTTGGATAGGTTTGAGGAAATACTAAAGCAGTACTGGGGGTATAACATTTTCCGTTCGATTCAGCGGGACATTATTGAATCGGTTTACAATGGAAATGATACACTAGCGCTTATGCCCACCGGAGGTGGTAAATCTATTACTTTTCAAGTTCCTGCTCTTGCCCTGGAGGGAACCTGCCTGGTTATTACTCCGCTTATTGCCTTAATGAAGGATCAGGTTGAAAATCTGAAGAAAAGGGATATTAGGGCGGTTGCCGTGCATTCTGGACTTACCCGGCATGAGGTTGATGTAGCTCTTGATAACTGTGCATATGGAGATGTGAAGTTTCTTTACCTTTCACCGGAGAGAACAACCACGGAGCTATTCCGCGAAAGGCTCAGAAAAATAAAGGTGAGCATGGTGGCCGTAGATGAGTCGCACTGCATTTCGCAGTGGGGCTACGATTTTCGTCCTTCATACCTGCGCATTGCCGAGTTGAGGGAGATTATTTCTGAGCCTGTTCCTTTTCTTGCTCTCACTGCAACGGCTACACCCGAGGTGGTTGAGGATATTCAGCAAAAGCTGAAGTTTCGCAATGGCAAGGTATTCAGCATGAGTTTTGCCAGGGAAAATCTTGTTTACCTGGTTAGGAATGTGGAGGATAAGCCAAAGCACCTGCTCAAAATAACGCATGGCATTCCGGGAAGTGGCATTGTTTACGTCCGTAGCCGGAGTAAAACCCGAGAAATTGCCCAGATGCTTCAAAAAGAAGGCATTTCGGCCGATTTTTATCATGCGGGCTTAACCATGGAGGTGCGTAATGCCAAGCAAAACGACTGGCAAGTTGGCAAAACCAGGGTTATTGTTGCCACCAATGCTTTTGGCATGGGTATTGATAAGCCCGACGTCCGGTTTGTAGTCCATGTTGATCTTCCCGATTCGCCCGAAGCATACTTCCAGGAAGCCGGGCGTGCCGGCCGAGATCAAAAGTTGGCCTATGCGGTTTTACTTTTCAACAATGCCGATTCACTGAAAATTGAGCAGCGTGTTGAGTCAAACTTTCCTCCTATTGAGGAGATTAAGCGAACCTACCAGGCATTAGGTTCGTACCTGAACGTTGCCATTGGTGCCGGCAAGGGCGAAACCTACGATTTCAACCTTATGGACTTTTGCTCAGCCTATAAGCTTAGCTCCGTTAGGGCTTATAGCTCGCTAAAAATTCTTGAGCGTGAAGGGTACCTTGAACTTACCGACGAGCTTGATAACCCCAGCCGCATCATGTTTCTTGCCGGTAAGCAGGATCTCTACAAGTTCCAGGTTGCTCATGCAGAACTGGATGGGTTTATTAAGGCGATACTCCGAAATTTTACCGGAGTTTTCTCCCAATACGTCCGAATTGACGAGGTTTACCTTGCCCGGCTGGCGGGTATTACTGTTGATAAAGTGATCGAAAACCTTAAAACCCTTGGCAGGTATAAAATCATAAGCTACATTCCCAAGAAAAGAACTCCGCTGCTGGTACTCGTTGAGGAGAGGCTTGACGATAAAAATTTGCGCATTGAACCAAGCTCATACAGGTTGCTTAGGTCACGCTTTGAGGATAGGGTAAAGGCTATGCTTTCTTATGCAAATAACCAATCCAAGTGCAGAAGCCAAATGCTTAGCGAATACTTTGGCCAGAAGGACTCCTACCGCTGTGGGAAATGCGATGTATGCACATCGCGCAACGAGTTGGACATGAGCAAGTATGAGTTTGATATGATTCTGGATGGGCTAAAAAGGCGCTTGCAAGCTGGGCCATGTAGCGAGGAGGAGCTTATAGATGCAATTAAACGTAATCCTGATAGAGTAGCCAGGGTGATCAAGTACCTTATGGATACCGGAAAAATTTTCCATAACGAAAAGGGTATGCTGGCATGGCACCATCGAAAGGAAGGCGGATTCGAGGTAGAGGAGTGAGCACCTAAGCGACTATTGGCTTCAACTTAAAGTTAAGAAGAATCAATTAGGCGTGAAAAACCTAGTTTTGACACGAAAAGTGTTTTTAGTAAGTATGTTAAAAGTTAATTGGATAAAGAATACTTTTAAGCCATCAACGGTTGAACAAGTTCCACCGGGAGGCGGCTTTCAAATTATACTTTATTCTTTATCCTTTACCCTCTTTAATCTGGAATCCGCCAGTAGTCGGACA
>DCDD01000221.1 GCA_002316235.1 Bacteroidales bacterium UBA1064
TCCATAGCCACTACAAACAATTTGTGGAAAACTGTTTTGCTATTTGTCCCAGGCATGCTCTTCATGCCCAAACATTAGGTTTTATTCATCCCGTCACGGGTATGCTGTTGAGTTTTGAGTCGCCCCTTCCCAACGATATGGCCCAGCTGGTTGATCGTTGGAGAAGCTACACGGCGGGTCGCAGGATGGCATAAGCTGGGTTACGCCATAGTTTTCCTAGTTAGGATGGCATGATGATGTGCATTCTGAATCGGTTACCCCATATTCTACCTGAATGGTGGAATGCTCAATGTTGAACTGCTTTTGCAGCTGTTGCTGGATTGTTGATATGAAGTTTAAATCAGTTTGCTTGCTGGTGCAAAGGTGAACTGAAAGTGCTACATCTGTGGTGCTTAGCGCCCAGATATGCAGGTCGTGTATGCCCTTCACCTCTGGAAGCTGCTTCAAGTAGTTGCTAACAGCCTGTATGTTAATGCCTTCAGGTACTGCGTCGAGTGCTAGCGAAACCGAATCAACCAGCAGCCTTATGGCGCTAAGAAGAATTATGGCGACAATAACCAGGGAGACAAGCGGATCAATCCAAACAAAACCTGTAAAAGTTATCATAACCCCTGCAGCAACAACTCCAAGCGATAACAAGGCATCGGCAACAAAGTGAACAAAGGTGCTTCGAATATTTAAATCTTTCTTTTTGTCCTTTATAAAAAGCCAGGCTGTTAGGCCATTGACCAGTATCCCAACAGCAGCAATTACTATAACACTCCTCGTGTTTATTTCCGAGGGGTTTCGCAGTCTGTCAATCGCCTCAATTGTAATAAACACTACTACGGCCAAAAGTAAAATTGTGTTTAGCATGGCCACCAAAATCGTTGAGCGTCGAAAACCGTAGGTAAACCGTTTTGTAGGTTTTCGGTGTGAAATAACAACTGCTATCCAGGAAAATGCCAGGGCAAGCGTGTCGCTTAGGTTATGCCCGGCATCAGCTATAAGCGCCGATGAATTGGAAAGAAAACCAAATGCAGATTCTACGGAAATAAAAACCACATTTATGGCAATGCCAATTTTAAAGGCGCTGCTGAGACCCTTGCTGCTATGGCTGGTATGGCTAAACTCCATTTTAAAATGATAAAACCTTATCACACTCAACAATCCACCGGGTAAACTCTTTCATGTTGCTTGGTTGCACTCCTTCAATAAGATCAACAGCCTCCATACCCCTTGCCGACAGGCAGCTACCGCAACTCTTAACTTCTCCTCCTTGCCTAATCACGGCATCAAGCATACGTTCAATATTGTAGTAGCCATTGGGAGTGGTCTGGTTTGGCAGTCCGCAAAAAACACCATCGGCCATTAAAAAAACCTTCACGTTTAGCTCATCCCCATGCTCCTTTTGCAGGGTCATGGCAGTTCTCATGGCATTATACGCCTTTTCTGTTCCGTATGGCGACTCGTTAATTACAATCAGGATGTTCTGCATCGTTTTATTTTTGTTGGTAACACATTATACTATTGTTTGTTCGTTATAACACTAAGTGCTTTTATGCTGCATAAAAGTAGTGATATGTTGAAAATGTGTAATCTTTGGCTATGAACATTTTTAAGGGTATTTTTTTGAAAATTAAGTACCCTTTACAATCGCTGCTGGTTGGTTAATCCCGGCTGATTATTTTTATTGGGCAAATTGCAATAATTTTGCTTTTGTGGTTTACGTTATATGCTTCGTTTATGATTATGAAGATGGGGATTGCGCAAAATGATTGGTGTAGGGTTGCTTTAGCGACTGCTTTTCTTGCTTTTGCCTTTTTTTCGTGCAAAGACAAACCTGAACATTTCAATAGGAGCATCTATGAGCAAAGGTCTGGAGTAGCTATTGTTGCCGACACTATTACCTATGATGTTCAGATAGGAGTTACCGATACCTCCGACCTATGGTCAATGGAATGCCTGAAGTACATGAATCAGCAGGTTTTTATTGATTATATTTTTAATGGCATCTACAAGGGCAGCATGGTTGCTCATGATTTTAATAATGGTATGATTATTAACGCTGAAAAGGTAAGACAGCTGGAGCAACAACCCGGATTTTCAAGGGGGAAAATCACCAAAATTCAGTTTAAGGAGCTTTGGTACATCGACTCTCTGGGCATTTTCAGAAAAGAAATTATTAGCTACACGCTGGGGCTAGAAGCGTACAGCAACCAGAATACGTTTTTGGGCTATAGCCCTGTATTTGTAGTTAAACCTACAAACGTGCATCCATAATAAACCTGGCATTACTTCGCGTACGCTGCTGGAGGTAAACTATCCTTTCGCCAACCATTTCATCTACTACATGGCTGGTATAGTGCCTAATGGTGAGCAGTTCAAGGTTGCTGTTGAATCGAACCGTGAAGGTTTTTTGAAGTTCTTCTATGGCTCCTGGTAGGCGTAAATGTTCATCGTCAACACAAATGGTGAAGCTGATAGCCGAATTTTGAACTAAGTTCACCTTAACCCGGTGCCGGTAAAGAATGGCGAATATTTTGCTGAGGCTTTCCTCAATGACAAAGGAAAAATCGTGTGGAGTGAGCGATACCAATGCTTGATTGCGCTTTAGAATTAGCACGGGGGGTAAGCTCAATGGGACATCAGAGTGGCCAATGGTTGTACCCGAAGCTTCGGGGTTGATAAACGATTTTACATACAAGGGAATTTGCTTATTCTGAATGGGTTTTATGGTTTTGGGATGAATTACCTGGGCTCCGCAGTAGGCCAGCTCAATGGCCTCCTGGTAGGATATAAAATCAAGTTTACAGGTGTTGGAAAAGATTTTTGGATCAGCGCTCAGCACTCCGTCAACATCCTTCCATATAGTTACATCGGTTGCATCGAGCAGGTTGGCTAGCACGGCAGCCGTGTAATCCGATCCCTCTCGTCCTAGCGTTGTAGTTGTGCCTTCGGCAGTTCCGGCAATAAAACCCTGGGTGATAAATAAATGGTCGGAGTCAAAGCAAAACTCTTTTTCGCAGAGATACTGTGATAGCTCGAAATCAACCACCCCCTCCCGGTACGATGTATCAGAACGTAAGCACTTCCGAATGTCAATCCACCTATTTCTTATGCCAGCTTGGTTTAGGTAAAAGCTAACCATGGTGGTTGACAGAAGCTCTCCATACGATACAACCTGGTCATAGCAGTAGTCGTAACCCCCACTTGGAGGAAATTTCATCTTCTCATCAAGCTCGGTGAATAGCTGTTCAACCTTGGCTAATAGAGGATGTGAAGAGCTGCTGTCGCCTACCAGCTCCGTGGCTATGTGGGTATGAAAAACTTTTAGCTGATCCAACTTATTAGCTTTTTCGTCGCTTTTTGCTAAATACAGGGAAAGAATCTCCTCTAATGCGTTGGTTGTTTTCCCTATGGCCGAAACCACCACTACGAGATTTCCCGATGTTTGCCGACGGATAATTTCGGCCATATTCCTTATCCCTTCTGCCGATTTCACCGAGGCGCCCCCAAATTTGAAAACACGCAATGCCGACATATTCTTTAAAAATTTATTCAAACATACATGTTTGATTCGATTTGGGCAACTTATCGATATAATCCCGGCTTTCAAGTGTAACGTTCTTGTATATCTTCCGCAAACGTTTTAACTTTGGCAATTGTGTTACTTAACATGTTTCGATTTGGGTAAATTGGTTATCTTTATCAACGTTAATCAGTAGCATTTTTCTGCCCCATGAATGGATATAATGTAAAAACGCTCACGCAGTTCATCATTGAGCGGCAAGCGGATTTCCCCTATGCAACTGGCGAATTCACCAGGCTGCTTTACCAGGTAGGTGTAGCTGCAAAGCTTGTAAACAAAAAGGTTAATAAGGCTGGGCTCGTGGATGTGCTGGGCGAAGCTGGCAACATCAACGTGCAGGGAGAGGAGCAGAAGAAACTCGACCTGTTTGCCAACTGGCAGTTCATACAAGCTCTCAGAAACAGCCGAGAGTGTTGTGGAATTGTTTCGGAGGAGGACCAGGAGATTATAACATGGGACGATGAGTTCTCACGCGATGGCAACTACCTGCTCTGTATGGATCCTCTTGATGGCTCATCCAATATTGATGTTAACGTTTCCATTGGAACAATTTTCAGCATTTATCGACGTATCAGCCCCCGGGGAGAGAAACCTACCCTAGAAGATTTCCTTCAACCTGGCAACAAGCAGGCTGCCGCTGGTTACGTGATTTACGGTTCTTCAACCATGCTGGTTTATACAACCGGCCGCGGAGTTTACGGTTTTACTCTTGACCCCTCCATTGGCGAATTTTGCCTTTCACACTTTAGTATTACTACACCTTCCGATGGAAAAATATACTCCATCAACGAGGGAAACTACGATCATTTTCCTGAAGGAGTGAAAGTTTACATTGATTACTGCAAGCAACAGGATAAGCCTACCCAGCGACCATACTCAGCCCGCTACATTGGCTCGCTCGTGGCCGATTTCCATCGGAACCTGTTAAAGGGAGGAATATTTCTTTATCCGCCCACCGCCGCAGCACCTAATGGTAAGCTGCGGTTAACCTATGAGTGTAACCCTATTGCATTCATTGCCGAGCAAGCAGGGGGAACGGCAACCGATGGTAGCCAGCGAATCCTCGATATAAAGCCCGAATCGCTTCACCAACGGGTTCCTTTTTACGTGGGCTCGTCAAATATGGTGGGCAAACTTCAGGAGTTTATTGATAAACACGAGTAACAATTACCTCCAGCTAAAATTAAACTGCTTACGCCAAATATTTTACTGGAATTAGGCTTGAGCGTGTTGACCCTACTGGTGATGGGTTGAACTTGTAGCTCTATATTACGTTGGAGGTTTTCAATGCTGTTGGCCTTTCATCAACCCTGATAAGCCAGTTGGTTTTGGTTGAAGCTTAAGGCTTCGCCTTTAATGGTTTCGTCAAATTTTCCTTTATGATAGACAATATGACCGTTTATAAAGGTTGTCTCAATGCTGTTATGGAAAATTTCACCCTCTAACGGTGACCAACCACACCTGTAGTGAAGTGATTGGGTAGTTACTGTTTCGGTAGATGTTGGATTAATCAGCACCAAATCGGCATGGTAGCCCTTTCGGATATAGCCTCTGCGGTCAATCCTGAAAATGGTGGCTGGAGCATGGCACATCTTCTCAACCACCTTTTCTACTGAAAAGTACCCCTTTTTCGAAAGTTCCAGCATAACTTGTAGTGAATGCTGAACCATTGGCATTCCTGAGGCTGACTTAAAGTAGGTACTATCCTTTTCGAAGGCTAAATGCGGAGCATGATCTGTTGCCACGGCATCAACCAAACCACTACTTATGCCTTCCAGAAGAGCCTGCCTGTCGGATTCCAGCTTAATACTTGGATTGCATTTTATCCTCCATCCCAACCTGTCATAGTCCCTTTCGCTAAACCATAGGTGAGGGATACATGCTTCTGAGGTAATTTTTTTATCAGCCAGAGGAATACTATTATTCATAAGCGAAAGCTCCCTGGCTGTTGAAAGATGAAGAATATGAAGTCTTGAACCATGCTTCTTGGCCAACTCTACTGCTAGCATTGAAGAAATCATACAGGCTTCGGCACTGCGAATACTGGAGTGAAATCTAAAAGGAATGTTTTCTCCTTTTTCTTGCTTGACTTTTTCCGCATTTTGACGTATGCTGGCCTCATCTTCGCAATGAGCAACAATGATTGTAGGCGACAGCTTAAAAATCTTTTCGAGTGCTTCCCGGTTGCTCACCAACATGTCTCCGGTTGACGAGCCCATAAATAGCTTGATGCCACATACTTTCAATGGATCAATTTTTACCAGCTGCTCAATGTTATCATTTGTTGCCCCCATGTAAAATGAATAGTTAACCAGCGATTTTTCAGCAGCTGTACTAATTTTATCATCAAGAAGCTCAAGAGTGGTGGTTTGGGGAATAGTGTTGGGCATGTCCATTATAGAGGTAACCCCACCTGCTGCTGCTGCTTTCGATTCGCTGTATATATCCCCTTTACTGGTTAATCCCGGCTCCCTAAAATGAACATGCTCGTCTATAACCCCTGGAATTAGTAGCAATCCCCTGGCATCTATTGTATGTTCTGGATTATAACGCGTTAGTTGAGTTGAGGCTCCAGTAATTATTTCTTCTATTATTCCTCTATTTATTATTACTGTCCCTTGAAACCTATTCCCCTCGTTGATAATCGTGGCACCAGCTACTGCAATTCGTCCCATCATAATTCTTTTAACGCTTTTATGCAACACCACTAATATTCCAAAAACTCTAATGCTAGTAGTATTTTAAATATAGAAGTTGCTATCGCTCAGGTAGATTCAACTTTTGGTAGGGCTTGAATATACTTTTTAGCTTCATGGCAATTACTCCCCAAAGAGCCTCGTTGAAAATGCCTCCGCTCATTTTTGAAACTCCAAATTTTCTATCAGTAAATATTATAGGTACCTCCACAATTTTATACCCCAGCTTCCATGCGGTAAACTTCATTTCAATCTGAAAGCCATACCCAACAAGCTTAATTTTATCAAGGTTTATAGCCTTTAAAACGCTTCCCTTATAGCAAACAAAGCCTGCTGTAGCATCCATAATTCTCATTCCGGTTATCAACCTTACATATTTCGATGCCATATACGACATGAGTACTCTGCCAATTGGCCAATTAACCACATTTACCCCATTTATGTATCTTGAACCAATTGCTATGTCGGCACCATCCCTGCAGGCCTTATAAAGATTGACCAAATCGTCGGGATTATGTGAAAAATCCGCATCCATTTCAAATATATACTCGTAACCATTGGCAAGCGCCCACTTGAAACCACAAATGTAAGCAGTCCCTAATCCTAATTTCCCCGGCCTCTCTATCAATGAAACCCTACCTGGGAAATTCTGCTGAATGGCTTTTACCCTTTCTGCTGTCCCATCGGGTGAAGCATCATCAATAATTAAAACATTAAAATCCCCCTCAAGCTCCATCACCCTGGCTAGCATCTTATCTATATTCTCAAGTTCATTATAGGTCGGAATAATTACTAACTTTTCTTTACTGGGCATTGTTATGTATTATTAAGTTAGGGTTGGCATATGTAATGTGAATATGCGAATATAATGCTTTTATGCATTTGGTTTGAGAGAATCCATCTGGTTTTCAAAATCAGACAAAATTAAATTATATGAGAACCAAATAATTAAACATCCAAAATAAATTTTATTTTAAAAAGATGTAAAAAAGGTGTAAAAAAGTTTG
>DCDD01000148.1 GCA_002316235.1 Bacteroidales bacterium UBA1064
TGTTCAGGATATGAACATCAAGCGGAACTTTTAAACAGTTGGTGCAACCAAATATTGCTCCGGGGATTTTGGATTTTACGGTGCTGGTATAGGCGTTCCTGCAGCGCGATATGTCATTTTCCAGAGTTTCCTACCGATTAAGTCAAAGGTTGGCATTAAAACCCGCTCAGGGGGAGGAAAAGCGTAGGCAGCAGCAGCAGGAACCCGGCTACAATCAGGATGAACATTAGCGGAAGGAACCACCTGAACCACTTGTTGTAGGGTATTCGGGCAATGCTCAGCACGCCAACCATTACCCCCGATGTGGGGGTGATAAGGTTGGTAAAACCGCCGCCCAGCTGGTAAACCGTTACCGTGGCCTGTCTGCTTATGCCGATGAGGTCGGAGAATTGTGCCATCAGCGGGATGGTGAGGGCAGCCTTAGCCGATCCGGAGGCAATAATCAGGTTGAGCAGGTTGTAGAAGATGTACATGATGGCCATGGAGGTTACCTTTCCGTAGCCCTGCATGGCGTTGGCCGAGTAGTTCAGCAGCGAATCTATAACCTTTCCTTGCTCCAGCACCACCACAATCCCACTGGCCAGCCCAACAACCAGCGCAGCCGACATGATATCCCTTGCCCCATCAATGAACGAGCGTGTAAGCTGGTTGGCGTTCTTACCAAATGCAGCAGAGGCCAGAATACCCATGACCAGGAATAGCGATGCTATTTCCTTGATGTACCATCCATAGCCCATAACGCCAACAATGAGGAACAGGATGGTGAACATGAGGATGTTTACAATGAACAGCTGCACGGAGTGCCTTAATGCCAGAAGCCCTAGTATGACCCACACTACGGTGGCTATGGGAATAGCCGGAACCGAAATGACATTTTGGCCGACTACCAGCTGGCTGGTGGGGTAGAGGTAGGCGAAAATGGCCAGCACAATGGCTACCACGGCAAAGACAACCCATGCGATTTTGCCGGCTTTGGTTTTAACGATTGCCCCCTCTTCTGAAGCCTTGTGGCGCCAGTGCTCGTCAATCTCGTAAACTGGAGATAGCTTGGGGTTCTTCCTGATGCGGTTGGCATACCATAGCACGTAGCTAATACCTATGGTGTTGATCACCAGCCAGATTATGAATCGGTACTCAATCCCCGAAAACAGCGGTATTCCCGAAAGTCCCTGGGCAATTCCTATGGTAAAGGGGTTTAGCAGTGCGCTGGCAAAACCCAGACCCGCACCCAGAAAGCACAGGCATATTCCAACAATGGAGTCGTAGCCCATGCTTATGGCCAGCGGCACAAAAATTACCACAAAGGCGATGGTCTCCTCGCTCATCCCTATTACCGCCCCAAAAAAGCTGAAGCAGATCATGATGAGCGCTATCACCAGGTTATTCACCCCGATTGCCTTCAGTGGCTTGAACCTCTCTATTCGCCGGGTAAAGTTCAGAAACGACAGGATGGCCACATCCAACGCTTTACTCTCGTTTAGCATCCAAAACGAACCGCCGATTATCAGAATGTAGAAGATAATGTCGCAGGTACGCCTCATGCCCTGAAAAATGGAGGTGAACACCTGCCATGTTTGCGGGCTGTTGTCAACCTGGTGAAAGGAGCCGGGAACAATCACTTCGCGATCAATCCCGTTGATACTCTTCACCTCCCGGGTGAACTCCCCTCCGGGGATAAACCAGGTGAGAAGGGCTGCCACAACTATAAGCGTGAAGATGATGACGTAGGTATGCGGAAACTCGCGTTTCTTCTTAGGTTGTTTCATTGCGCCTATTTTTGAATGGCTAAAATAGTTTTTTTTCATATTCATCCATCGTCGGTGGTGGCAACCATCCATTTTTATTCTTTTTATAATGGCAAAATGCGCCCTGCATGGTTAATGCTACCCTATAGTAATTGTGCGGTGTAAAGTGGTAACAAAGGATTATTCAAATCCTAACGTTTTAGTAACATGTATTTTACAACTAAACTGCTCCTTTGCATAAAATTTATACCTGGAGCTAAATGAAGAATAGACAGTTAGACATAGCCGTGATTTCCGATCTGCACCTGGCTACCTATGCCTGTAAACCTAAAAAAATTCTGAAGTACCTTAAATCTATTAAGCCGCAGATGCTTGTCCTCAACGGTGATATTATTGATTCGTGGCGTTTCAGCAGGAATTACTTTCCCAAGAACCACATGAGGGTTGTAAGGCAGATTATCAAGATGATGGAGAAGGGCGTTAAGGTTTTCTACATTACAGGAAATCACGATGAGTTTTTAAGGAAATTCAGCCCGGTGGAGGCGGGAAATCTACAAATTGTTGATAGGCTTGTACTGGAGTTGAATGGCGAAAAAACCCTGATTTTCCATGGCGATATTTTTGACCATAGCATATACATGACAAAATGGTTGGCAAAACTTGGTGCTGCTGGGAAAGGTTTCCTATCGCTGGTTGATTCAGGTATTAATGGGGTGATCGGATTATTTGGGAAAAAGGATTTCAACTTGTATAAAACTTTCAACCTGAATCTGAAGCGCGAGAGGGATGATCTCATCAGCTATGAAAAGTCAGTAATAAAATCATGCGCCCAACAGGGTTACCAAACGGTGATATGCGGGCACACCCATTTCCCCATAGATAGGGAGTTGCTGGTTAGCAGTAAAAGAATTCACTATCTAAACTGCGGCGATTGGGTGGAGCATTGTACCGCGGCCGAGTACTACAATGGTTCCTGGCATCTTTACGTTCAAAACGAAACCGGGGATGAGCTGCTATATGATGAGCCGGAAATACCAGCAGGTCGCCAGCTGTACCAGAAGGTTAAACTCGAGTTGGCATTTTCTAACCTGGGGTAGCTCGCCGGGTAAATTTTAAATAGCCGGGTATTGAAATTAAAAAGGCAACCACCGGTTGCCTTTTACTGTTTTGTCGGGGTGATCCGACTCGAACGGACGACCACTTGCACCCCATGCAAGTGCGCTA
>DCDD01000049.1 GCA_002316235.1 Bacteroidales bacterium UBA1064
GCGGCTGCAAATATACCACCTCTTTTCTAATCATGCAAACTTTTTAATTTTTTTATCAAAAAAATAATGATTTTTTTCAAAGCATTGATTTGCAATTAGATATAAGTAAGGATATAATAAATATCCTTTTAGCAACCCGATGCCTATTCTCTGGATGGTTAAAATAACATATTTCTAATCACTTGTTTTAATTATAGTTACACTGGAAAGAATAATAATGAATATATTTATATTCAGGTTATATTCAGGCAAAATTTACTTTGGCCATTCAGGGCGTAGGCTATAAGAATAAAAGGGGAACTAATATTGATATGGAGTCAATTTAAAGGTGGGTAAGATAAATAAGTTGTAGTATGCGTAAACAGGTATATCCACTGTAAACGGATATATTGATAAGCTGAAAACCGCTAAACCATAGGGATAATAAACTTAAACAGTTAGGCCTGCTTAACGGGTAAAAAAAGCTGCCTGCATAAAAGCTGGCAGCTTCCAAAATTTCAAAAAGTATAAGTTAACGCTTACTTTAAAGGAACATTTTTAAGAACTTCAACTAGAAATTCCCAGAACTTTCCAACTGTAGCGATATTCACCTTTTCGTCGGGTGAATGGGGGTGGCGAATTGTTGGTCCAAACGATATCATGTCCAGGTTAGGATAAACCCCACCTAGCAAGCCGCATTCCAGACCAGCATGGATTGCCTTTACCTCAGGAGTGGTTCCGAATTTATTCTTATAAACTTGCTGCATTACAGTAAGGATTGGGGAATTTGGATTAGGTTTCCACCCGGGGTAGCCGCCTTCGAATAAAATAGCTGCATCGGCTAACTCAAAGATTGCAGCCATTTTATCAGCTAATGCCTCCTTTGCCGAGTCAACAGAGCTACGCATTAAGCATTGTCCAACAATCTGGTTTCCTTCGGTATAAACTCTAGCCAGGTTGTTCGAAGTTTCAACAAGTCCGGGAACAGCATCGCTCATGCGAACCACACCATTAGGGCAGCTGAAAAATGCGCGAATAGCCCGTGATTGGGAGTTTTCATCAACTAAGAATTTGGGTAAAGAATCGGTTTTACAGGTAAATGAGAGGTTGGGCTCCGTTAGGGAAAATTCGTTTTTGTAGATTTGTTCGTACTCGCGAACCAACTTTTCAAAATTGGTTGCATTCTTACTTGGAACTGTAACAACAGCGAATGATTCACGAGGTATAGCGTTTCTAAGGCTTCCACCATCAATAGTGCCAATGCGAACGCCTAGTGTTTTGCAGGCACGGTAAAGGAATCGGAATAGTAGCTTTATGGAATTACCCCTACCAAGGTTGATTTCAAGCCCTGAATGGCCACCCTTAAGTCCAAGAACGGCAAGCTTGTAGGCAACCATATCGGAAGGTACAGGCTGAGGAGTAAAGCTAAACCGGATATTTGCATCAAGACCACCGGCACAACCAACGTAGAGTTCTCCCTCATCTTCTGAATCTAAATTCAAAAGAATATCACCCTTAAGAAGTCCGGGTTTAATGCCAAAGGCACCGGTCATGCCAGTTTCCTCATCAATAGTGAAAAGAGCCTCAACAGGGCCATGAGCTATGTCTTTTGCTTCAAGCACCGCCATTGCTGCAGCAACACCAATGCCATTATCGGCGCCAAGAGTTGTACCGTTTGCGGTAACCCATTCTCCATCAACATAAGCCTCAATTGGGTCTTTCTCAAAATCGTGCTTTTTATCGCTGTTCTTCTGGGGAACCATATCGAGGTGCCCTTGCAAAATCACAGTCTTCCGATTCTCCATACCCGGAGTGGCAGGCTTGCGTATGATAACATTTCCAACCTCATCGGTGATTGTTTCGAGTCCGAGGTTTCTCCCGAAATTAATCATAAAATCCACAGCAGCCTTTTCCTTTTTGGATGGGCGGGGGATTTGTGTCAAGCTGTAAAAGTGCTTCCATAGCCTTTGAGGCTCGAGTTTAAAAATATCCTTATTCATAGCAATATACGTTAGGTAAACATGTTTTTTGAATTTTTAAAGATAGCAAGAATTTTAATATCCCGAAAATACCATTATGCTCCAGGTGCAAATGAATTGGGAAAAAATCGGAAATAAAGCCAAACGGAAGAATGCATTTTTTTGTTTAGCCTTATGATTTGAGGTAGGCAAAAAAATTTAATCAGGGGAATTTTTAGGTTTCTGGTTACAAGGTACTTTACCCCTTAACTTTTGTGCATCGTTAAAAAAACGGGAGGAACACCTATATTTTGGGCTTTTGATGTGCCGATTTTACGAAAAATTAGCCTTAGGGCAAATTCCATAGTCATCAATTTACTTACCTTTGTGTGGTAAACATTTGAAATGTATGAGAAGATTTGCATTACTGTTAGCCCAGCTAACATTAACAGCTGGAGTTACCATAGCACAGGAGAGTAGCAAGGTTAAGTGGTACACACTTGAAGAAGCCTTAAAGCTGAACACCAGCGAGCCGCGTAAAATATTTATCGATGTTTACACTGACTGGTGCGGCTGGTGTAAGAAAATGGACAGCAATACCTTTAACAACCCGCTGATTGCAAGCTACCTAACCAAGGATTTTTATGCCGTTAAGTTCAATGCTGAGGGAAAGAATGAAATTACCTACAAGGGGCAAGTATATAAAAACCAAGGAGAGGGGCAACGGTCAACCCACGATTTTGCTATCGCCCTACTGCAGGGCAAGCTTGCCTACCCTTCAATTGCTTTTATGGATGGGAATGGAAACTTAATAACCTTCCTTTCGGGATACCTTACCCCATCGCAAATTGAGCCTATTATGGTTTACATCATGTCGGATGCCTACAAGACACAACCATGGGAACAGTTTGCCTCAAAGTTTGTAAGCAAGCTAACGAGCGGTGAATAAGTTTAGCTTACCTGGATTAATAAAACTCTGCAGGAATTTTAACCAAAGGTCCTAGCTGGTAAATAGGTATGCGGCGGGAAGCAATTTCCGACTTACCGTCGGAAATTTTTACGGTTGAGACAACCGGAATACGGTAAAAAATTTGTGCCAGCTTTTGCTTTTCGGCAAGACGACCGATGGTTGCCAAAAGAGGTTCGGAGGAATCGGGAACCGGTTCGGGTTCAACCTCAACAAGCATGGGACTACCCGACAAGTCATTTTGGGCAAGCAGCCCTTTTGTAGGGGAAAATCGAAAGGCGATAGCCTTTTCATTATTTTCTCCTGAGGGGGTAAAAAGATAGGTTTTGGAAATCGTATCAACAGCTGTTTTACCTAAGAACAACGAAAGGTATTCGTTTTCGAGCCTATAAATTTCATCGAGAATTACATGAACAGCATTGCCCTCCAAGGGCTGATCAACATCAGTAGTAAGGAACTCCAGCCTTCGCTTGCGTAGGTTGAAAATGAGGTCGGCTGCCTCGCCAGCCTTTTCATCAGCATTCTTCTCAACAATCATGCTTTTTTGAATAGGAACCCTTACAAAGCTACTATCGCGCTGCACTTTGGTGTATAAAATATTTTTCTCCTCCCCAATAAAGGGTTCAACCGATAGGTCGGAGAAAGGTATAGCCTGATTTTCTATTCTCCTTAAATCTTTACTCATCATGGACACAATAACAGCCCTATTTTCGGGAATTACCAAGCCAGCCTCAGTCATCTGAACCAGAGCATCAGGCACATGACCATCGGTGAATACGGCAAAAAGCATGGATGGATCGGACTCACTTATACCTTTAATAGTGATATCGGTAATGGTCCACTGCTCGCTTTTTAGAGTTGGCACATCGGAAATTCCTAAGTATTTCCTGGCATACGCAGCATAGGGACCAGGATAGAACACGCTACGACAGGCATCAACCTTAATCAAAATAACAGTTCGGGGTAAGGTGTATATGAAGCTGTAATCCCTTACTGGTGGAGCAGACCTAACAGGCGAAACGGTTGCCATTTTGTTGCTGCACGAGAGCATAGTCAGGCCTAAGAAAAGACCAACCATCATTGATGAAAAGCGCATGATCATAGTTTGGCTAAATTTACAGATTCGAGATTTCAATTTCAAGTAGTGCATTTGAAATGTAGCTAATCATATCAGTTGCAACAAGGGCATTCTCACCTAGGTCGCTGGCAGCGATATCGCCGGCCAAACCATGTACAAAGGTAGCAAGTAGCGCCGCATCGGCTATAGAAAAACCTTGGGCTAAAAAACCTACAACGATACCCGAGAGAACATCACCACTTCCGCCTGTAGCCATGCCCGGATTTCCGGTAGAATTAAAAAAGACACGCCCATCGGGCAAAACTACCTGGGAGTAAGCACCTTTTAGAATAATTACCTGCTGATAGCGCTGAGCAACCTCCCTGGCACGCTCCAAACGTTTCCAGCCACAAGTGGAAACGCCAAACAGCCTGTCGAACTCACCAGGATGCGGTGTAATGATGGTGCCAGCAGGGATTGCCCCGAGTAGCTTCGGGTTAGCTGCAACCAGGTTCAGGGCATCGGCATCAAGAATAAGTGGAACGTTGATCTCTGCTAGGATTTTACCGAGAGCATCGGCAGTTTCGGGGTGTTGCCCTAGTCCTGGGCCAATACAAACCGCATTATACCTTTGAAAATCATCAACTGCTGATAAGTGGTGCTCATTGCTATCGCATACCACCATAATGTTTGGGGCAAGTGTCTGTGCAATTTCGTATCCACAGGCGGGGACATGAAGCGTAACCAGTCCGGCACCTGCCCTGGCAGCCGACATAGCAGCCATAACGGCAGCACCTATCATTCCATGACTTCCGGCAACCACAAGGCAATGCCCAAATATACCCTTATGTGCAAAACGTTCCCGGGGTTTGACCATTCCCCTGATGGTCTCCATATTTGTATAGTGCCAGGAGGTTGATGCGCCAGCTATGGCTTCGGGATGCAATCCGATGGGAAGAACATGCCATCTGCCCACGAAAGAAGAGTTCTCGGCAAAAAAAAAGGAAAGTTTTGGAAACTGAAGGGTAAGGCAATCAGCTGCCCTTACAACGGGATTAGAATTGGGGAACGGATTCTCCTCACCAAACAGACCAGATGGAATGTCAACGGCAACAACTCTTGATCCGGAGGTGTTGATATGACTAACAAGTTGGGCTGCCAATCCTTCAATCGGTTTGCTTAAACCAGAACCAAAAATTGCGTCAACAACAACTTGATTCTCACCAATATGAGGGAAATCGGAGTTGGAAAAAATTTCAACCGGTAAAAAATTGATCGCTTTCAGCCTCTCCAGATTGAGCTGAAAATCGGAAGAGTGTGCAGAAGCTGTTAGGTAATAAACTTCGACGCTGTAGCCCGAAGTGTAAAGTAACCTGGCTAGGGCTAACCCGTCGCCGCCATTGTTGCCTGGGCCACAAAACACGACAATTGGTTGCAGGGTTGACAGATTCTGTGCAAACCAGCTGTAAAGTGCATTTGCAGCACGCTCCATCAATTCATATGAGGATATTGGCTCATGCTTAATGGTGTAGGCATCGAGTTCGCGAATCTGTTTTGTTGTAAACAACTTCATGCTGAAAGCTACCCTGGTTGACTTTTTTTGGCTCAATGGGGTACTACAAAAGTAGAAAATGTGGCGATTTTTTCTTAACAAAAGCTCTTAAATGACAAAAATCAAAAAGTAAGCCGATTCAAAATCTATATATTTGCCGCAACAAAAACTACGAGGGAAAATTTAATTTTGCTGGTGCACCAGCGAATAAAATGATTACAACTTTCTATGGCCCGAAGTTGTTAACCCGTAACCCACAAACGAATTATGGATTTTTGTAGAAAAGCCGGTAAGTGATGAGCAAGATAGAGATAAAATTCACTAACCTCGACAAGGTAGCTTAAGTATTTTTTCTCACAATTCAACATGTAACCAAAAACGTGGCAAATGAAACGAAACATTATCCAGAGGGGAATAACCATGGTGTTGCTCACCGCGGGCAGCATTAGTGCATTTGGACAGGTAGAAGACCCGGTTCAGTGGAGCATCTCGTCAAAAAAAATTGATGCCAAAAAATACGAACTTATTATAACAGCCACGATAGAGCAAGGCTGGCATTTGTACTCAACAAAGCTGCCCGAGGGCGGGCCTCTGCCCACCAGCTTTAACTTTGCCGACAGCAAGGACTACAAGCTGGTTGAAGGGGTAAAAGAGCTAACCAAACCCAAAACGGAGCATGACGACATTTTCAACCTTGACCTTTCGTTCTTCGAGGGGGAGGCGCAGTTTGGTCAAATAGTTGACCTTGCAGGTGATGAGGCAAGCATTAACCTTACGGTTGAATATCAGGCTTGCTACGCCGACAAGTGCATATACCTTGAAAAGGATTTAAGCCACAAGCTAGGAAAGAATGGTTCTGTAGTACTTGCCGGTGAAGAGGTTCAACCCGAAAAGACAACAACTGCAACCCTTGCACCAACAAATGATGAAAGTGCAAAAAAATCAAGCAGCTCCCTATGGGTATTTTTCTTTGTATCGTTTGCTGCAGGCCTAGCCGGATTGCTAACACCCTGCGTGTTCCCGATGATACCCATGACTGTTTCCTTCTTTATGGGAAAGCAGGGCAACAGAATGAATGCTATACTAAACGCCATAGTTTTCGGCGTGTCCATCATTGTGATATACACCTCGTTGGGTTTACTGGTATCGCTGTTCAACCTGGGACCCGACTTCACCACCACGCTCACCACTCACTGGATTACCAACCTGGTATTCTTTCTACTTTTCATTGCATTTGCGGCATCCTTCTTCGGGCTATTTGAAATTGTTCTACCCGGAAGCGTAGCCAACAAAACCGATAGTAAGGCCGATAAGGGTGGATTTGCGGGCTCGTTTTTCATGGCACTCACAACGGTTATAGTCAGCCTGTCATGTGTTGGCCCAATTGTAGGAGCGCTTCTTGTTGAGGCAGCCTCTGGGCTAGGTGCTAAACCTATTGTTGGAATGTTTGGATTTTCGTTGGCCTTCTCAATTCCCTTTACACTATTTGCCATTTTCCCATCGTGGCTAAATTCGCTACCCCGCTCGGGTGGATGGATGAACTCCGTGAAGGTGGTGTTGGGTTTCATTGTGCTGGCTTTTTCCTTAAAGTTTCTACTCACCATCGACCAATCGTACAACCTTAACTTTTTAAGTCGTGACATATACCTGGCAATATGGATAGCCATATTCACCCTGCTTGGACTTTACCTACTAGGAAAAATAAAATTCAAGTTCGATTCCGACCTTCAACATGTTGGCGTGTTAAGGTTATTTTTGGCTATTGCCAGCTTTACCTTTGTAGTTTACCTTATCCCGGGCATGTTTGGTGCACCTCTAAAAGCAATTTCCGGTCTTATACCTCCACAAAGCAGCCAGAAATTCTCTCTTAACCAGAATAGCCAGGCTGTGATGCCCACTGTAAACGACAACACCAACTTGTCGCTTTGCGATCAACCAAAGTATGCAGATATTTTTAAGCTTCCCTACAACTTAAAGGGGTATTTCGATTACAATCAGGCGCTGGAGTGCGCCAGGAAGTTGGGCAAGCCAATTTTTGTTGATTTTGTTGGCCACACCTGTGCTAACTGTAAGGATATGGAAGCCAGGGTGTGGAGCGACCCTCGGGTGCTGGAGCGCTTAAACAGCAGCTACATTATTGTTGCCCTCTATGTTGATGATAGAACCGAACTTCCCGAAAGTGAATGGGTTACCTCAACCCGTGATGGCAAGGTGAAAAAAACCATTGGAAAAAAGAATTCCGATTTTCAGGCAACACGGTTCAACGTTAACGGACAGCCATACTACGTATTGCTGGGAACCAACGAGCAGATGCTTACCGAACCTATGGGATACAATACTAACGTTGATGAATTTGTTGCATTCCTAGACAAAGGGGTAGAGGAATTTAAAAAATCTACAACCGTAAAATAGCACTAGCCTCATTGCCAAAATAGAGATCTTAAAACCCGAGATAAATTCTGAATTTCGCATCCGCACCAAACAGGAAGCCAAGTGGTGTGTATTTAGAAACAAAAAATGCAGGCTGTGCAAGCATTAAGTTATTAAACTGCATAAAGCGAACAATACTAGAAGTGCAGCAATACAAATACTATTGCTTGAAATAGAATTAGAGGATTATGACCGTTTAGCACTCCTGCCATTATTCTTCATTAGGTAAGCTGCAAGGGCTGCAGCAAGGGTAAGTACTGCCATGAATGCAGACAGCCTACCGATGTAGTCGCCTTCTCTTACATACCATGTTTGCTTACTATTTGCGTTGATTGTTCCTGAAATAGTGCCACGCTCCCACCATCCCAGCGTACGGACTAAATCACCCCGTTGGTTGATAATGGCAGAAATCCCTGTGTTGGCCGAACGGGCAACTGAACGGCGCGTCTCGATAGCTCTAATCCTGGAAAAAGAAAGGTGCTGCTTGTACCCTGGGGTATCACCCCACCAACCATCGTTGGTGATAACGAACAGGAGGTTTGCTCCATTTTTTACGTAGCCCGACACGAACTCGCCAAAATCGGACTCGTAGCAGATAATGGGGCCAACACCAAAACGCCTGTCGGGCGACCATAAAACACCCCTGTCGGGTTGAGTACCCAAGCTGCCAGATATTCCACCCAGGTCAATAGCAAGCTTCTCCAGAAACTTGAGCTGCTTGGGGTAAGGCATCATCTCCACGCCCACAACCAGCTTCGATTTGTGGTAAATGGGGAGTTGAAAAGCAGTATCGACCTGAATGGCTGAATTGTAGCGATCGTAAAAATAGCCCTCCCTGTATGGTAATTCACGTGCAGTTGGAGGCAGGTTTTCAGAAGAGCTGAATAGTTTAAGCGTTATTGCCCCTGTAACCCATTTTACGTTTGGAAGGCTATCGACAAATTGCTTTATTCGAAGAATGCTGGAGTTAACATGTAGCTCATGCTCCCAAATCCTATCATCAATGGCCGTTTCGGGACACACCACGTAATCGGTAGTGCTGTCAGCAGCCTGTTTTGCCAGGCTGAACATAATATCGAGTTGCTGCTCGTTGGTTAAGCCGCTAAACTTTTCGTTGTAGGGATCGATGCTGGGCTGAACAATAACCACCCGGACAGGGTTCTGAACCTCATGATACCTGTTATACATCGAAATGGATATCCACAGTGGAAGAATAACGGTTAGTAATGCTGCTATAGAAAACCATCCAGCACGACGAATTTGCTTCCCCCTTATGGCATGAACCAACCCCAGTATAAGAAAATTGATCACCAGAATCCAAAGCGAGCCCCCCATCATACCTGTAAACTCATACCACTGAATTACCTTTGGATGGTTTCCAAGGCTATTTCCCAACGATAGCCAGGGCCAGGCAACTTCAGAGTCATGAAAAAAACGCTCGTAGGCTATCCAAAGTGTTATAAAGCCAAATATTCCGGCAACTTTGCCAGCATACTTACGGACAAAATGGTAGCCGGCAAAGACAAGGGTCATAAGCATGGTGGTAATTAGCACCGCAAGAATGGCACCCAACATGGTAGCTTTGTAAATCCACCATGTAGACAATGCATTCCATGTAAAAAAGGCGATAAATGCATAAAGCATCAACTTCCAGAAACCTGCACCTTTTTCATTTAGCTTGTCGTAAGCCAGCAGCAGGGGGACAAAACCAAAAAAAATCGAGTAGCTAGGGAGACCTTCATACCACGGCAGGGCTAGCAAAATCCCACTAAAAAACACCCTGCAAAAATTCGGGTTATAGAATTTTCTCATTGATACAAATAAAAATTTTAGTTCGGTGTAAAGATAAGATTATTTGTATATCCTGTCTTCACTAGTGAAAATGACCATTTAATAATTAAAGCCTCAAAAGAGCCCAATGAATTTTTGGTCAATGAATAAAGTCATAATTTTGGTTAATCAGCTTTAGCCTCAAGCCTAACCTAGACTATATTTATTATATTTGCCAACTTGTATGTAGTTGTAATATTGAAGGGACATCTAATGATTTTTAGCCTGCTTCTAAAAGGAATCATAATGGGGCTTGCCGCTTCAATTCCGCTCGGACCTGTTGGTGTGGTATGCGTTCAGCGTACAATTAACAAAGGAAGGATAAGCGGATTTTTCTCGGGTTTAGGTGCTGCAACCACGGATACTATATTTGCAGCAATTGGCGGGTTCAGCTTGACCTTTATTATTGGATTTATTGAGGCCAAGCAGCAAATCATTGAACTTGCGGGGGGGATTATTATTATCCTACTCGGGTTAAGAACATTCTACACTAATCCGGTTACCCAGCTTAAGCGACACAAAAAGAAGCCCAACACCCTTGTTGAGGATTTTATCTCCATGTTCTTGCTTACCGGAGCCAACCCATTTACCATTTTTCTTTTTATTGCCCTGTTTGCTGCCCTGGGAATAGTTACAAAGAATCAAAACCTTCTTTTTACGGCTACCGCACTGGTTGGCGTTTTTTTAGGGGCAAGCTTGTGGTGGTTTACCCTTAGCAGCCTGGTAAACCTTTTCCGCCATAAGTTCCGGCTCAAGCAGCTCTGGTGGATGAACAAGATAACCGGTTCAATTATTTTCATTCTTGGCATAATTGCTATCGTTGGAGTGGTTAATAAGGCATGGTTTGGACAACTTCCCTGATGCTGCCTTTCCCTGGCCATCCAAATCTTTCATCCGTTAATACAATCTTTTATTACCAGATGCACGGGGATTTTGTGAAGCCAATCAGGCAATCACCAATAGTGCGTTTTGTTTTCAACGGCATGGATTGTAAAGCGCAAACCATCGGGTTTGTATATTATAGGCGTTACCTACCTTTACCTGAGTATTCCGGGTCATTAAAGATTAGGCCTCATTATGTTGAATAAGCAGCTTTACATTTTTCTATTAGGGTTGTTCTTCGGCAGCACCGCGAGGGAAGCATAAAAGATACAGGTAAAATTCTGCTCGTGCCGATTATTGCTTTTACATTTTTTAAACTACCTTTGGTAGCAATCTTTACTCAATTTTCTTAAAGCAATGAAAATAGCTGAAAAAATCTTAACCTTTTTCACGTTAAAAATTGAAAGGAAAACTGCAAGGGATTCAGCCGATAGACTGGTTCAACTAAGCATTGTAACTATACCCTTCCTACTCTATCTTGTTGTCTTTTGCACATTGCTGCTTTTTAGACATCAAGTGGCATCGGGGATAATTGCAGGCGTTGCTGCAATAAGCATATTACTCATCATCGTTTTGGCTTATAGCAAGAAGCGGGTTAACTCATTCGGATTAGTTGCGTTAGCTATTTCAGGTATAGCCCTACTGGCCATTTTGATTGTCGGTAAACTCGATGCTGCATTAATGATTGGGGTAGCCATGTTCCCCATGCTGGCCTTATCAACAACTACCCCCAACAGAGCACATATTATTTCCTTTATTTTCTGGATTCTATACTCGTGCATTCTCATTACCGGCCCTAAATTTATTGGTGAAAGTGTCAGTTCAACGGGCTACTACCGTTTACTTTCCATCATATTTTACCCGCTGCTGCAGCTAGTTGCCTCGCTGCTTTACCTTTTCAAGGCAAAGAGGCTACAGGAACTCGAAAAGCAGCTGATTGAGCAGAAGAACCAGAATAAGCTGCGCGAGGATTATTTGGCCAAGCTTTCCCACCAGCTTCGCACACCCCTGAACAACATCATGGTCATATCCAACATGCTGTCAAACACCATCACCGAGGACAAGTACAGGGATCTGATTGACACCATTCAGGCATCCACTAACAGCTTGGCAGGTGTAGTAAACGGCATGGTGGAGAAATCGAGCACGGGAATAGAGCCTGAAACAGATTTTGCCATTCCCTTTAACCTATCTGACACTATCAACAACACTATTCGCCTATTTGCCACGCAATCGCAGACGGTTAACTTCAACATTAAAATTGATGAAAGTATTCCCAAAACACTAAAGGGCGACCCCGTTAAGCTGAAACAAATTTTTCTCAACATTATTGAGAATGTAATCAAGAATAAGGAGGGAAGTAAGGTTAACATCGAGATTATTGCCAGCCGGATGGGCAATGCCAAAAACTCCCTTGAGCTATTTTTTGAGGTAAAAAGCAACGTGCCCCTACTCATCCACCAAAATGAGGGGTATTCGCAAACTGTAATTGCCGATTCAACCTCCTCTTCATTAAACAACCAATTTTTCATTGACCTGCTAGACCTGACCATAACGAACAATCTGGTACAGAGCAACGGCGGAAAACTCAACATCAAGCTGACCTCTAACGATGCTGTAGTTAGCTTTACCTACTTTTTGAACAGCCTACCTGAAATTAAAAAAGTAGCTGAACCCGAAGTTCTTAAAACTACCCAAAGACAGCATGACGAAATTTCTACCCTTACTGCCCAACCCTCGGCGGAGGCTAAGGGCGACGGTAAACTTAGTAATGCAAACGTACTGCTGGTAGAGGATAACCTGATTAACCAGAAAATAGTGATTCTAAGCCTGAAAAAGCTGGTAAAGAATATTGATGTGGCCGCCAACGGAAAAGAGGCGTTGGACAAATTTGGCACCAGTCAATACGACATTATTCTAATGGACGTTCAGATGCCCATTATGAATGGCTATGTTGCCACTCGCAAAATTAGGGAGATCGAGGCTAGCACCAACAGCCATACGCCCATCATTGCAATAACAGCCAACGCCCTTTTAGGCGACAGGGAGGAAAGCCTAGCGGCAGGTATGGACGATTACATAAGCAAGCCATTCCAGATAGAGGTGCTTATTCAGAAAATGAAGAAATTTCTGGAGTAGCGGGTAACTGTTTAGTTATCAAACACCCTGCTATTGAAGATTGAGTACCCAAAGGTTAGGTTGAAGAAAATATCGTCTCCATTGCTGTTGGCAGTTGGATAGTAGCCTAGTGTTAAGGCAATTGGGCCTACAGGTGTCCGATAAACCAACGAAGCCGATCCAATTAACCATCGCTTAGCAAAATAATCGCTATAATTTGCAACTCCCACATCATCCTGCTTTAGGGTTCTAAATGGCTGGTAAAGGTAAGCGCCAACCCTAAAATGTACGTTTTTCCAGAACTCAAAAATTGGAGCTACACCTACAGCAGCATACTGAGTACTGCGGTAATTTTCTATAAAAATGAGGTTTGAGTGTGGGGTGGGCGAAAACTGGTTGGAAGTAAGGATGGATGCAAAGTAGTTGCTAAAAAGCCCTTGGGTTGAGTAGTAGGACTCAAATAACAGCTCCAGCCAGAATCGCCTTCTCCAAATACGATGGTAGCTTTCATTGTAAAGATAAAATGTTGCAAAGGAGTGGTTTTTTCTTACTCCGGTCATCTGGGGGGCGGTTGTTCCGGGGTAGTGCTCCTCTCTACCTGAAAATCCCGATATTACTAGCTGCTGATGCCTACCCCGTGTGGCATACTGTTTAGAATCCAGGGTGTACTTATCGAAACAAAGCGAACCCTTAATAAATTTAAACGTGGTTTGGTCAGGAACATCAAAAGAGTAGTAATCCATAGTTTGGTAGTAGTGGTCAACCTTTTCTCCTCCCGATACAGATAGCGTTGTAGTGGTTGCGCTGGTATTGCTAACTTTCAGCGATACAGTTGCAAATGTTTCATCCTGCAGAACATAGGGCGGTTTAACATCCTCAAAAAACGGAATTGGATTGCTGCTATGATAATCATACCTGCTGGCAATAGTGCAGGCAACCAACGATACTGGTATTTTGGTAGGGAATGTCTTGATGTAGTCGAGGCGAATACTGCTGAGCAGCTTTCCAAAGTAAATATTTCCATAGATTGTGTTGGAGGTTCGCGATAGCCATTTATAGCTTGCAGAAGCAAACCCCTCGTTGCCCACATCCGAAGAAAGGCTAAGACCCAGGCCCAAATCAACAGACCTATTTAGGGTAGGATTTAAAGCTACATCAAAAAGTCCCGAAGTGTAGTCGAATTCGAACTCGGGTATCAACCGCTTAAAGGTTCTATCGGATACCAAGCGGTAGTAATCCTTTTTAAACTTATCAAAGGTAACAATTGAGTACTCGTTAAAAATTACCTTGTGCAGGTAGGTTTTCTGCCTGTCCGAAAGGTTTCCAACCCGGATGTTGTCAATAAATAGCGGGGGAAGATTCTGACGAAAGTTTTTCCTTCTCATGGCCAACTCCTCCGGGGTAACATTTCTTGTAATTTGTTCCCTCAACTTGGGAATAACCTTAAGTGTTTCGTTGTACCCTGCAGAAACAATTTCATCAACCTTATCGAAATCAAGTAGCTCAATATTCTCCAACCGGGTATCAATAACTATTCCCAACGAATCGGGAATGCTATAATCGGTAATGCCAACAATCATAGCCTCGACTTGAAGCAAGGGGTCTTCATCGCTGGGCAGCTTGCTGTTAGAGGCCACCTTACTCCCCACAATAATGTTGGGATGAAACTCCTGCAGCGCTTCCTTCCATAAAAAATTGTTGTATATTCCCCCATCAAACAGTAGTAGGGAATCAATATAAACTGGCGTGAAGTAAAGCGGGAATGTCATGGATGTCCGGATTGCTTTACCAAGGTTACCCTCTCTAAAGTAAACCTGCTTCTTGTTTACCACATCGGAGGCGTTGCACCTAAAAGGAACAAAAAGTTTGTCAAAATTTCCTCTGGAAATCGCCGTTCCCTGAGCAAACATTTCCTCAAAGGCAATATCCAGCCCTACCGGCGGTACTATGCTGGAGGTAAGCTTAGTTTTTAACCCGCCTCTGTCAAAGGTAAACCCCACGCTCAGGTTCTCGGCATCGGTAGTTGACAAATCGTTGATGTTAAACTTATAGCTTTCATCAATGAGGCCATTGCTCCAGTTGTAAAAATCTCTAGACTTAAAAATATTAACCAT
The DNA here is from genome assembly GCA_002316235.1 of Bacteroidales bacterium UBA1064. Taxonomy (GTDB): domain Bacteria; phylum Bacteroidota; class Bacteroidia; order Bacteroidales; family Tenuifilaceae; genus UBA1064. The sequence continues at coordinate 14,888 of DCDD01000049.1, forward strand.
TTCATCGGGGGAATAGCCCATTGCGTATAGGCCACCAACAATCGCCCCTATTGATGTTCCCGAAACATTATCAATAGGAATCCCGTTTTCCTCCAGCGCTTTAATTACACCAATGTGGGCACATCCTTTGGCTCCTCCCCCGCTAAGCACAAGGCTAACTGTTTGGCCAAAATTCTGAATGGGAGTTAAAATCGAGAACAGCAACAGGATTGCTAATCGTTTCATCCTTACCAATTTTTTAGATTTCTGACTTCTATACCCTTTAGGCATCGGGTTTAAATATATGGAACATCCATTTTTGGCTTCGTCGAACCCGCAAGTAACGCCCGGTTGTTCATACGTGTTTGTGCTAGCCGTCCTACATGGGTGCTTCATAACTAGAAACAAATTAGAATCGTTTAGATGGCATTAAAAGGGTTAGATGATCAACATGCCGCCTCAGGCAAGTAGCTAGCAGCTTAACCCTACATGCTACTTTGCCTTAGTAGGAGTACGAATGCCAATAACCAGGATGTCGTCAACCTGTTCCTGACCGCCCATCCATTCCGTGATACTTTCCTCAAGTATTTTCTGCTGAGTTTCAAGGGGTAGCCTATAAATGTTGAGCAGCAGGCGGCGGAAGCGACGAAACTTAAATTTTTTCCCCTCGGGCCCACCAAACTGGTCAACGTAACCATCGGTAAAAAGGTATATCATATCGTCGGGCATTAAAGGTATGTATGAGCTGCTAAACATGTAGCGCCCTGCATCATCAGCCATACCAACAGAAAATCTGTCGCCCTTAACCTCGATAATATTACCATCACGGATAATGTACAAATCGCTAAACGCCCCTGTAAACTGCATTATGTCATACTGCTTATCAAAGGTGCAAAAGGTAACATCCATCCCATCTTTAACCTTAAGTCCACTTTCGTTAGGGTAGCTAACCGACGAAAAGGTTTCATGAACACTAGCGCTAAGCCTATTCAGCACTTCAGCAGTATCCTCAACTGCCTCAACCTCGGTGATGTTTCTAAGCAGCTCAATGCCAATGATTGACATGAATGCGCCGGGAACTCCGTGCCCAGTGCAGTCAACAACGGCAACAAAGCATTTACTATCAGTTTCCTTTACCCAATAAAAATCCCCACTTACAATATCCTTAGGTTTAAAGAGGATGAAAGAATTTGGAATATGGCTTTTAAACATGTCAACAGTAGGAAGCATGGCATCCTGAATCCTTTTAGCATAGTGAATGCTATCGGTTATATTTTTGTTCTTATTTTCCAGCTCCTCTTTTTGAAGTTCAAGCTTGGCCATAACATCCTCGCGCTCTGCAAGCAACCTTTTTATCCTTAGTGAATTTCTTCTTCGATAGCTTCCATAAGCAATCAATACGAATAGTAAAAGCAAGGCATAGACAGTGTATGCAATACGTGATCGCCAAAAAGGAGCAACAACAATAATCCGGAGGGATAAAGGTTCAGTAGTCCAAACACAATCGCTGTTAGCCCCCATAACCTCAAGCCTGAAAACACCCTCTCTAAAGTTCGTTAAGGTGATTGAATGCTTGTTGCCAAGTTCAACCCACTTGCTACTACCAGGTCCCTGTAGCCTGTACCGGTATAAATTTTTCTCGGGATGGTTAAAATCCAGCGCCGAAAATTCAATAGTCAGTGAGCTAAATCCCTGCGGGATTCTTACTTCATCTATACCAAAAGGGTGAATATTTTTGGTACTGCTTACGCTCGCTAAGGATATTTTAGTAAAACTTAATGGAGGAATATGGCTATTAAGCATTACCGAATCGGGATGGAAGTAGCTAATTCCCTGCATCCCTCCAAAGTATATTGTTCCCGAAGGCGACTGGAAGCTAGACAACAAGTTAAACTCGTTCCCCAGCAAGCCGTCGTCAGATGTATAGCTGGCAAGTTGCCCTGTTGATGGGTTATAGCAGGTAATACCCTTGCTGGTGCTAAGCCAAAAATTACCCTTTACATCCTCCTCAATTGCCCTTGCGGATATTGATGGGATGATAAGGTTTTCGAAATAAAGGTTTTTGCTCCCTTTCAACAAGTTAACGCTAACCAACCCGTTGCTGGTACCAGCCAGAATTGCTCCATTTGATAGCTGGTGCAAGCAGTAAACTTCACCTAGGGGTTGTTGTCCTTGACCAGCGGAATCGGTCATAACCGTTATATTAATCACGCTTGAACAATCGTCCGATATACGGGATAAACCATTTGCGGTAGCCACCCAAACTTCTCCTTGCTTTCCAGCTAGCACATCAAAAATTAAATTCGAAGGTAAAAATATGGAATCACCCCTACGGGAATAGTAGCTATGCAGGCGATTACCACTTAAGCAATGCAAACCAATGGCCGTAGCAAACCAAAGGTTTCCAGCGGAATCCTCGTCAATGGAATACACGCGATTATCGACGAAAATATTACCAACGCTAACATGCCTACTGGCAAAAAAATTGCTAAACTGCCTGCTTCTCTGGTCATACACAAAGACACCATTCCGGGTTCCCACAAGAATTTCACCCTTTCTGGTTTGAAATACTGTATGAGCAAAATCATTGGGTAAGCGGTAGATTGGTGAACTTTTGCAGTATCTCAGGTTTTCTCCAGTTTTCGGATTGAAAATGAACAGTCCTCTACCCCATGTTCCTACCCAGAGTTTTCCGGAGGAATCCTCAAAAACAGATGCAATAATGTTATTGGAGAAAAGCGGATTGCCCAAGTTGTCCCTACTGTAGCCCTTAAACCGTTGGCTAAAGGGGTTGATTTTTATCAAACCTGTACGTGAGGCAACCCAGGTAATTCCCGACTTATCCTTTAGAATAGCAGAGATGCCAATAGGTAAAATTTTGCTGCTTTTGCTATAAAAATTTTGTAGCTGCTCAACTTTTTCTGTAGAAGAATGTAACCTCGCAACCCCACTTTCCATTCCAAGTAAAAGGGTTGAGCGGCTATCCTCAAAAATGAACCTGACGGCATCGTTTTCATCTATGCCTGCCCCAACCGGATAGAATCGCTGCAGCTTAAAGTTGAATAGGTTAAGCCCCTTATCGGTACCAACCCAAAAATTACCTCTACTATCCTCATAAATGGCTTGAACTCTGTTCCCATATATTGAGTAAGGGTAGGATATTCGGCTACTGTAACGTTTAAAAAGCATTCTTTCCCTATCGAACAGCATCAACCCATCCTTGGTACCCACCCAAATTCTTCCTTGCAGGTCTTCGTAAATGGGGTATATATCGGTTTCAACCGGTTGGGTAAAGAGGTCGTTAAAATAGTTAAATCGAGTGAAGTCATTGGACTTATAGCTGTACAGGTTCAATGTCCCGGGTGTGTGAACCCAAAGGTTTTTCTCCCTGTCTACGTAAACGTAGTAAATTTTGTCCCCAGCAAGGGATGCAGGATTGGTTGGTTCGGAAAAGTAGCTAATAAATTTTCCGGTTGCCCGCTCATAGCGGCTTAACCCCGATAGTGTGGCAACCCAAATATCGCCATTTTTGTCCTCAGCTATTGATTTAACGAAGTTGTTGCAAAGGCTCAATGAATCTAAAGGGTTGTTGCTAAAAGTAGTGAACTGGTAGCCATCATATAGGCAAAGGCCGCTATGGGTTCCAAGCCATAAAAATCCCTTTGAATCCTGAATTAAACAGCTAACATAGGTTTGGGGCAGGCCATTGTTAGCATCGAACACTTCAACCTCTGTTTTTTGAGCAAAAAGTTCACCTCCGCCTTTTATAAAAAAAAGCAGCACCGGCAACAAGCATTTAAAAACAGCTTTACATCTCATGGTACCCGCTAATATACTTATTTTTCAGCATAACAAAACTAGGCTTGAATTTATCAGGATGATAACCACCTGGCCCAAGTAGTAGCCTATATCCTGCAGCATTAAACGGTACTCCTGAGGAAATTTTAAGCGGATGCTCAGCGCTAACTCAGAAACAGTAAGTTGAATGCAGCTATGAGTTCCAAAAAAGTGATCGTGGTGAAGCCATATCAATGTAAAAGTTCAGCTGTTGAGCTTTACCACCGGCCCTTCACCAGCCACAAGGGGTAAAAGCTGTTTCGAGGGGGATTCAACCATTCCGCCAATTCCATATTTTTCCCACTGTTTGTTTACGTGGTCAACCACCTCCCGGCTCATGGCCACAACATTTGGCCATTCGCGCTTAAAATTATCCTGAGGGTATGCCTTGCGGGTGCCATCAACTCCAACTCGGGCTGGGTAACCATCGTTCAGGTTGAGTATGAAGACATCTCTTATCGGGTCGATGTTACTTGAAGCAAACCATGTTAGCATAGACAAATCGGTAACAGCATCACCCATGTCAACGGCAACCATAGCCCTTAATCCAGCCAACTCCTGGCAACGGAAAAGTTGCTGCATATAGGATTTTACATTTGTTACGGCTTGCTTATCAACAGAAATGATAAGAATGGAAATTCCCCTGTTGAGAAGATTCAGGTTGAAATTTTTCACCCTGGAAGTTTCCCTTTCAAGTAACTCCTTTACATCATTGATGCTAATTTGAAGGTGGGGCATAACAACCGTTTGGTTGGTGGCATCAATAAAGAGTTTGCTTCCAAATGCCTGTGTAGGAGTAGCATGGTCAAGGATATCGAGAGGCCCCTTACCAAACATTAAATCCCTTTCGGGGTCAACAAAGTTAACAAGGGAGTGAAGTATTTGGTCGGCATTTGTAAGGTCTATGTCTTTTGGCAAAGCAACCAGTAGCTTATTAAACATCATCTGCCCTGCGCCCCAGATTGCATTCATTATTTTGTATGCCTGGCCAGGGTAGTAATCCCTGAACTTAACTAAAGCAATGTTATGAGCAGTGCCTTCCACCGGAAGAGCCAAATCCTCCAGCTCCGGTAGCATTGTAATTCTCAGAGGCTGTAAAAATATTCGTTCGGTTGCCTTGGCAATATAGGCATCCTCCATGGGAGGCACACCAACCAGGGTAGCAGGATAAACCGCATCCCTGCGATGGGTAATGCAGGTTAAGTGAAAACGGGGGTACCAGTCGGCAAGAGAGTAGAAACCGGTATGATCGCCGAATGGCCCCTCCCATGCAAGTTCTTCCGTTGGATCGACAAATCCCTCCAGTACAAAATCCACATCCTCAGGGACTTCTAAATCTACCGTCAGGCACTTGACCAGCTTAACCTTTTTTTTTCGTAGAAAACCCGCAAGTAAGTACTCATCCATGTTATCAGGCATTGGGGCCGTGGCAGCATAGGTATAAACAGGATCTCCACCAAGCGCAACGGCAACAGGCATGCGCTTGCCTAATTTTTTGTAGGCTTCAAAATGTCGAGCTCCAACTTTATGCTGATGCCAATGCATCCCTGTATGTTTTGGGTCGAAAACCTGCATGCGGTACATTCCCACGTTACGAATACCGGTGAAGGGGTCTTTTGTATTTACCATGGGTAGGGTGATGAAACGCCCACCGTCAAAAGGCCAGCACTGCATAACGGGTAGCAGGTTGATATTAGGCTCGGCGTGGACAACCTCCTGGCAAGCACCCCTCGAGCTGATTTGAGCGGGAAGCCAAGCCGAGAGCTTACCTAGCGTTGGAATTGTGCCAAGCTTCTCCCAAATGTTTGTTTTGGGCCCGGCCAACTCGGCAAAGAGTTTATTAATATCGGAGCCAACATCGTCGAGCCCAGAAACGCCCAAGGCCAAACAAATTCGGTTTATAGAACCCAAAGCATTGGTAAGCACTGGAAAAGATGTCCCTGTATTCTCGAACAGGAGCGCTTTACCCCCGTTGGGTTGCTTGGACATCCTGTCGGTAATCTCGGCTATTTCCAGCACAGGGTCAACAAAAGCTGAAATTCTTATCAGCTCGTTTTGCTCCTCGAGCTTATTGATAAAGTGGTGTAACGATTTATAGGCCATATCAAAATTTTGCCAATAAATTTAAAAAAAGGGGTTGGATGTTAATCCGAACCCCTCGATTTAATTTTTAGAAAGCAACCGTTACTTTTTAATGTACTTAAAGTTACGACCGGGGTAAATAGCAGAAGGACCCAGCATTTCTTCAATACGAAGGAGTTGGTTGTACTTGGCAATTCTATCGGAGCGTGATGCGGAGCCAGTTTTAATTAAGCCTGTATTCAGGGCAACAGCCAAATGTGCAATTGCAGTATCTTCGGTTTCACCCGAACGGTGGCTAATAATAGCCGTCATGGCATGAGTATCGGCAAGCCTTACAGCGTTGATTGTCTCGGTTAGGGTGCCAATCTGGTTAACCTTAACAAGGATACTGTTGGCAACTCCCTCGTCAATTCCCTTCTGGAGACGTTCCACGTTGGTAACGAAAAGATCGTCGCCCACGAGTTGAATCTTACTACCAAGGGTATCGGTCATCAGCTTCCAACCGCTCCAGTCGTCCTCGGCCATTCCATCCTCAATCGAAATGATTGGGTACCTCGTTACCCAATCTTTCCAGTAGCCAACCATTTGGGCAGGAGTAAGCTTATCGCCGCTAGACTTATGCAGGTGGTAAACATTTTCTTCGGGCAGGTAGTACTCTGAGGAGGCCGGGTCGAGTGCAATAAAAACATCCTCACCCGGGCGGTAACCTGCATTTTCGATAGCTTGCAAAATTACCTTTACAGCTTCCTCGTTCGATTTTAGGTTGGGTGCAAATCCACCTTCGTCGCCAACATTGGTTGAATATCCAAGTTTTTTTAGCACGTTTTTCAGGTTATGAAAAACTTCGGCACCCATGCGAATAGCCTCGCTAAAGGACTCAGCCCCAACCGGCATGATCATGAACTCCTGAAAATCAATGCTATTATCGGCATGAGATCCGCCGTTAAGGATATTCATCATCGGAATGGGCAATGTTCTGGCATTTACACCGCCCACATATCTGAAAAAGGGCTGTGTGGTCATCTGGGCGGCAGCCTGAGCAACGGCCAGGGATACTCCGAGAATTGCGTTGGCCCCGAGGTTTCCCTTGTTGGGAGTTCCATCGAGCTTTATCATGGCCTCGTCAATTTCCTGCTGGTCCAACACGTGCATGCCGACAATTTCTTCCGAAATGGTTGTATTCACATTGTTAACGGCTTTAAGCACGCCTTTGCCAAGATATCGTCCTTTGTCACCATCACGAAGCTCTACTGCCTCGTGAACACCTGTAGATGCGCCACTAGGCACAGCGGCTCTACCAAAGTAACCACTTTCGGTTAAAACATCCACCTCAACAGTAGGATTTCCTCTGGAATCGAGAATTTCCCTTGCGTGAATACTAACAATCTGTCCCATAGTTTATTTTTTTAAGTTGATGATTTAGATAAAAAAGGGGATAAAGCAAGCTGCTCATCCCCCACCCTGATAGTATGTTGCTAGCTTCGCTACTCTGATATTTTTTCTTCAGAAATTTCTCCTTCCGAAGGTATCTCGGAATTAACTTCGCTAGTAGCTGATTTAGGGGATTCAACCACAGGTGTTTCCTCCTTTTTAGCTCTTGATCCACCCCTACGGGTTCTTTTGGCTTCCGTTTTACCTGCTGATTCTTTAACATAATTGGTGTTATAGTCAACCAGCTCAATAATGCACATATCGGCATTATCGCCCAGCCGGGTTCCGGTTTTAAGAATACGGGTGTATCCTCCGGGTCTATCGGCTACCTTTTGCGAAACCTCCCTAAAAAGTTCAGTTACAGCGTACTTATTCTGCAGGTAGCTGAAAACAACGCGTCTGGAATGAGTGGTATCGTTTTTACTTTTTGTTATCAGGGGCTCAACATAGATTCTTAAAGCTTTGGCTTTGGCCACAGTAGTGTTGATGCGCTTATGCAGTATCAACGAGGAGGCCATATTTGAAAGCATTGCTTTACGGTGAGCGCTTGTACGGCTTAAATGGTTTACTTTCCTGTTGTGTCTCATCGCGATTTAATCCTTATCCAGTTTATACTTAGAAATATCCATACCAAATGATAGGTTGAGCCCGTCGAGCAGGTCTTCAAGCTCGGTAAGTGATTTCTTGCCGAAGTTTCTAAACTTGAGCAGGTCATTTTTATTGTACCTGACAAGGTCGCCAAGAGTTTCAACATCAGCAGCTTTAAGACAGTTGAGTGCACGAACGGAAAGGTCGAGGTCAACCAGCTTCTGCTTCAGCATTTGACGCATGTGGAGAGCCTCCTCATCAAACTCTTCGGTTTCAAACTTATCCTCGGTTTCGAGGGTAATTTTCTCGTCGGAGAAGAGCATGAAGTGGTAAATAAGGATTTTGGCAGCCTCCTTTAATGCATCCTTGGGGTGAATAGAACCGTCGGTATCAATCTCGATAACAAGCTTCTCGTAGTCAGTCTTTTGTTCAACCCTGTAATTCTCAACGGAATACTTAACATTGCGAATGGGGGTGTGAATGGAGTCGATGGGGATAATGCCGAATTCAGCATCCTCAGGTTTATTCTCCTCGGCAGGTATGTATCCACGTCCTTTACCAATGTGAACATCTACTTCGATTTTCACATCTGGCTCCATTCTGCAGATTACCAGCTCCGGGTTTAACACCTTAAAACCTGATAAAAAGTTGGAAAGGTATCCAGCTTTGAACTGGTTTTGCCCGGTGATGGTGATGGTTACCTTTTCCTCATCCATTCCATCTACAATACGCTTAAAGCGTATTTGCTTCAGGTTGAGAATAATTTCGGTAACATCCTCCATAACACCTGGTATGGTTGAAAACTCGTGGTCAACACCACGAATTCGTATCCAGGTGATGGCGTACCCTTCGAGCGAGGAAAGCAAAATTCGCCTTAAAGCGTTGCCCACCGTGATACCATAGCCTGGCTCAAGAGGACGGAACTCAAAAGTACCGGTTGTGCCGGTAGATTCGAGCATTATAACCTTATCGGGTTTTTGAAATGCCAGTATTGCCATTATGGTATGGGTTAGATTACTTAGAGTAAAGTTCTACAATTAGCTGTTCCTTAATATTCTCAGGAATTTCAGACCGTTCTGGGACATTAAGAAATTTTCCGTACATCTCGTCCTTATTCCACTCCAGCCATGAGTATCGGGTGTTATGACTACCTGCCAGCGAATCGGAAATAATCTCGAGCGACTTGGACTTTTCGCGAACACCTATTATATCTCCAGCCTTAACGTGGTAGGAGGGGATATTAACCACCGATCCATTCACGGTAACGTGCTTGTGGCCAACCAGCTGGCGAGCAGCTGCCCTGGTAGGAGCTATACCCAACCTGTAAACTACATTGTCGAGCCGTGATTCGAGAAGTTGAAGTAGAATCTCACCGGTAATACCTTTTGAGCGTGCAGCCTTTTTAAATGTATTCAAAAATTGACGCTCTAAAAGTCCATAGGTGTACTTCGCTTTTTGTTTCTCCTGAAGTTGAACTCCGTATTCAGATTGCTTTTTCCTTTTTTTCATTAACCCATGCATACCGGGAGGATAATTTTTCTTTTCAAAATACTTATCCGGTCCTAAAATGGGTTCCCCGAATTTACGGGCAATTTTCGTGCTGGGTCCTGTATATCTTGCCATTCCTTTAAAATTATTTATTTCTGTAATTCCGTTCAGTAAAAGAATTATACCCTGCGGCGTTTTGGAGGCCGGCAGCCGTTATGGGGTAAAGGAGTAACATCTACGATTTCGGTTACCTCAATGCCAGCAGCGTTAATAGTTCGTATAGCTGATTCACGACCTGCTCCGGGTCCTTTTACAAATACCTTAACTTTACGCAGCCCCATGTCATAGGCTACCTTAGCACAATCGGTAGCAGCAGTTTGGCCGGCATAGGGGGTGTTTTTCTTTGAGCCCTTAAATCCCATTTTCCCTGCCGATGACCAGGAAATTACTTCTCCTGTGCTGTTTGTCAGCGTAATAATAATATTGTTGAATGAAGAATGTATGTGTGCCTGTCCAACCGGATCAACCTTAACAACTTTCTTCTTTGAAGATACTCTCTTGTTTGCCATAGTTTGTACACAATATTATTTGGTTGCTTTCTTCTTGTTGGCAACAGTTTTTTTACGGCCCTTTCGAGTGCGGGCGTTATTCTTGGTTGACTGGCCTCTAACAGGCAAACCAAGACGGTGGCGAATTCCACGGTAGCAACCAATGTCCATTAAGCGTTTAATGTTCATCTGCACCATTGAGCGAAGCTCGCCTTCTACTTTATACTCTTCGTTCAAAATGGTTCTAATGGCGTTGAGCTCATTGTCATCCCATTCGGACACCTTCTTATCGTAGCTAATTCCCGCCTTATCAAGAATCCTGCGCGAGCTGCTTCGGCCTATCCCGTAAATGTAGGTTAGCGCAACTTCACCACGCTTATTTTTCGGCAAATCAACACCAACTATTCGTGCCATACCTGATTTCTTAAAAAATTTTTAGACTGCAAAATTAAACAATTTATCCTTGACGCTGCTTGAACTTAGGATTTTTTTTATTAATCACGTACAAGCGGCCTTTTCGCCTGACTATTTTACAATCGTCGCTGCGCTTCTTGATTGAGGTTCTTACTTTCATCTCCTTTGATAATTTAAGTTTACTTATACCTAAATGTTATGCGTCCTTTGGTTAAATCATAGGGCGACATCTCCACTCTAACCTTATCGCCGGGTAGTATTTTGATGTAGTGCATGCGCATTTTACCCGATATATGCGCAATAATAACATGGCCGTTGTCAAGCTCCACCCGAAACATTGCGTTTGACAATGCCTCAACTATGGTTCCATCTTTTTCTATTGCCGGTTGTTTCGACATCCGCTCGCCTTATTAACTTTTAGTAATTACCTGTTCAACGTACTGGAAAGTGGAGAGGGTTTCGGCTTTTCCATTCCTCACTACTACGGCAAGTTCGTAGTGTGCAGATGGTTTTCCATCCTGCGTTCGAACTGCCCACCCATCACTATCCTGGTAAACATACCTTGTTCCCAGGTTAATCATTGGCTCAATACATATAACCAAACCTGCCGGAAGTTTAGGTCCGCGCCCCTTATTGCCATAATTGGGAACCTCGGGGCTTTCGTGCATGTCGCGCCCAAGGCCATGACCAACCAGCTCCCGAACCACGGAGTAGCCATTACTCTCGGCATGGGTTTGAATCGCATGTGAAACATCGCCTATGCGGGCACCCTCAACCGCTGCTTCTACACCGTGCTCCAGGCACTCGCGGGTAACCCTGAGCAACCGTTTAACCTGTGGAGCCACATCACCAACTTCAAATGTATAGGCCGAATCGCCATAGAATCCATGCATGTAGGTTCCGCAGTCAACCGAAACAATATCTCCCTCGTGCAGCACCCGGTTAGAAGGAATTCCATGAACCACCACATCGTTAACGGATACACAAAGAGTTGCCGGAAACCCGTCGTAGCCGAGAAAGCCAGGCTTTGCGCCATTATCACGTATAAACTCTTCCGCTCTATGGTCCAACTCCTTGGTGGTAATGCCAGGCCGAACTATTTTGGCTACTTCAGCTAGCGTTTTGGAAACCAAATCGTTATTAAGCCTTAGCAGCTCAATTTCCTCTTCCGTTTTAATTGCAAGCATTGTAAAGAACTTAGCTGCAGGCATCAACTAGTAACCTGCCCTTCCCTTAACCCGACCAGACTTCATCAGTCCGTCGTAGTGTCGCATCAGCAAATGGCTTTCAATTTGCTGTAGTGTATCCAGAACAACTCCTACAAGAATTAACAGCGATGTGCCCCCAAAAAAGTGTGCAAACTGGTTGTTTACCCCAAGTATCATCGCAAATGCAGGAAGAATGGCTATTATGGCCAGGAAAATTGAACCCGGAAGGGTAATCTTGGACATGATGGAATCCAAAAACTCCACTGTTTTCTTTCCTGGTTTAACGCCTGGAATAAATCCACCATTTTTTTTCATATCCTCAGCCATCTGGTTGGGATTGATGATAATTGCCGTGTAGAAATAGGTGAAAAGGATGATTAAAATTGCAAAGGTAAAGTTGTAAAGGAAGCCGGTATAGTTAAAAGCAGCAGCAATTCCTGCAGTGGAGTCAAACCGGGCAAACAGCATGGGAATGAACATGATGGCCTGGGCAAAGATTATAGGCATAACGCCTGCTGCGTTCACCTTAAGGGGAATGTATTGTCTAACGCCACCGTACTGCTTGTTGCCAACAATTCGTTTGGCATACTGAACAGGAATTTTACGGGTTCCCTGAACAAGCAAGATTGTAAACATGAATACAACAAAAAGCACAACCAGCTCGGCAAGGAACATAACCAAACCTCCACCAAGCTCCTCGGCCCTTGAGAAGAACTCAGCAACCAGTGCGAAAGGAAGTCGGGCAATAATCCCAATCATGATTATAAGTGAAATCCCGTTGCCAATACCCTTATCGGTAATCTTTTCGCCAAGCCACATGATAAACATGGTTCCGGCAATCAGCACAATGGTAGCAAATATGGTAAAGCTAGCACCTTTAACAATAAAGGCAGACTCAGGAAGCTGGGCATGAAGGTTTGCCAGGTAGGCAGGAGCCTGAAGAATAAGAATAGCAATGGTAAGAATTCGGGTAATTTGGTTTAGCTTGTTACGACCGCTTTCTCCCTCCTTCTGTAACCGTTGAAAGTAGGGTATTGCAATTCCAAGTAGCTGCACCACAATGGAGGCTGAAATGTAGGGCATAATACCCAGGGCAAATATGGATGCATTAGAAAAAGCACCACCCGAGAACATGTTCAGAAGCCCCATGATTCCTTCCTTGGTTTGTTCCTGCAGAGCAGAAAGCTGGTCAGGGTCTAACCCTGGAATTACAATAAAACTACCAAGCCTGTAAACCAAGAGAATTCCAAGAGTATAGAGGATCCTCTTTCGAAGGTCCTCAATCTTGAAAATATTCTTAAGTGTTTGAATAAAGGATTTCATCCATTTAAATTTTAACAGCCGTTCCGTTGGCTGATTCGATAGCCTCGATTGCTTTTTTAGAAAATGCGTGGGCTTTAACCTCTAGCTTTGCAGTAAGTTCGCCCTTAGCAAGAATTTTGATACGCTCGTTACGGGTAACCAACCCTGCTTCAATCAGGGTATCCACGTCAATAATTGAATATCCATTTTTCTCAGCCAGCGCCTGTAGTGTCCCGATGTTAATGGCCTGGTATTCAATCCTGAATGGATTTTTAAAACCATATTTAGGCATTCGTCGCTGCAGGGGCATCTGGCCACCCTCGAAACCAACCTTGTAGGAATGGCCCGAACGCGATTGTGCTCCCTTTTGACCGCGTCCGCTGGTTCTGCCGTGCCCGGATCCCGTTCCACGTCCAACCCTTTTCCGATTGCGGGTAGATCCCTTGGCCGGTTTTAAGTTATTTAGATTCATAGTTTTATCCATTTTTAAGGTTCTGTAGGTACTACTCCACCCGTATAAGGTGTCTTACCTTGGCTATCATGCCCAATACCTGTGGAGTACCTTCTACTTCAACGGTTTGATGCATTCTTTTAATGCCCAGCGACCTGAGGGTACGCCGTTGGCGTTCTGGGTGGCCAATAACGCTCTTGATTTGGGTAATTTTAACTTTTGCCATGGCTTTAAAAAACTAACCGTTAAAAACTTTGCTTAATGAGATACCCCGTTGTTCGGCAATAGTTCTGGCATCACGAAGCTCGAGAAGTGCCATTACCGTAGCTTTAACCAAGTTGTGAGGGTTAGATGAGCCTTTAGATTTTGCCAGCACATCGGTAATTCCAACGCTCTCCAGCACTGCGCGCATGGCGCCTCCCGCCTTAACCCCTGTTCCCTGGGAGGCAGGTCTGATGATAACCTTGGCACCACCGTACTTGGCTTCCTGCTCGTGGGGAATAGTACCCTTGAAAACCGGTATTTTAACCAGGTTTTTCTTGGCATCTTCAATACCCTTGGCAATGGCGGCAGTAACTTCACTGGCTTTACCCAAACCGTAACCCACAACGCCATCCTCGTTGCCAACTACTACAATTGCTGAAAAGCTGAAAGTCCGGCCACCTTTGGTAACCTTGGTTACACGCTGTATGCTTACCAGCCGATCCTTTAACTCCAGGTCGCTGGCTTTTACCCTATGTATGTTAGTGTTTGCTGACATTATCGTTAGAATTTAAGTCCTGATTCCCGAGCTGCATCGGCTAATGCCTTAACCCTACCATGGTATAGGTAGCCACTGCGGTCAAACACCACGGTGGTAATTCCCTTTTCCAGGGCATTCTTTGCAGCCAGCTGCCCAACCAATTTGGCCTGTTCGGTTTTGGTAATTTTAGGTTTCCCAGCAATATCCTTTACCATCGACGATGCGCTGGCTAAAGTTCGACCGGTAACGTCATCCACAAACTGAACATAAATATTGGTATTACTCCTAAAAACCGTTAATCGTGGTTTTTCAGCCGTACCCGAAATTTTCTTCCGAATTCGTCTCCTTATACGAAGCCTTCTTTCCTCTTTACTTAAAGCCATATCTCAAAATAGATTAACAGGTTACACACTTGCCGACTTACCGGCTTTTCTACGAACAACTTCGCCAACAAAACGAATACCCTTTCCTTTGTAGGGTTCAGGTTTACGGAGAGAGCGTATCTTGGCAGCTACCTGTCCTAACAGCTGCTTGTCAATGCTCTTCAGGGTGATTGTAGGGTTTCCCTTACGTTCGGTTTTGGTTTCAACCTTCACCTCGTTTGGAAGGAGGAAATCGATGTCATGCGAAAAGCCGAGGCTCAGCTGAAGCAGCTGCCCTTTGGCTTCGGCCTTGTACCCAACACCAATCAACTCCTGTTGAAGCTCCCAACCCGTTGAAACACCAATCACCATGTTGTTAATCAGGGCTCGGTAAAGTCCATGAAGGGATCGATGGCGTTTTTGATCGGTTGGTCTGGTGAGAACAACTAGGTTTCCCTGTAAGTTGACGGTGATGTCCGGGTCAACTTTCTGGGAGAGCTCTCCCAGAGGGCCTTTTACGCTTACCACATTATCGGCGCTAATTTTAACGCTTACACCCTGTGGTAGGTTTACAGGTTTATTTCCGATCCTAGACATTAGAAAAATTGTATTTGGTTAGTAAAATTATTTAGTAAACGTAGCATACCACTTCGCCCCCAATATTTTTAACGCGGGCCTCCTTGTCGGTCATAATGCCCTGGGATGTGCTGATAATGGCCACACCTAACCCGTTGAGCACCCGGGGTAGTTCTCTGGCATTAGTGTACTTACGTAATCCTGGTCTGCTAACTCTTTCAATGTGCTTAATAGCATTCTTTTTAGTTTCAGGATGGTACTTCAGGGCAATTTTGATAGTACCCTGTTTGCCGTCATCCTCAAACTTATAGTTCAAAATGTAGCCTTTTTCGAAAAGAATTCGGCTCATTTCCAGCTTCATTTTTGAAGCGGGTATTTCAACCACCCGATGGTTGGCCATAACGGCGTTACGAATTCGGGTGAGGTAATCTGCTATGGGGTCGGTAATCATTGTAAACTAAAATTATGTTGTGTTTTACCAGCTTGCTTTCTTTATGCCGGGAATAAGCCCTTTTGAAGCCATTTCCCTGAATGTGATTCTGCTAACGCCAAACTGACGCATGTACCCGCGGGGCCTGCCCGTAATCATGCAGCGGTTATGAAGGCGAATAGGATTAGAGTTACGGGGTAACTTCTGAAGACCAATAAAATCGCCTTCTGCTTTAAGCTTTGCACGTTTCTCTGCGTATTTCTCAACAAGTTTTGCTCGCTTCACCTCACGGGCTTTCATCGACTCTTTTGCCATATACTAGTTCTTTTTAGCATTTTTAAAGGGTAAACCGAATTCACGCAGAAGGGCATATGCCTCCTCGTCATTGTTGGTGGAGGTAACAAAAGTTATCTCCATGCCCAGCAACCTGTTAATTTTATCCATGTCGATTTCAGGGAAAATTATTTGCTCCTCAATGCCCAGGGTGTAGTTACCCCGTCCGTCGAGCTTATCGTTAATACCCTTGAAATCGCGTATCCGGGGAAGCGAAACGTTGATCAGACGTTCCATAAACTCGTACATTCTGTCGCGACGAAGGGTAACTTTAAGACCTATAGGAACGTTCTTACGAAGCTTGAAGTTTGAAATATCCTTCCTCGAAAAAGTTTGCACAGCTTTTTGTCCAGCTATAAGGGTAAGATCGGCCTGGGCTGCCTCAATAATTTTCCTATCGGAAACAGCCTGACCAACGCCCTGGTTGATGACAATCTTTTCCAGCCGGGGAACCTGCATCACGCTTTTGTATCCAAACTCCTTCATCAAAGCGGGAACAATTTCCTCCTTATACTTCCTTTTGAAATTGGCAACGTATTCCATTACTTAATCTCCTCTCCTGATTTTTTTGAGTATCTAACCAGCTTTCCCTTATCGTTAAGCCTGCGGCCAATGCGGGTAGGCTTACCTGATGCAGGATCAATCAGCATCAGGTTGGATATATGAATTGGGGCTTCCATCTTGATAATTCCACCCTGAGGGTACTTGGAGTTGGGCTTGGTATGCTTGGACACCATGTTAACCCCTTCAACAAAGGCGCGCTGTTTGCTTACCTGAACGCTAAGCACTCTGCCCTGCTTGCCCTTGCTTTCCCCAGAAATGACGTAAACAAGGTCCCCTTTCTTTATATGTAGCTTGCTTGCCATATGTAATTTGAATTTTAAGGGA
Source organism: Bacteroidales bacterium UBA1064 (assembly GCA_002316235.1). Taxonomy (GTDB): domain Bacteria; phylum Bacteroidota; class Bacteroidia; order Bacteroidales; family Tenuifilaceae; genus UBA1064. The sequence goes on from DCDD01000049.1 coordinate 31,547, forward strand.
TTACAGCACCTCGGGTGCTAGTGATACAATTTTCATGTAGTTATCCCGGAGCTCCCTGGCCACGGGACCAAATATGCGGGTTCCGCGAATTTCGCCTTGTGCATTAAGCAGCACACAGGCGTTATCATCGAAACGGATATAGGAGCCGTCGGGCCTGCGTATTTCCTTTTTAGTTCTAACGACTACTGCTTTTGAAACGGTACCCTTCTTAATTTCGCCAGAAGGAATGGCATTTTTCACGGTAACGACAATCACATCGCCAATCCGGGCATAGCGCATGCCGGTACCACCGAGAACGCGAATGCACAAAACCTCTTTGGCTCCACTGTTATCGGCTACTTTTAATCGTGTTTCCTGCTGTATCATGGCTACTTCGCTCTTTCAATTATTTCAACTAATCTCCAGCGTTTCAGCTTGCTGAGAGGACGGGTTTCCATTATCTTCACCACATCGCCTATGTTGCAGGTATTTGCCTCATCATGGGCGTAAAATTTGGTGGTTTTTTTCACGTACTTTCCGTATGTAGGATGTTTTACTTTGCGGTGAACAGCAACTACAATAGACTTGTCCATCTTATTGCTAACCACAACACCTGTTCGTACCTTTCGTAAATTTCGCTTAACTTCTTCCATTGCAATTCAACATTACTGGTTCTGACTTAGCTTCCGTTGGGTTAAGATTGTTTTCAACCGGGCAATAGTACGACGCGATTCCTTAATCTTCATGGGGTTGTCCAGCGGTGAAATGCTATGGTTTAACTTGAGCTTAAGGAGGTTGGTCTTTTCTGCTTCGATTCGTTCAACAATCTCTTTATCGGTAAGTTCTCTTACTTCTGATGCTTTCATGTTCTAGCTAGCTTACAGGTTCAACATAATCATTCCGTACTACGAATTTAGTAGCAATGGGAAGTTTTTGAGCGGCCAGGCGGAGAGCTTCCTTGGCAATATCAAGCGAAACCCCCTCACACTCGAAAAGCATGCGGCCGGGGGTTACCACAGCCACAAAACCCTCAGGTGCTCCTTTTCCCTTTCCCATTCGAACTTCAGCCGGTTTTTTTGTTATGGGTTTATCGGGAAATATGCGAATCCATATTTGTCCCTCACGCTTCATGTGACGGGTAAGAGCCTGACGGGCAGCTTCAATCTGTCGGCTGGTAATCCATGCCGAATCCAAAGCCTTAATCCCGAATGAACCGAATGCCAGCTGGTTTCCCCGTTGGGCATTGCCCTTCATTCTACCCTTTTGCTGCCTTCTATACTTGGTCTTTTTTGGTTGTAACATTTCCAGAATGCTTTAAGGTGTTCTACTTATTACTTTTCTTTTTACGAGCACCATGAGGCCTGGCTTGTCCATGCCCCGATTGGGCAGGTGCGGCAGATGAAATACCAAGGTTTGGCGAGAGGTCTCTTTTACCGTAAACCAGCCCGTTGCATATCCACACCTTGATACCAATTAGACCTACCTTGGTGTGGGCTTCGGCCAACGCGTAATCTATGTCGGCACGAAAGGTATGTAGGGGTATTCTTCCCTCCTTGTAGGTTTCGGAACGGGCCATTTCAGCTCCACCCAACCGACCCGATACTTGAACCTTTATCCCCTCAGCTCCCATTCTCATGGTTGATGCTATAGCGGTTTTAACGGCTCTGCGGAAGGAAATTCTTCCCTCGAGCTGCCGTGCAATATTGTTGCTAACTATCACTGCATCCAGGTCGGGGCGTTTTACCTCAAATATGTTGATCTGCACCTCCTTGTTGGTAATTTTACGAAGCTCCTCCTTCAACTTGTCAACCTCCTGGCCACCTTTTCCAATGATGATTCCCGGACGGGCAGTGTGAATGGTAACGGTAATCAGCTTCAGGGTGCGCTCAATTACAATTTTTGAAAGGCTGGCCTTGGAGAGCCTCTCGTTTAGGTATTCGCGAATTTTATAGTCTTCAACTAGCTTTTGAGAGTAGTTTTTACCCCCATACCAGTTTGAATCCCAACCCTTTATGATTCCAAGCCTGTTTGATATTGGATTAACTTTCTGTCCCATGTAGCTGTTAGTTGTTAGTATCGTTAATTGCTGGAGCACTATCTACTATCACGGTAACGTGATTAGAGCGCTTACGAATACGGTGTGCGCGTCCCTGTGGTGCAGTTCTAATTCTTTTCAGGGTTCTTCCCTGGTCAACGAATATCTCCTTAACAAAGAGGTTGGCATCCTCCAGGCGTATGCCTTCATTCTTCGACTTCCAGTTGGCAATTGCCGAAAGGAGCAGCTTATGCACATCCTTTGAGGCATGTTTTGGGCTGAACTTCAGTATGTTAAGGGCTGTATTTACATCTTTTCCACGTATCTGATCCACCACCAAGCGCATTTTGCGGGGAGAGGACGGGCAGTTGCGAAGAACAGCCATCGCCTTGTCCTTTCTCTCTTCTTTAAGCCTATTGGCCATTTCACGTTTTCTTGCACCCATTGCTTAATATCAATTTAGTGAATTCACTTACTTTTTCCTATTACCTGCGTGTCCACGGAAGGTTCGTGTTGGTGCAAATTCACCCAGCTTGTGTCCTACCATGTTTTCGGTGATGTACACGGGAATAAATTTGTTACCATTGTGAACGGCTATGGTGTGTCCCACAAAGTCGGGAGAAATCATGGAACTACGCGACCAGGTTTTAATAACAGATTTCTTGGAAGTGCTGTTCATCTCGATGACACGCTTCTCCAGCTTGTAATCTATGAAGGGACCTTTTTTTAGCGACCTACTCATAATAGCGTTGTTTTATTCAGATTACTTTTTCCGGCGTTCCACAATAAACTTGTTGCTTGCCTTCTTCTTAGAGCGGGTTTTATAGCCCTTGGCGGGGATTCCCTTGCGTGAGCGGGGATGACCTCCGGAGGCTTTTCCCTCACCACCACCCATTGGGTGATCAACGGGGTTCATAGCCACCCCACGATTTCGGGGACGACGTCCGAGCCACCTGGAGCGACCAGCTTTTCCTGATTTTTCGAGTGCGTGATCGGGGTTGGAAACCGTTCCAATGGTAGCTTTGCAGGTTGCGAGAACCATACGTGTTTCGCCACTAGGCAGCTTAACAACCACGTACTTACCCTCTCTGGCAAGGAGCTGGGCGTATGAGCCAGCGCTTCGGGCCATGCAGGCGCCTCTTCCAGGGTAGAGCTCAATGTTGTGTATGAGCGTTCCAAGTGGTATTTCGGACAGGTATAATGTATTCCCAACTTCAGGGGCAACGCCATGACCCGACATAACCGTTTGGCCCACCTTAATACCGTTGGGGGCAACAATGTAGCGTTTTTCGCCATCCGGATACTCCACCAGCGCGATGCGGGCAGTGCGGTTTGGATCGTACTCCACCGATTTTACAACTGCAGGTTCGTCTTCACGACTGCGTTGAAAATCTATCAAGCGGTATCTACGCTTGTGACCACCACCTATGTAGCGCATGGTCATTTTCCCCTGGTTGTTTCTCCCACCAGATTTCTTCAGGGGTCGTAGCAACGATTTCTCAGGCTTCGATGTGGTAATTTCCTCGAATGTGCCTATAATTTTGTGCCTCTGTCCTGGTGTAACAGGTTTTAGTTTGCGTACAGCCATTTCGTTTAAATGTTGCTATAAAAATCAATTTTATCTCCAGCCTTTAAGGTAACCACCGCTTTTTTGTAGCTGTTGGTTCTTCCGGTAACTACACCTGTACGGGTGTAACGCGACTTCCGTTTACCGGCATAGCGCATAGTATTTACCCGGTCAACAGTAACGCCATACATATCCTGGATTGCGTCCTTTATCTGAAATTTATTTGCCCTTTTGTCAACAATAAAGCCGTACTGGTTTAACTTTCCGGTTAAACGCTCCATCTTTTCGGTAACAATAGGCCTAATTAGTATGTCCATACTCCACTTGGTTTATGAAATTTTAAACATTTTGTGCAGCACCTCAACTGAACTTTCGCAAAGAACCATGGCTTTTGCATGGAGTATTTCGTAAGTGTTTAAAGATGAGGCTTGAACGACCTTCTGCTGTTGTAAATTTCTGGACGACAAATATATATTTTTATTCGTTTCGCTCAACACGAATATGGTTTTTTTGTCGGCTACGTTGAGGTTTTTACAAATAGTGATGAACTCCTTTGTTTTTGGGGTTTCGATATTAAAGTCCTCCACAACGATAAAAGCATTCTCCTTTACCTTATAGGTTAGGGCGCTTTTCCGGGCAAGCAGCTTCACTTTCTTGTTCAGCTTAAAGCTGTAGTCGCGTGGGACGGGGCCAAAAACTCTACCCCCACCTCTAAATAGGGGCGATTTGATGCTACCTGCACGGGCAGTTCCGGTTCCCTTTTGACGTTTCAGCTTCCTGGTGCTACCAGAAACCTCGCTACGTTCTTTTGATTTGTGAGTTCCCTGTCGTTTATTGGCAAGAATCTGCTTCACATCCAGGTAAATGGCATGATCGTTAGGCTCGATGGCAAAAATTGAATCGTCCAGCTGGACAGTTCTGCCCGTATCTTGTCCTGATATGCTAAGTACTTTTGCTTCCATTACTTCTCAATAATTAAGTAAGAACCCTTTGCTCCCGGAATAGAACCCTTAACGAGGAGTAGGTTGCTTTCAGGGATTACTTTAAGCACGCGTAGGTTGATAATTTTAACCCTGTCGCCGCCCATTCTACCTGCCAGTCTCTTGCCAGGAAACACACGTGACGGGTAGGATGAAGCACCCATTGAACCTGGGTGGCGTTGCCGGTTGTGCTGGCCGTGGGTTTGCCCACCAACACCACCAAATCCATGACGCTTTACCACTCCTTGAAATCCTCTACCCTTGGTAATTCCGGTTACATCAACCCATCTATCGGTATTAAAGATATCAACTGTAATCACATCGCCTAGCTGCATTTCGCCGCTCCAGTCCCTGAACTCGGCGAGCTTACGCTTGGGTGTAGTGTTTGCCTTCTTAAAATGCCCCATCATTGGGGCAGTAGTCTGCTTTTCCTTTTTCTCGTCAAAAGCTAGTTGCACCGCAGTATAACCATCAGATTCGACAGTTTTTACCTGAGTAACAACGCAAGGACCCGCTTCAATAACGGTGCAGGGGACATTTTTCCCATCCTCAACGAAAACGGAAGTCATTCCAATTTTACGTCCAATTAATCCTTGTGGCATTGTTTTTTACAATTTACAGGTTACACTCATACTTTAATTTCTACTTCGACTCCACTTGGAAGTTCGAGCTTCATCAGCGCATCGATTGTCTTCTGGGTGGAGCTGTAGATGTCGAGTAATCTCTTATAGGAGCTTAGCTCAAACTGCTCCCTCGATTTTTTGTTCACAAATGTGGAACGATTCACGGTGAATATCCGCTTATGTGTTGGAAGCGGAATAGGACCGCTTACCACAGCGCCTGTAGCCTTAACCGTTTTCACGATTTTTTCGGCCGACTTGTCAACCAGGTTGTGGTCGTACGATTTGAGTTTAATTCTAATTTTCTGGCTCATTGTACATATTGGTAAAAGTAATTATTCAATTTCCTTAACCACCTTGCCCCGTGATTTTTCAATAATTTCGCTGGCAATGCTAGCTGGAACCTCGGCATAGTTCGAGAATTCCATGGTTGAAGTAGCCCGACCCGATGTAAGGGTTCGCAGCACGGTTACATAGCCAAACTGCTCCGAAAGAGGCACTTTGGCTTTCACCACTCTGGCAACTCCCTTTGACTCCATACCGGTTATCTGCCCGCGTCGTTTATTCAGGTCGCCAATAACATCACCCATGTACTCTTCGGGTGTTACCACCTCAACTGCCATAATAGGTTCGAGCAACACAGGGCTGGCTTTTGGAGCAGCAGCTCTAAAGCCGTAACGTGCGGCAATTTCGAACGAAAGGGCGTCGGAATCAACCGGATGGAAAGAACCATCCTTAAGCACAACCTTTAGGTTGGTAAGGGCAAACCCCGCCAAAACGCCGTTGTTCATGGCCTGATCAAATCCGCTCTGGATGGAAGGAACATACTCCTTGGGAATGTTACCGCCCTTAACCTCGTTAATAAACTGCAACCCTTGCACGCCTTCGTCTGCAGGACCAATTTCAAAGATAATATCGGCAAATTTTCCCCGGCCGCCGGTTTGCTTCTTGAATACTTCGCGGTGTGAAACAGTTCGGGTAAGCGTTTCCCTATAGGCAACCTGGGGTGCACCCTGGTTGATGTCCACGTTGAACTCGCGCCTGAGCCTATCTACAATAATCTCCAGATGAAGCTCGCCCATCCCGCTAATAATGGTTTGCCCGCTATCGGGGTCGGATGTAACCCTAAAGGTAGGATCCTCCTCGGATAGCTTGTTTAGAGCTATACCAAGTTTGTCCATGTCCTTCTGAGTTTTAGGCTCAATTGCCAGTCCGATTACAGGTTCGGGGAAGGTCATAGATTCGAGCGCAATGGGATTGCTCTCGACACAAAGGGTATCGCCTGTGCGAATATCCTTAAATCCTACAGCAGCACAAATATCTCCGGCCTCGCAGAACTCAATTGGATTTTGCTTGTTGGCATGCATCTGGTAAAGGCGGCTGATTCTTTCCTTGTTACCGGTGCGAACGTTGTAAACGTAGGAGCCGCTATCCATTTTGCCTGAATAGACTCTAATAAAGGCCAGACGGCCAACATAGGGATCGGTGGCAATTTTGAAAGCTAAACCGCAGAAAGGCTCGTTGATGTATGGCTTGCGAATCTCCTCATTTCCGGTTTCGGGATTAACACCCTTAATATTCCCTTTATCCAGCGGGCTAGGCAGGAAAGCAATAACAGCATCAAGCAACTTTTGAATTCCTTTGTTCTTAAAAGCGGCACCACAGAGAACCGGAACAATGGACATGTCGATAGTTGCCCGCCGAATGGTATCGATAATTTCGTCGTTAGAAATTGACTCGGGGTTGTCGAAAAAGCGCTCCAGCAAGTCATCGTTGTAGGAGGCAACTGCTTCAACCAGCTTGCTCCGCCATTCGGCAACCTCCTGCTTCATGGAGTCAGGAACTTCCTCTACCCTAAAATTGTTGGAGTTGCTTTTTTGGTCGTCGTTCCACACATAGGCCTTATTTTCGATAAGGTCAACAATACCAACAAAGGTATCCTCGGCGCCAATAGGCAGCTGAATAGGAACTGGGTTGGCCCCGAGTTTCTCCCTAATCTGACCAACAACAGATAGGAAATCTGCCCCAACACGGTCCATCTTATTAACAAAAGCGATTTTGGGAACCCGGTACTTGTCGGCTTGCCGCCACACCGTCTCGCTTTGGGGTTCAACACCGCCAACTGCACAGAAAGTGGCAATTGTTCCGTCGAGAACCCGAAGCGAGCGTTCCACCTCGACAGTAAAATCAACGTGGCCAGGAGTATCGATGATGTTTACTTGGTACTGCTGGTCGTTGTATCTCCAAAATGTAGTAGTGGCAGCCGAGGTAATGGTAATTCCACGCTCCTGCTCCTGCACCATCCAATCCATTGTGGCGGCTCCATCGTGCACCTCTCCAATTTTATGGGTTTTCCCGGTAAAAAAGAGAATGCGCTCGGTAGTAGTTGTTTTACCGGCATCAATGTGCGCCATTATTCCTATGTTGCGAGTATATTTTAAATCCCTGCTCATCTATATTCCTACCTTCCTCGTGCTGTGGTATTGTTAAAAACGGAAATGGGCAAAAGCTTTGTTGGCCTCAGCCATTTTATGCATATCCTCTTTCCTCTTAAATGCAGCTCCTTCCTCGTTGTAGGCCGCCATAATTTCGGCAGCAAGCTTTTCGCTCATTCCCTTACCGCTACGTTTACGGGCATAAAGAATGAGGTTTTTCATGGAAAGCGATATTTTTCGCTCGGGACGAACCTCCATAGGAACCTGGAAAGTTGCCCCCCCTACCCTGCGACTTTTCACTTCAACCTGTGGGGTGATGTTCTCCAAGGCTTTCTTCCATATTTCAAGCGGGTTCTTATCAGCGTCTTTCATCCGTTGTCCTACTATGTCGAGCGATTGGTAGAAGATGTCGAATGCAACGCTTTTCTTGCCGCGCTCCATCAGGTTGTTAACAAACCTGGTAACCATCACGTCGCCAAATTTAGGATCGGGCAGTATTAATCTTTTTTTTGGTTTAGATTTTCTCATCGCTGTATATAATCAAATGAGGTTAACATTACTTACTTTTTCTTAGGCCGCTTGGCGCCGTACTTTGAGCGTCGCTGTTTGCGCCCTTCAACTCCTGAAGCATCGAGTGTTCCGCGTATCAGATGGTAACGAACTCCAGGTAAATCTTTTACCCTGCCACCACGAATGAGCACAATGGAGTGCTCTTGCAGGTTGTGGCCTTCTCCAGGAATGTAGGCGTTAACCTCCTTGCCGTTTGTAAGCCTAACCCTGGCAACTTTTCGCATAGCCGAATTTGGCTTTTTAGGAGTAGTGGTGTACACCCGTACACATACCCCGCGTCTCTGGGGACAAGCATCCAGCGCAGGCGCCTTGCTCTTATCCACCATTTTAGACCTTCCTTTTCTTACTAGCTGCTGAATTGTGGGCATAAATACAGTTTATGTTAAATTGGTTTTACAAAATAGGTGCGCAAAGGTATTGATTTTTTCAATACCATCGTTCAACTTGTTATTTTTTTGCTGTTATTCAGCAAGTTTACCTGCCGACAACTAATTTTGCGGGTGCAAAGATATACTTTTTTAACATAAAAAGCCATCGGCACTCTTCAACCTTGAAAGCAGCAGCTAATAAAATTGGCCAGGATTAGTAGCATTACCCTAATAATCAGCTGCTTAATTTGAATAAAAAAAAGAATGCTCAGGGTTGATTTTTATACTGTATCCCTGGATAAAGAGGCAAGGCAACCATTTTTTTATAGAATCACAGAACAAACTTGCATATTTCAAAATTTTACTATTTTTGGGGGCATTCAACAATCGCCAAAGGCTACTAGAGCCGTATTTCTTACATTACCTTTATAAAATAAATAATAGTAGGTGCTGGGATTGAGACGATAGCAGAAAAGAATGTCAAACACTAAATAGCATATTACGCATGAAAACTTACTCAACAGATCAAATTAGAAATATAGCCCTTATTGGAAATACCGGTTCGGGGAAGACGTCTCTAGCCGAGTCCATGATGTTTGAAGGGAAAGTTATTGAGCGGAAAGGTTCTATTGAAGGGAAGAATACCATTTCGGACTACACCGAAATTGAGCAGCTCAACCAAAGGTCAATTTTTTCAACAGTGCTGTACACCGAGTACATGGACCATAAGCTCAACGTAATTGATACACCGGGGTCGGACGATTTTGTTGGAAGCGTTATCACCTCAATGTATCCAACCGATATGGTGGTGGTAACCATCAACGCCCAGTACGGAGTGGAAGTTGGTACCGAGATATTCAACCGTCATGCCGAAAGGTTGGAAAGGCCTATCCTTATAGCAGTTAACCAGCTCGACCACGAAAAGGCCAACTTTGAGCAAGCAATGGATTCGCTTAGGCAAACCTATGGGACTAAAGTACTGCAAACCCAGTATCCGCTAAACACCGGGAGCCTATTTGACAGCTTCATTGACGTAATCACCATGAAGATGTATAAGTTTAAGGATGATACAGGCATTCGCGAAGAGTTCCCGATACCAGCCGAGGAAATGGAAAAAGCTACCGCCCTTCACAATACCCTCATAGAATCGGCTGCCGAAAATGACGAGACTTTAATGGAAAAATTTTTCGAGCAAGGTTCCCTTTCCGAAGAGGAAATGCGCAAGGGTCTATCTATAGGAGTTCGCAACCGTCAAATTTTCCCCGTTTTCTGCCTGTCGGCCAAAAAGAACATCGGGACAAAACGACTCATGGAGTTTATCATTAAGATTGGCCCATCCCCGGCTTCTACACCCATGCTTAAGAACAACAGCAAAACGGAAATTAAATGCGATGCCGCTGCGCCAACATCTCTATTCATCTTCAAATCTACTGTTGAACCGCATCTAGGTGAAATCAACTACTTCCGGGTTATGTCTGGTAAGATTGCTGAGGGAATGGATCTGACCAATGCTAACAACTCCACCAAGGAACGGTTGACCCAGATTTTTGCCGTAGCAGGAAAAAATCGGACAAAGGTATCGGAAATGGTGGCTGGCGATATTGGGGCTACCGTTAAGCTAAAGAATTCCAAAACTAACCAAACGCTCTGCGGGCCTGGGATTGATTTCACATTTGAACCCATGCAATTCCCCAATCCAAAATTCCGAACCGCAATAAAACCAAAGAATGAAGCCGAGGTTGAGAAACTTGGAGAGCTGCTTAACCGTGCGCACCAGGAAGATCCGACCATTGAAGTGGAACATTCAAAGGAGCTTAAGCAGATAATAATTTCGGGACAGGGTGAGCATCACCTCAACATCCTTAAATGGCAGCTTACTAACCTCAACAAGCTAGAAGTTGAGTTTATCCCTCCGCGAATACCCTACCGTGAAACCATCACCAAAATTGCTCAAGCCGACTACCGCCATAAAAAACAATCGGGAGGTGCAGGTCAGTTTGGTGAGGTTCACCTGGTAATTGAACCCCATGTGGAGGGAGCCCCCGATCCTGTTAAGTACAAAATAAATGGCAAGGAAATTAACCTTTCCGTTAGGGGTAAAGAGGAAATAAAGCTGGACTGGGGCGGAAAGCTGATATTTTATAACTGTATTGTTGGTGGATCTATTGATGCCCGCTTTATGCCTGCCATTCTAAAGGGGATTATGGAAAAGATGGAACAAGGGCCGCTCACCGGTTCGTATGCGCGCGACATCCGGGTGGCCGTTTACGATGGCAAAATGCACCCGGTTGACTCTAACGAAATTTCATTTAAGCTGGCTGGTAGAAATGCCTTTAAGAATGCTTTTAAGGAGGCCGGGCCAAAAATTATGGAGCCCATCTACGATGTGGAGGTGCTAGTTCCTTCCGACCGCATGGGGGATGTAATGAGCGATCTGCAGAACCGCAGGGCAATTATCATGGGAATGGGAAGCACAAAGGGTTTTGAGGTGATTAACGCCAAAGTTCCCCTGGCAGAATTGAACAAGTACTCTACCATTCTGTCGTCCCTAACCAGCGGAAGGGCAACCTACACCATGAAGTTTGCCTCATACGAGCAGGTTCCGACTGATGTTCAGGAAAAATTGCTGAAAGCATACGAGGCCGAAGAAGAAGAAGAATAAATCTGGCTTTTACAAGCCAACCAACTTATCAGGGCTACCGGGTTAACATCCGGTTGCCCTTTATTTTTGAAACTAACTAAAGAGCTTTAGGATAGTATGCCACAACTACCCTTACAAAAAGTAGCTTGTAACCTTCTGAAAGAATTGAGAAGAAAGTTGAACTCCTGTTCCAACCGTATAAATTTACCTTTTAAAGTACTTGCAGCCAGGTAAATGAACCGAATAAAACTCCCAATTCTACCCTTTAGACTTTTTCGACTTTTGGACAGGTGTTTGCTTAGGCGGTGTGTAGTAGGAAGGTTTCACCTGCGAGTAGATGATGAATGCAATGCCAACTGCAATGAACGGTAAGCTCAGCAGCTGACCCATGTTCAAAGTCATTTTTGCCTCAAAGTCAACCTGGGGTTCCTTGAGGAACTCAATTAGGAAGCGGGCCATAAACAAGAGCACCAAAAATAACCCGAAAATAAAACCTGTTTTAAGCTTACCTTCATTTTTACGGTAAATGTAGTGCAGAAGGAAGAAAATGGCCAGATAGCTAATAGCCTCGTAAAGTTGAGTTGGGTGCTTGGGGTATATCTCGTTGTTCCGTTCAAAAATGAAACCCCACGGGAGGTTTGTTTTGACTCCATATATCTCGGAGTTCATCAGGTTGCCAATCCGTATAAGGGCACCACCCAGCGCAACAGTAATAACCACCCTGTCAACAACATAAATCATGGGGACTTTATGCTTTCGCCCAAAAAGGTAAAGAGCAATAAGAATCCCCAGGGCAGCCCCATGGCTGGCTAGTCCTCCTTTCCATATTTTAAGTATTTCCAAAGGATGGCTAAGGTAGTATGATGGTTCGTAAAAAAGGCAGTGGCCAAGTCGGGCACCAAGAACGGTTCCTATCAACATGTACATGGTAAGCGAGTCGAGAAATCCGTTGGGCAATCCCTCCTTTTTCACAAAGCGGTTGAAAATAACATAACCCAGGTAGAATGCCAACGCCCACATTAGGCCATAGTACCGAACCGAGAGATTCCCGATACTGAAGATTTCAGGATTTACATTCCAGTGTATGAATACCAGCATAGGTTAAACTATTATTTAATCCGGTCAAAAGTAGTGTTTTTTTGCTTTTGATTTTGATTTTAAGCTAAAACTGCCATGCTTTAAAAATGGTTAAACTAATGTAATTAAGCCAAAAAACCAACAGGACAATGGCAGCAAAACCAATTCGGATAATTCCAACCGAGTAGGTAGGAGGATTACTCCCCCACACTCCACCACCCTCTCACACCACCCGGCTTCCGCCTGCGGCGGGCACGGCGGTTCCTTTTAACGTGTAACCTCTCATAAATTGTGCATCAAGGCTCGTCGCTGTACGCCTGCTAAACCCTCCTGCTGAACCTTCACT
>DCDD01000081.1 GCA_002316235.1 Bacteroidales bacterium UBA1064
AACCACGTACTTTTCCGGATCAGCCTGCTCGCTGGTAAACTTCCATTTAAGGGCAGTTGGGAAACCGGCACCTCCCCTTCCTTTAAGCCCTGATTCAAGTAGCTGGTTGATAATCTCGTCGTTGGAATGCTGGTATGCCGATTTCAACACCTCCTTAAAGTTGCAATCCTGATCAAATATCAGGTCAACACGTCGCAAAAAATTACTGGCCATGATTATAGTCTCCTCTACTTTTTCATGTAATCATTAATGATTTCTCTAACTTTTTCGGGCGTTAGCTCGGTGTAAGCCTCCTCGTTAACAAGCATGGCCGGGCCCTTATGGCACCAGCCCAGGCAGTTGGTTTCAAGCAGCGAAAACTTACGGTTTTGCGTAGTTTCACCTACCTTTATCTTCAAAATATCCTCCAACTCCTGTAAAATTGGGTTTTTACCCTTCATGGCGCATGAAATTGTCTTGCAAACCCTAATTACATACTTTCCCCGAGGCTGGGTGTCGAGAAAGCTGTAGAAGGTGGCTGTTCCATAAACTTTAGCAGCCGAAATGTCCAGTTCCCTAGCAATTTCGGTCATCGCCTCGCTAGAAATGTACCGTTCATGCTGCACCACACCCTGTAATATGGGTATTAAGCTCTCCCTTGATCGCCCATGCTTGTCAGCAAGCTTTTTAACTAACTCAACGGTTTCCGTCATAATCCAAAAATTTAATAGTTTTTATTGTTATAACGATAACATTGTTAAAATAATAACACTAAATTTCATTCACACAGTAACATTTGACTTGCCTAAATATAAAAACTATTTAGGTTCCAAAAAACTGATTTTTGTCATAAATATAACCATGATGGATAAAAATTTCAGGTTAATGATTGGTGCTCTACCATAACTTTTAATGGAATTTTGAGAGATAATAAACCCGGACAAAGGTTATAACCGTTGCGATCTATTACTGCCCTACACGAAATACTATCTATATGAATTACTGACTAAAGCTTTATGCGAGTATGCCTAACCTTTTCAACACCCTAGCACATAGCCTCTATATTCTGTTTCAACAATTTTAAAAATAATCATGCAGATAATTTATTCAATATTAAATACTTATATATTTTTAGATTAAATAAATGGGAACGTGATACTTAATAATTGTCGGATAACAAAACTATCCTTATGCCTAAAAAATACTTTAATCAATGGTGCTCAATAATAATACTTTGTTAAAAATATTATACTTTTGTTGAATAACATAGGCGTACTTAAACATGGCTAACTTTATATATCCTTTAACCGCTTCAATTTCTTATGGAAAGCCTGATTGGGATGAAGTTTTATGCCCCGGGTAGAGTTCTTGAAAGTTAACTTGAAGACAAATCTATGAGAAGCTGATGAATTTAATATAATTTTGGGCTAGTATAAAGGTAGTCATTTTAATATCCTATTAACACTACAATGTATTCAGGTAGTTTGATGCCAATACGATTACATTCAAATATGTTCAACTAAATTATTGTATCCGTGGAAAAAAAATTAATCATACTTGCAGTAACAATACCCATGCTGTTTTACGCTTGTCAAAAAAATCGGATTCAGTATCCCGAAACCAAAAGGGTTGATGTAGTAGACAACTACTTTGGAACTAAGGTTCCCGATCCCTACCGCTGGTTGGAAGATGAAAATTCGCCTGAGGTAGCCGAGTGGGTTTCGAAGCAGAACGAGCTAACCTCATCGTATCTTGCTAAAATTCCATTCCGTGAGAAGATTCGGGAAAGGCTAACCGGCATCTGGAATTATACCACCATGGGGGTTCCCTTTAAGGAAGGGGGGCAATACTTCTTTTTCAAGAAGGATGGACGACAGAACCAGAGTGTGCTCTACGTTATGGAAACTCTAAACTCTGAACCAAGAGTTCTACTTGACCCCAATACCTTTAGTGCGGATGGTACCATAGCCCTTTCGGAAGTAAGCCCATCGCGTGATGGTAAATACCTGGCCTATGCAGTGAACGACGGAGGTTCTGACTGGCAAAAGATTAAAGTGATTGCGTTACCTGAAGGAAAAGAGCTGAAAGACGAAATTTCCTGGGTTAAGTTCTCGTCAATTGCGTGGTATGCCAACGGTTTTTACTACAGCCGTTACGACGAGCCTAAAAAAGGTGAAGCGCTCTCAACCCTTAACCAGTACCATAAAGTTTACTACCACACCATGGGGACCGATTCAAATGAAGACAAGCTGATTTTTGCAAACAGTCAGCATCCCCTAAGGAACTATAGCGCCCAAACTACCGAGAACGAAAAATACCTGATTATCTACGAAACTGAATCGACCTACGGTAACTCCATCTACATTAAAAACCTCACCGACAAGCGCGGGGAATTCTCTCAACTCACAACTGGTTTCGAGTATGAGTACAGCGTGTTGGAAAATGTTGACGACAACCTTTACGTTCTAACCAACTACAAAGCTCCAAAATACAAGCTTATTAAAATCAACATTAACAGCATGGATGTTGGAAACTGGAAAGACATCCTGCCTGAACGTAAGGATGTGCTTACCTCCTGCCAGCTAGTGGGTGGCAAAATTATCGCTAACTACGTGGTAGATGCCAAGAGCAAGGCCGAGGTTTACACCCTCAGTGGTGAAAAAACCGATGAAATTCACCTACCAACCATCGGAACAATTTCCGGTTTCAGCGGCTCCTATAGCGACACGTTGGCCTTCTACAGCTTCTCCTCGTTTACTGTTCCTCCGGCTGTTTACAAGTTCAACGTTGCCAAAAATGAATCAACCGAATTTTTCAAGCCCGATATCAAATTCAACTTTGATGATTACGAAACCAAGCAGGTTTTCTACACCAGCAAGGACGGTACAATTGTGCCCATGTTCATTGTTCACAAAAAAGGAATCAAACTTGACGGTAGCAACCCAACCCTTTTATATGGCTATGGAGGTTTCAACATTAGCATGATGCCGGGTTTTAGCACATCGAGATTGTTCTGGCTCGAAAATGGCGGTGTTTTTGCCCTAGCGAATATTCGTGGCGGGGGTGAATATGGTGAAAACTGGTACCGTGCCGGAACAAAACTCAACAAGCAAAATGTGTTTGACGACTTTATAGCAGCTGCTGAATACCTTATTAAGGAAAAGTATACCTCACCCAAAAAGCTGGTCATACAGGGTGGGTCAAATGGTGGCCTCCTGATAGGAGCGGTTATTAACCAGCGTCCCGATTTATTTAAAGTAGCCATCCCGGAAGTTGGAGTGATGGATATGCTGCGTTTTCACAAATTTACCATAGGCTGGGCATGGGTTAACGACTATGGATCAAGCGAGGATTCCATTCAGTTTCAGAATCTCTACAGCTACTCCCCGCTGCACAACATTAAACCAAACACAAAATACCCAGCCATATTGGTAACAACGGCCGACCATGACGACAGGGTAGTTCCAGCGCACTCGTTCAAGTACATTGCCACCATGCAGGAAAAAAATCCCAACCCGCAGAATCCTGCACTTATCAGAATTCAAACCCGTGCAGGCCATGGTGCTGGAACACCAACATCCCTGATCATTGACGAGTACACCGACATTTACGCTTTTATACTTTACAACCTGGGGCTATCCATCTAGCTCTTTTATGAATGAATACTTTTTTAACCATGGGGGTTGAGCAACAGCTTATCCCCCATTCATATTGCTGTACAACAACGGTAAATTCCGAAACATAGTGACAATTATTGATGACGAATTGCTGAACAGAATATGCTAACTTAGCCAAGTAGTTATAAATAAGCAAGTAGGAATATGCAATACCTTGTAATAGAAGGGAATATTGGTGCAGGGAAAACTACCCTGGCCACCATGTTGGCAAACGATTTAAATGCCAATCTCATTACAGAGCAATTTGCCGATAACCCATTTTTACCTAAATTTTACGAAAATCCTGAAAGGTATAGCTTTGCTCTGGAGCTATCGTTTCTGGCCGAACGCTACAGGCAGCTGAATGCCGAGCTACGAATGGGTTCATTATTCCATAGTCTTACCATTGCTGACTACTACTTTATGAAGTCGCTCATTTTTGCCCAGAACACCCTTTCGGGTGATGAACTTCAACTCTACAAGCAAATTTTCCAAATCATATACAACACCCTTCCCAAGCCAAATCTTTACGTTTACCTGCATCTTCCCGTTCAGATGCTACTACGAAATATAAAAAAGCGCGGCAGAGAGTATGAGCAATCCATTACCGGCGAGTACCTCGAAAGCATAGCACAGGGGTACTTCGATTTTTTCAAGCAGCACCCTGACTACACCTTTCTAATCATCGAAACCTCAAAGTTGGATTTTGTTGCAAATCAGCACGATTTTAATAAAATTAAAAGTGCAATTTTTGACAAAACCTATCCAAATGGTGTTAACCGGCTTACATTTTAGGATAAATGTATTTTTAGGGCATATTTTTTATTTGTAAAAAAAAATTTCTAAGTTTGTAGATGATTTACTGAAAAAATCGATGTTATTAACTATTAACCAAATTTGATACAATGATGAAAGGATTAAAATTTGCAATCGTAGCACTGGCAGGAGTTGTTCTGGCAGGATGCGGCGGTGCCGAAAAGATGAAAGAATTACCCCAGGGCACCAGCTTTAAGGTTACCCCAAACCCACTTGAGGTTCACGCCAACAAGGTAAAGGCCACTATTGAGGGTACAGTTCCCGCAAAGTATTTCAACAAAAAAGCCACACTGGAAATTACCCCTGTACTAGTTTATAACGGTGGTGAGCTGGCTCTTCCTTCCAAAATTCTTCAGGGGGAAGATGTGCAGGCCAACAACCAGGTAATTAACTACGAAGCAGGCGGTTCATGGAAGCATGATGTTGAATTTGACTACAAGGACGAAATGTTTCGTGCCGAAATGGAGCTGCGCTTTGTAATCACCTACAAGGACAAGCAGATTCCTTTTGATGCTCCTCAGAAAATTGGTATTGGAACCATGGCAACCTACAAGCTGGTTGACCTAGACCCCAAGCCAGTTATGCTGAAGGATAAATTTGTAAGGGTTACCCCCGAGGAAAAAGAAGCTCAGATCAACTTCGTAATCCAAAAGTCGGATATTCGCAAATCCGAACTTACCAAGGATGAGGTTAAAATGCTAAACGATTTTCTACTCGATGCTGCCAAAACTAGCAACAAGCAGCTTAAAGAGATTAAAGTATCAGCCTATGCTTCGCCCGATGGACCAGAAACTCTTAACGATAAGCTTTCGAAGGAACGTGGGAAGAACACCGATTCATACCTCGCCGATGTGTTCAAAAAGGGTAAGGTAACAAATCCCGCTACGGTAAGCGTTGAAACCACTTCTGAAGACTGGGAAGGGTTCCAGAAGCAAGTTCAGGCCTCGAACATTGAAGATAAGGACTTAATTCTTCGAGTTCTTTCCATGTACTCCGATCCTGAGGTTCGCGAGAAAGAAATTAAAAATCTATCGAAGGTTTACAAGGTGCTGGCCGAAAAGGTACTCCCTGAACTTCGTCGTTCGAGAATGATTGCCAAGGTTGACAAGGTAGGCTACTCTGACGATACGTTAAAGTATATGGTTGAGAACAATGCTTACGATTCACTTAATGTTGAGGAAATGCTTTACGCAGCAACCCTTGTAGATAACGTTGATAAAAAGATTGAGGTTTACATGAAGGCAGGCGAAAAGTTCAACTGCGCTCGCGGTTATAACAATGCTGCATACTACTATATCCTCAACAAGAACACTGCTGCTGCAAAGGCTGCCCTGGATAAAATTCCTGCCGATCAGAAAATTCCTGCCGTTACCAACAACCGTGGTTGCATTGCGCTGATGGAGGGAAACTATGAAGCTGCTGAAAAACTATTTGCTGATGCTGCCGACGCCGGTAACGAGGTTAAGTACAACCTTGGTATAATAGCCATTCTTAAAGGTCAGTATCCTGCTGCTGCTGAATACCTTGGCGGAACTGACTCGTTCAACCAGGGACTTGCCCTGCTTCTTAGCGGAAAGGTTGATGCAGCAAAGAATACTTTTGCAAAGGTTGAAACAGCTAAGGGTTATTATGGCCGTGCTATTGTAGGTGCCCGCATGCAGGAGGAAGCTACCACACTTGATAACCTACGCACCGCTATTGGCAAGGATGCCTCGTTGAAGGCTCGTGCAAAGGATGATGTTGAATTTCGTAACTTCTTCCAGAACGAAGCTTTCAAGGCTATTGCTGAATAGCTGAACAGTAAAAAGTTTATAAAAGAACCTGCCGTTGGCAGGTTTTTTTATTGGTGCTACGGTTGTTGGTTTGCCGCTCTGCCTTAATGCTTCTTAAGCTTAGCGAAGAAGTCCCAAAGAACTATGGCAGCAGTTATAGAAATGTTGAACGAATGCTTGGTGCCAAACTGCGGTATCTCTACGCATTCATCTGAAAGGTCAACAATATCCTGCCCTACCCCACGAAGCTCATTGCCAAATACTAAAGCATATTTCACTCCTGGCATGGGCATATAGTCAACTAAGTTGACAGAATGCTCGGTTTGCTCAAAAGAGATGATGCGGTATCCCTCCCCTCTCAACTTCTCAATAGCCATTTCAGTTTTATCAAAATACTCCCATAAAACAGAATTTTCGGCTCCAAGAGCAGTACGATGAATTTCGGGATGTGGTGGTTTTCCGCATATTCCACAAAGGGCTACCCTCTCAACCATCAAGGCATCGGAAGTTCTAAAAACCGACCCAATATTATTTAGGCTCCTGACATTGTCCAGAACAACGACAATAGGAAACTTTTCAACCATTTTATACTCGTCAACAGTTTTCCTGTGAAGCTCTTCGTTGGAAAGTTTTCTGTTTTTAGCCATAAGTTGAATTTTCGACAAAATTACTCAATCATTTTTTTTATATTTAACAACTTAAATCAAAATAGAAAGCCGAGTATGAACCTACACGAGTACCAGTCTAAGGCATTACTAAAGAAATCGGGAGTTAATGTACCATTGGGTAGTGTGGCATTTACGCCCGACGAAGCTGTTAAGGTAGCTGAAAGTGTGATAGAAGCCACAGGAACAGATGTTATAGCAGTTAAGGCCCAAATACATGCAGGCGGAAGAGGTAAGGGAGGTGGGGTAAAGATTGCCAAATCAACCGAGGAGGTAAGAAGATATGCACACGACATCATTGGGATGAGGCTAGTTACGCATCAAACAGGGCCTAAGGGCAAACTGGTTGGAAAGGTATTGGTAGAACAGGGCATCTACCAGCCAGGGCCAGCGGAGGTAAAGGAGTTTTACATAAGCATACTATTGGATAGATCAACCAGCCGAAACATCGTGGTTTACTCGCCCCAGGGAGGAATGGACATAGAGGCAGTTGCCTCACAAAGCCCCCAACTCATATTCAAGGAGGAAATAAACCCTCTGGGTCTCCAACCATACCAAGCCCGTAAAATTGCCTTTAACCTTGGCCTAACCGGAAAAGCATACTCCCAGATGGTGAAATTTTTAGCGAATCTTTATAACACCTATGAAGCCAACGATTTTTCTCTACTCGAGATAAACCCTGTAGTCAAAACATCCGACGATGATATATATGCAGCCGATGCCAAATGTACAGTTGATGATAGCGCCCTTTTCCGTCATCCCGATATAGCAGGGCAACGCGATCTTGACGAGGAGGAACCTGCCGAAGTTGAAGCAGGAAAGAATAACCTTAACTTTGTTAAACTCGATGGTAACGTTGGCTGCATGGTGAATGGGGCTGGGCTGGCCATGGCAACTATGGATATTATTAAACTTTCAGGAGGGGAACCGGCAAATTTTCTGGATGTGGGTGGCAGTGCTAATGCAAAAACCGTTGCTGCGGGGTTTAGAATCATACTTAAGGATCCCAACGTAAGGGTTATCCTGATAAACATTTTTGGCGGAATAGTTCGTTGCGACAGGGTAGCCCAGGGAGTTGTGGAGGCCTACAGGGAAATAGGCAATATCCCAGTTCCGGTAATAGTAAGGCTTCAAGGAACAAATGCCTTGGAAGGCCGAAAGCTTATCGATCAGTCAGGATTAAGGGTATATACTGCAACATCGTTTCAGGAAGCAGCCAATTTGGTAAAGGAGATGGTTGAAAAGCAGGCTTTTTAAACGGAATCCTACCAGTTAACTTTTTTGCGCCGCACAGGCATTGTCATACACCTGGCTCCACCCCCACCACGCGGGAGTTCGCTTCCATCGATGGTTACTACATAGCTGGAGTAACTGCCTAGATCAACCCTTCCAGCAATTACATCTTTAGCCCTAATAACCTCAAACCCGTTTTTGTTCATCTCCTCAATGGTGTGTACGTTGCGAGCGTAGCCAATTACCTTGCCGGGCCCTATGGCTACAAAATTAGCCCCGCTATGCCATTGCTCCCGCTCCTGAACCCACCTGTCGGTGGTGCCTCCGCAGTAAACCGGCTTGAGGTCCATTCCCAACTTCTTTAGCGCAACCAACAGGTTGTCAACCGTTTTTATTTCCTCAACCCTTCCATTCGCAATGGTAATTTGGACTGTTTGGTACCGGTTGGGCTGAATAATAATTGGATCGTAAACCATACACTTATCTGCATCCAGTAAAGTAAAAACCATATCGAGATGAATAAAGGACTCGGGCTTATAGGGTAGCTCCTGAACAAGAATATACTTTTTCCTAGCATCACTGTTTAATTGTAACCTATTCAAAATGAAATCAATACCATGAGTGTTGGTTCGGGCACCGTTACCAATGAGTAAAACATCATCCCTAACAACCAGCACATCGCCACCCTCAATGGTAGCGTTGCTTGCAAGTGTAAAAGCAGAAGGATTAACCGTTGAGGTATCAAAAATATCCGACATTGAAAAGATTGCCTCCATTATTATGCTTTCGCGATGCCTAACCGTGCTTGCCATTTTGGCTATGACTACGCTTCTGGATATGGCAAATGAAGCGTCGCGGGTGAAGTAAAGGTTGTAAAGGGGCTTTAGGGAAAAGCGTTCGTGGCTCAAAAAGTTGGTCAGGTTATTCCTTACCAATGGAACCCCCTCAATAAGAAATTTTCCCAACTCCTTCGGACTAACAGCCAGAAGATCGTCCATTAGCCACAGGGCATTCTCGGTAAGGCAAATTCTCCTAATCAATTCCTCCTTGGCAGATGGATTCGACAGCACTTGTTCCAACAAATCGCCAACCTCAAAGGTTTGAGTAACTTTTGAAAGAACACCGCTAAGCTGGGCATGCTCCTTTCGAGCAACACTAAGGTTGAGAATGTCGCTATAGAGGGCTCGTTCGGCATTTTCGGGTGTCATATTCTCTACTTCCGGGCCCGGCGTGTGGATAATAACTCCCTCAAGTTCACCAATTTCCGACTGAATGTTAACCGAAATTTTATTCATCAATACAAAATTTATGTTTCTGATTATAAATACTTTATTCCCTACCTTCTAGTCATTAGGGTTGGTCGAAAAAAACATCCACATTTTGAATTCGCCGAGCTCGTAGGTAACCCCCGCTTGTACAAACATACTTAGGCAAGCTTTCTTACATGGGTGCTTCATGGTAATAAAGGTAGAAACTTACAAAATTAACAAATCTCAACAGAACAAATGGGATATGCCGGCTAAGGGGGTATGCATACATGTTTACAAATAAAAAATTCAGGTTTTAATTGCCGGAAATATAAAATGGTAGAAACCGGCAATAACGCTGGCTGAGTGTATCAAGTGTTATATTAAGGTTGCATGGGCAAATTTCTTGAAACCGCTGCTCAAATTTCTACCAGAGATTCAACGCATCAAGCGCATTATGGATTATACCCATCTAATTTCATTTGCGAGTAAACCAACCTTAGAGCCTCGGTTAAACCCTTAGGGGAATAGCCCAGCTGCTCAATTGCCTTATGACAACATAACGAAGTGTTAAGGGGTCTCCTGGCTGGCTCAGTTAACATTTCAGTGCTCACTGGCAAAAGAAGTTCTGGATTCAATCCAAATACTTCAGCCGTCCTAGCCGCCAAATCAGCGACTGAGATTATCTCGCTTCCTGCAAGGTGAAATATTCCTGTTGCCCTGTTGGTAGCTATAGCCTCGATACCTCGAGCCAAATCCTCAGCAAGGGTTGGCGTTCGAATTTGATCGAAAGCAACCCTAAATGGGTTACCCTTTATCAAGTTCTCGGCAACACGTAAAACAATGTTTGACCGGGACAGCCTTTGCTCGTATCCGAATACCAGTGAGGTTCTAGCGATAGCCCATGGTGCTGACATTGACGCTACCACCTGCTCGGCCTCAGCTTTTGACATCCCGTAGTAGCAGATTGGATTAGCCCGATCCTCTTCCGCATATTGACCTTTCAATCCGTCAAAAACAAAATCGGTGGACATCAGAATAAGTTGAACTCCATAGTCATTGCAAGCCATGGCTATTCGGGCGGTGAGATCTACATTTAGCCTTTTACAGGCAAAACGATCAACTTCACATGCATCGGGACTGGAAAGTGCAGCACAATGTATAATAACATCGGGATGGGTTTCATCAACCATAAAGTTAATGTCTGCATTTAGCAGGTTTGATGTAAAGGTAACAGCGCCGGGAATTTGCAGCTTTTTTAGGGATGTAGCATAAACCTCATGCTTTCCGCCTGAAAGTAGCTGCCGGGTAATTTTTTTCCCAACAAGTCCGTTTGCCCCAGTAACCAGTATTCTCATATTGCAATTAAATACGTGTATTTTCTTTAACTCCAGCAATTCCCCGATTTCCGCAAATGTTATAAAGTTTGTTGTAGGGTGTATTTTTACGTTCGTTTTAAGACTCTAAATATAGGCTGCTTTAAGCAATAATTTTATGCCAACAGGGCAAAATATGCACTTTCGAGCATCGCAGAATGTTGACTTTAAGTGTATAACAGCCTGGCTATCAGACGAATTACATGACTTAACCCCCATAGAATCGAATTTTTTTATAATATGATTTTCCTCGGGGGGAATCTCCTCCAAAATTGAAATTGCCTTTTCCTTTAGTTTCTGGTTACCCCTCCAACCACCATAGGCAAACATGAAGGGAATGACGGCATTAATAATAATCACGTTGATAGTAGCAGTGCCCAAACTTTTTTTTCGTGATTTAACCGGAAATCCAAATAAGTAATGATTATACCAGTAAGGCGATGTTTCAACTTGGAAAAGTTCTTGCAGCTGCTTTAAGGAGCTTGCCTCCACCGCTTTGGAAAAAAGAGAGGTAGAATGATGTATTAACATGGCAAGCTGCGCAAGGCGGATAGTGGGAAATGAAACAGGCCTCATTCGTAAAAATTTCCATAAGCTACCATCGATCGGAGTAAGGTTAAATTTTTTCTTAAGAAAGGAGTACTCCATCCTGAGCGAAAGTAGGTACTCGTCCTCTACATCAAAACGGTTTAGTAATCCGGCCTGCCCAAATATAAGCGATTCGAGTTGAAAAAGGTTATTCTTATGCTTTGCCAGCACCTTTAAAGGGGTTTCCTGGGCTAAGATTTCGGCCGGAAAAGCGTTGACCTTAAGGCCAAAGGTTCTGGTGACCGCCCGATAGAAAGCTTCCTCCCAGCTTCCATGACATTTTTCGAGCGATTTACCTATTTCATCGGTTTTGGCCTGTAAACGCTCCACCATCATTCTGTCGAGGAGGGCTCTTTTTGTTAGGTTATCAACATTTGGTAGCACCTCACCGCATGGGATGTAGCTTCCAGAACTCGTCAATCTTGAATATTCTCTTTCCAACCCGAACGGGTAGCTTATGGCAAGAGTGGGAATAGGCACACCGCGGGAATTTATAGCCGGCTTGTCGTTGTTAACAACCACGTGCAGCACAACGTTATCGTAGGCTCTATCAGTGTGGTGGTTATGGGCAAACCATTCGGAAGAATTAATGTGCATCTCAACATTTCCTACCCAGGTTGTTCCGTTCAACCTAACCTTTGCATTAAAAAAATCGGGACCGGCATCAGAATTATATGTACCGGGGTCTAACACCTCAAGCTGGCAGTTGTCTGAAGTATTTAAGCCCGAAAAGGCAAATGATTTATACTGCCATAAGAAATGAATAAAAGACTCAACCATAGTATCAAGCTGCTTCTTATGGCAACAAGTTACAAAAAAAACAGGCAAAAAATTAACCGAAGGCATTTAGGATACAAAAAATAAATACCTTTGCATGGATTGGTGGGGGTTTAAAGCTATTTAAAAAAGGATTAACCTTTCACAATCAATTTTCTAGTAGGCCTGTTCTAAAGAGGTAAACAATCGGGGTGTAGCGCAGCCCGGTTAGCGCGCT
>DCDD01000064.1 GCA_002316235.1 Bacteroidales bacterium UBA1064
GAAACATCTGCAATGCAAAAGCCGAATTCATTATCGTTTAGGGGGATAACATCGTAGTAGTCGCCGCCTACCTCAAAATGGGGGTTGTAGAATGAGGCAATGGAAATGTGGGGGTAGTGTGGCATGGACTCCGGGGTAGGAATTAGCATGGACTGCATCTTGGAGGCAAGCTCAAGTTCCTTCCGCATGGCCTCTTGCTCCAAACTTTTATGGAAAAGCCTAAGGTTCTCTATTGCCACGAAAATAATGATGGAAAGGGTTTGCACAAAGTTGAGGTGCCTGATGGTGGCGCTTACCCCTTTTTCGTACTCGCTGGTATCGCCAATCAGGACGTAACCCACCGGGGCATTGTTTTGAACGATGGGAATGATTACATCAAGTTCCAATAGCAGGGGGTTTTCGGCTACTCCAACAAAGGTTATTTCGTTAAAGGCCATCAAGTCGCGCTCAACCGATATCCCCTCAACCACTTTTTGCGGGCAGTTGCTGTTTAGAAGCAACTCCCAGCGATCCTCCTCTTTTTTGTAGAGTAGTATCCTGTCTATTCCAAGATCGTCGTTAAGGATTGATCTAAACCTGTCAACCAGCTCCTCGGTTTTCAACTCGGCGCTAATTGCCTGGGCCATACCAAGTAGGGCATTTAGCTTGAATGTGCTTAACTTTAACCTATTTTGCGAGGTTGCTATAGACATGGTTTAAAAAAGTAGCCCAATCCAACTTGGAAAAGTGGAATAAGTTAACAATAAAAAAAGGGGAAGTCAAAATTTTATGAATAATTTAGCTTGGATAGCGATGAAAACTACTTCACCCTTTCGTAGTACTCCCTTGTTCTTGTGTCTATACGGATTTTATCTCCTGTATTGACAAATAAGGGAACGTTGATCACCGAACCGGTTTCAACGGTTGCGGGTTTCAGGGCAGTTGAAGAAGCGGTGTCGCCCTTGAGGCCTGGTTCGGTGTAGGTAACCTCCATTTCCACAAACGGGGGAAGCTCGCAGGTTAGTATGTTCTCCTTATCGGCTTCTACCATCATTTCAACGTATTGTCCTTCCTTAAGCAGGTCGGAGTTTTCGATGAGGTCGCCGCTCAGGCTAACCTGTTCAAAGGTTTCCTGGTGCATGAAGTGAAAACCAAGGTCATCCTTATAGAGGAACTGGTAGGGACGACGCTCAACCCGCACAACGTTTATTTTTACCCCTGAGGTAAATGTATTTTCAATTACCTTGCCTGTTTCAAGATTTTTAAGCTTAGTTCGAACGAATGCTCCCCCCTTGCCCGGTTTTACGTGCTGAAATTGCACTATGGTGTATAACTTGCCGTTAAACTCAATGCATAGCCCGTTTTTGAAATCTGCCGTTGTTGCCATAAAATATTTTTAACAAATTAGGGTGCAAATGTAATAATTCTTTAACTTGTTGAAACAAATTTACAAGTAAGCATTTCTCCATGGAGCATTCGGGCACAAAGAACAAGCAGCATGTTTGGGTTTAAATAAAAACAACTTAGTGCTCTATTGCCGGGGTAAGAAAATTATTTCACTTTGGGACTATAGGAGGAAAACGGATTTTTTAAACCGGAAAAACTGTATAAATCGCAGTAGAAGGCTCCTACAAAAATCTCGAAGCGCACTCTAACCGGCACCAGGTTATCGTCGTCCGAGAGCCAGATTGTCATATCGTCCTGGGTTTTAAAAACTCGTCCTACCTCTACAACCGGCATAAATTTCAGGCATCGAAATTCTCCAAGACTTGTTTTAATGGTTTCCCGACCCTTAAAGCGAACCATTAGCGGAAATTTTTCATCGGTAAAGTAGGTGTCAACGATAAAGAGCTGATCCTTCACAGGATCTGATTTTATCAGGATATTACGAAGGTAGTAGAACGACGAGAGTATATCCTGACATCCCTTTACCACTACCACTTCTCCTGTTTTGGAGCTGTTGACTATGCTTGAGTCCTTACGGCTCCAGTGATCCCAAACCTGGGTGCTGTAGTGCCGGTAACGGTTCTCGTGAATATTCCTAATCGAGAAGTATGGCCAGTCGGTTTCGGGGTCGGTGTAGCTCTCGTAGATATCCTCAACGTAGTAAAACTTGTTGGCCAGGCCAACCGTTTTGCCGGCCATGTAAATATGATTGGCAGGCTTTCCCTTGTAGTCGCCCTTCCTCACCTCGAGCACAGCCTCGCCGCCATGTATAAGCCCGTAGTAAATTTTGTAGTTTAACTTTTCACCCGGTCCAAATGCCTTTTGAGCCGAAGCTACCGGTATGCCTAGAATTAGAGTGCAGGCCAGCAGTACAACGAATCCTTGGCGGGATCGAAGAAGTTCAAAATTCTTGTTAATCCGGAATGATCCTGTTTTTTGGCCTTGTGGGCACAAAGTCCTTAAGGTAGTATGGCTCAAAATATGCAATGTCCTCAAACAATTCATCTCTAAATTTCTTTTGTGCTAAAGGTAGTAAATAGCGAGCTGATGGTTTGAAATGTTCAACAAATATTGCACCACTGTTACCAATCACCTGTTGACACTTGGATGCTCCGCTCCCGAAAAATACGACAGTATTTTTTTTAAGCAAATCGCTGAAAGTATCCGTTTCCACCACCAAGGCTTTTACCTCCGACAGCATTTCTCCCTTCCTGTTAAAAAGTTGGGTGTAAACCTCCATTCGTCGGGCATCTATCATGGGGCTGAGCAGAGAGTTGTTGTTGATGCTTTCCATGTTGAAAAATTCTCCAACCCCGGTTACCATTGCCTCCAGGCTACCCACAGCGATTAGAGGCTTATGCAGAGCATAGCAAATTCCCTTGGCAAGCGAAACACCTATACGCAGGCCGGTGTAGGAGCCAGGACCCATGCTAACAGCAATGGCATCAATATTCCCTAATTCAAAACCCGTTTCCCTTATCAGCTCTTCAATCAGAACAGGAAGCGCCGAGGCATGGATATTGGCATCGGAAACCTCTCTGAATCCAATAACGCCGCTCTCGCTGCCCAGTGCTACCGAGCAGGTTGTTGAGCCGGTTTCCATGCAAAGAATCGTTGCCATGTTGGTGTTGCAATTGTGCGAATCTAATTCTTCAGGGTTGCTACAGCAATTTTTTGTCTGCAACCCTGGCAATTCCTATTTTTTCATTTCAGGTTGATGAGGGCCTGTTGGCTTAACGCAAAAACGTTGGGTTTCAGGGGTGAAAAGCCCATTAAACCCTACCACCTGTTTGCTGCGCCATCCACAACTTACTGCCAAGCCAAGCCTGGCAGCAGATTGGGTAGATACCGGGTTAGGAATAACGGTCAACCCGAATGCTATTTCTTTGCAACCTCAGCTTTCAGGAGATCATTTTTGGTCTTAACCTTTTTAACCAGCGATTTGTCCTTTAGCTTGCGTGAGATTGCGCTGTAGGGAGCCGTAACCACATCCTCATCACCCTTTAATCCCTCAACAATTTCGATGTACTGATTGTTCTGTATTCCGGTTTTCACCGTGATAATCCTGGCTGTATCACCAGAAACAGCAAATACAATTTCTTTAGGTTTGTTCAGCTTCGAGTTGGATTGTTCGATGGGGGTTGACGAATCGTCAACCTTTTCCATTCCGGTGATATCCTTCTTGGCGGTTGAATCGCTTCGCACTGTAACCGCTAGTATGGGTACGGTGAGAACGTTGCTACGGGTCTCGGTAAGAATTTCAACGGTGGTTGACATGCCCGGGCGGAAAGGGCTAAGCCGGGAATCGGTAACCAGGTCTTTATATGAGTCATCCAGGAGGAATATTCTAACCTCAAAGTTGGTAACCTGGTCGGTTGAGACCCCCTGAACATTTGCAGTGTTGGCGATTTGGGTAACTATCCCTTTAAACTTGCGATCCAGGTATGCATCAACCTCCACCAGAGCGGTGTCGCCAATATTCACCTTTACAATATCATTCTCGTTAACATCAACCCTGGCCTCCATCCGGTTTAGGTTGGCAATCCGCATGAGTTCGGTTCCTGCCATTTGAATGGTTCCCAACACCCGTTCGCCCAGCTCTACGTTTAGCTTCGATACGGTGCCCGATATGGGTGAGTATATGGATGTTTTGCGGAGGTTTTCCTCGGCTTCCTTCAGCGATGCCTGGGCGCTTTCCACATTGAACTCGGAAGCCTTGAGTTCCGATTTGGCCACCTCGTAGTTGGTTTTGGCGGTTTCAAATTCCGATTCTGCAATGGCCTTTTGTTCGAACAGCTGCTTGCTACGGTTAAAAGCCAGCTCGCTCTGGCTAAGCTGGGCTTTGGCCTGAGCTAAACGTGCATTGGCAGAGTTCACCGAGGCTATTGCACGATCCCTCATGGAGATGTAAGTATCGGGCTTAATTCTGACCAGCAGCGTTCCCTTTTCAACCCAGTTGCCCTCCTTTACCGGAAGTTCTATTATCTCTCCAGATACCTCGGAGCTAATCTTAATTTCAACTTCGGGTTGTATTTTCCCGTTAGCGGTGATTGACTCGGTAATAGTCCTTTTTTGGGGTTTCTCTACATAAACCTCAATAGCATCGGTTGAGCCGAACCAGCCCTTTTTTTTACCAACAATGGCTAAAACTATTATGATGACCATTGCGCCAATCAGGTATTTCAGTAATCCCTTTTTCACGAGAGTATGGTTTAGTTAAACATCAAATTATCAAAAGTATGTCGATATTTTAAAACGGTAAAACCTTAATTGGTTGCTGCTGATTCCCAAGCCAAAATGTACATGTTTTATTACGAATTAAACTTAAAGGCTCAAAGGAACACCTTTGTAAAAGTCGAGAATTTTGGTTTTAAAAACAAGCTCGTATTTAGCCTGTAGCAGGTCGGTTTCGGCCTTGGCCAGGTTGTTACGGGCTGTTGTATAGTCTATGGCTGGCAGCAAACCAAGGTTGAACTTATTCTCGGTGTAGCGGAACGATTCCTCGGAGGCCATTTTACTTTTCTGGCTGGCCTTATGTTTTTTCTGTGCGGCTATGGCATCGGCGTATGCCTGCTGGATATCCTTGTAGAGAATGTTTTTCTCATTTTCCAGAGTTAGGCGGGCGTTATCGAGCGATATCCTGGCTGTTGATACCCTATACCGGGTGCTTCCGCCATTAAATATTGGAATTCCAAGGCTAAGCCCCACCGAGGTGCTTGCATTATCCTTTATTTGGGTGAAAAATGGATCGGAAGTGAGCAGTGGGTTGTCGTTGTTCAGGTAGCTCTGAGCTCCGGAGCTGTAGCTGCCGCTAAGAGTAAGGCGTGGGTAGTTTGCTCCTTTGGCAATTTTTAAGCCCATTTCGGAGCTCTGCACCTTATACTGTGAACCGAGTATTTGGGGCATGGTTTGTTGGGCTACCGTAAAAATTTCCTGTGGATTTTGGATAACAGCAATGCTGTCAACCTCCGAAATGTTTGGTTTGGCTATTCTAAAATTCTCAACATCTTTAATCTCAAGTAGCTGGGTAAGGTTAAGGTATGCCAGGTCGAGCTGGTTGCGGGAATTGACCAGCTGCAGCTCGTCGGAAGCTAGGAGAGCCTCTACCTCGTATAGATTGCCTTCGGGAAGGCTTCCTGCATTTACCAGCAGGGCGGTTCGTTTAACCTGCATTTCTGATTGCTCTACCTGACGTTGTGCCACTTCTACCAGCTCCTGCTGGTAAAGAATTTGCAGGTAGGCCGAGGCAACCGACAGGGCAATATTGTTTTTCACAGTCTCCACATCCTGTATGCTGGCCAACAAATCGTAGTTGGACTGCTTCTTGGTGTTGGTAAGCTGAAACCCCTCAAACAAGGGCATGCTGCTACTAAACGAAAAACTTGTAGATTGGGTATTCCTACTCTCCTTCTGGTTGGTGATGTAGTTCGTAACTCGTCCAAAGCTGTAGGCGTGGTTGGCATTCAGGTTTGCGCTAGGGTAGATGCTGAGTTTCGACTGTAGCAGCTTATCCTTACTCATGTTTACGGAGAGTTCACCCATTTTTATTTGCAGGTTATTCTCGTTGGCATACTGAATGCATTGCTCCAGTGTCCAAGGATCTTGGGCCTGAGCCATACCTGAAAGCACCTCCATTGCCAGGGCAAAAAGAACTATCTTTTTCATCCGTTATCGATATTTAGGGTATTTATAGATGTTTATGGTAATTGTAATTCAGCTGTAACTTTTTTAACAAACAAAATAATCGTAGGTTGAGGTATGACCTTTTCATACATGTTGGTGTTGGTATTGACATGTGTACTCCATACGTATATTCCTGCCGGTGGTTTGGTTTCATTCAGGTTTCAGAGGTAATGTTCTGTCACGGAAAGAATTTGGCCAGGGTATGTTTTTAAGTTTAGCTTGTTGGATAAACATTACATCATCGAAATTTGGGTATTTTGAGTGTTTAATGCTCATTTTTTAACCAAATTGGCCCTAGCAACAATCTTACATGTAAATACCACTAAGTTGTACCAGTTAATGCTGATTTTAACCCGAATAGCTATACATGAAGCATCAAAATATTAAAAGGTGCATGAAATTACCCTGAAGCGCCACGTATGGCAAAAAACGTGTAAAATCAAAATTTATCCTGCACCCCTTCCCGCTGGGCAAACAACAATATTGAACATCCCCTCGGAACTTCAGCTCACCATTATGGTTGGTCAAAGTTCCTTTCTACTGTTTTTTTGTGTTGCTTAACCCGGCTGCAACTAGGATACTGCTAACAGCCTGTGGTTTAATTTTTGACGAAAGTATAGCTAAAATTTGTACCGACCATTTAAAGAAAGCTAAAACTTTAAGGTATTCACACAATTTATTTCTCAAAGTTGAAGTGAAGTTGATGTTTACCTGGCTGAAATTAATGTTCAACTATCATGTGTATTGCTTGATGGTTGTAGTAAGGAAGGTGCTATAAAACATATTAATTTTGAACTAAACCAAAAAAAACTATTTTTGTCAAATCAAAAAAAAACCAAAACAATAACCTAATAAATTCTAAGAAATGTTTAAAAACCATCCTAAAGGTTTACTGGTCTTAGCCCTAACGAACATGGGCGAAAGGTTTGGATACTACACCATGCTGGCTATCCTTACTTTATACATGCAAGCTAAATTTGGGTTAACAGCAGCGTCAACCAGCATGATTTATGGAGCTTTTCTGGCTTCTGTGTATTTTTTACCCATTTTTGGTGGAGTTCTGGCGGATAAGGTGCTGGGCTACGGGAAGACCATTTTGCTGGGTATTTTGGTCATGTTTATAGGGTATTTACTTTTGGCTATTCCACTCGAAGGCAATTCTGTGGGGCTGA
Organism: Bacteroidales bacterium UBA1064; assembly: GCA_002316235.1. Classification (GTDB taxonomy): domain Bacteria; phylum Bacteroidota; class Bacteroidia; order Bacteroidales; family Tenuifilaceae; genus UBA1064. The sequence goes on from DCDD01000064.1 coordinate 7,281, forward strand.
CTATGATGATTATCTCGCTCGTTTTGATTGCGCTGGGTACCGGATTCTTCAAAGGAAATTTACAGGCGCTGGTAGGTAAACTTTACGACGACAAGCGTTACGACACCAACCGGGATATTGCCTTTTCCATTTTTTACATGTTCATCAATATTGGCGCCTTTTTTGCCCCAAGTGCTGCTAACTACATCAACAATGCCGTGATGAAATCGTCCGATTTCACCTATGATGCCTCAATTCCTAAAAATTATGTTGTTCTGAACGATGAGAAGCAAGCAGTAGATAAAAACACCTTTATTGTACAAAACCTTACACCGGCCGAGCAGCAGCTCTCCGGTAAGGAGTTTGATGCAGTGCTTACTAAAGCCAAAAAGAAGCACAAGGTGGTTTTCACCGAGGATATTGAGCATGCGCTTTTCCGTCTGAAGGCTGCTGGGCTGAACCAGTACACCCAGTCGGGCAAAATTACCGATCCGGCTATGATGATTAGCAACAACGAGTATGAGCTGCTGCAAAGCCGTAGCCAGGAGGATATGCTGAAAAAAGCTGAGGTTACTGCCAAAATTCAGGCAATCAGCATTACCGATCCGGCGCTGGAAGGAGGTCCCAATCCCGACGATTTTGCCCGTAACTTTGGTAAACACTACGTTAGCGAATCGCTATCTACATCCTACAACCTGGCCTTTGGCGTGGCCTGCATCAGCCTGATTATCTCTGTACTCATATTCCTGCTTTTCAAGAAATCGTGGAAATCGGTTGATAAAACAGTTAAGCAGGAAATAGCCGAATCAAAGGCCAACGGCAAGGAGGTTAAGGTGATGTCGAAGGAGGAGGTTCGGGAACGAACCGTGGCGTTGCTGCTTGTATTTTTCGTAGTAATCTTTTTCTGGATGTCGTTCCATCAAAACGGGTTAACGCTAACCTTCTTTGCGCGCGACTATACCCAGAGCGTAATCTCGCCCGGTTGGACTATGCTGTTTAACCTGTTCCCATTACTATCGCTCATTGTTTTCCTTTATGGAATTTACCTTTCTACAATCGGATTGCTGGGTGGTAAACCCAATAAAAAATCAGGACTTTTACTAACGGTGTTGGGTATTGCCGGATTGGCAGGCTACTACTTTACCCGCGTTAAGGGAATTGAGGTAATGACTAAGATTACCCCGCAGATTTTCCAGCAGTTTAACCCCATGTTCATCGTCATCCTAACCCCGTTAACCGTTGCGCTGTTCAGCTATTTAGGTAAGAAGAAAAAAGAACCTTCGGCTCCCCGGAAAATTGGTATCGGTATGTTTCTGGCAGCCATTGGTTTTACCATTATGCTAATCTGCTCTTTCGGACTCCCTGCACCCTCCGAAATTTCGGGTGTTTCCGATCAGCTGGTGTCTCCAGCCTGGCTCATAAGCACCTATTTCGTGTTAACTGTAGCCGAGCTATTCCTCAGCCCCATGGGGTTATCCTTTGTATCGAAAGTTGCACCGCCACAGTACAGCGGTCTTATGCAGGGTGGATGGCTTGCAGCTACCGCTATCGGCAATTTGCTGGTAGGGGTAATCGGCACTTTCTGGGAAAAACTTCCACTGGTTGGCTTCTGGGTAATTCTCATTATTTGCTGCGTAATTTCGGGCATATTCATCTTCTCCGTCATGAAGAGGCTCGAAAAAGCCACAGGGAATGTATAGGGGGAGGTTGAAAATACTTTCATACCCAACTACCCAAAAAATTATTATGGCCTGAAATGGTGAATACCCATGAAATAGTAAGGCTGCCCGAAGTGGGCAGCCTTACTATTTCTCCAAATTTTTTTTTTGAAAAATAAAAAGATGTTGGCTTTCAAAAAAATAGCTACCTTTGTGCCGAATCGAAAATTAAGTTACAATACGAATCCTTTACCCACACCTCAGAACGTGCGTGAGTGCAAAAGTTTCCTGTATTGCCTTAAGGCTCGAAAAACAATCAATTTATCACTTAATTCAATTTAATTTTATGAACATTTACGTGTCAGGTCTGAGCTACAGAATTAATGACGACGACCTAAGGCAACTTTTTGAAGAGTATGGCGAGATTACATCAGCCAAGGTGATCACCGACAGGGAAACTGGGCGTTCTAGAGGTTTTGGCTTTGTTGAAATGGCCAACAACGAAGAGGCCCAAAGGGCTATTGACGAATTAACGGGAGCAGAGTATGATGGAAAGGTAATCAGCGTTTCACCGGCCAAACCAAAAACTGACAAGCCCCGTAATGGGGGCGGTTTTAACCGTGAGCGTCGGGGTGGTTTCGACCGTGGTAGCCGTGGCGGTAGCGGTAACCGTGGTGAAAGAAGGGATTACTAATCCTTACGTAGATAACTTAAAAGGCTGTCCTTAACCGACAGCCTTTTTTAATATATAACTTTTCCAGGGCGATTGTTTTTCCTGGTAGTTGTTAGCGTAAGCTTGGTTTGTTGTCTTCAACACACGATTTAGGGTTGTTGCGTCTTCCCCAAACGCTCTATGCTTTCTGCAAAATACTTGGTGTTGCCGCGCCAGGGAACACGCATGTAGCGTTTAAGGTAATGCACGTTGACCCTTTCGCCAGTGAGGGCAACCTCCTCAAGCTGTTTGATTAGCTCCTTTTGCTTGCGCTCAACTGAGAAATCGAACGTTTCGGCAATGGGGCTGGTGCTTCGTAATGCTCCAAACGACTCGATGCTGAGCTTCGCCTCGTAGGTCTTAAAAATAACACCCTTTTGGCTCACCCTTAAAATTCGGCCGGCCATAACACCCTTTTCATAAACTCCAAAATAGAGGAAAGCCCCTGCACCTATCAGGAGCAGCACCAGCACCAGTAAAATAGTCTTAAAAGTCTTCATGCTTTTTCTTCTAGAGTTGTGTTGAAGTAAAAGTGTGTAGCTGCATATAAACCCAATCCTACTTGTTGTTCATAAACCCTTGCTGCTCGATGGTCTTAAGAAATACTTTCGAAAATAGGAGGTTGTCGGCTCGGGTGTAGCGAATATCGGTAAATATTTGGGCCAGGGTTTCCTTACCATTTTCCTCAAGTAGCTTTTTAGTCAGCTGCAGCGATTCCTTGTTCATGTAAATTTGGTCTATGTCGCCCTCCGAGTAGTCCTGGTAAACCTCATGGTGAACTACTCCGGCTAAGGGTAAACGATCGGTTAGCTCCGGCGACTCGTCGGGGTAGCCCATTACAACCGTAGTAATGGGGACAACTCCCTTTGGCAGCTTCAGTACTTCGACGATGCGGTCGGCGGTGTAGGTGGTGGTACCCAGGTAGCAAATACCAAGGCCGTTCTCCTCGGCGGCAATGCATACATTTTGTGCCACCAGCAAAGCGTCTATTGCACCGGTGAAAAACGAGATGAAGTTATCGTATCCGGGTTCAGCCTTTCTCTGCCCGCACCATTTGTTGAACCGGTTGAAATCAGCACAAAAGGTCAGCACAACCGGAGCCTCTACAACCATTTGCTGGTTAAAGTGGCAGGGAAGAAGCTGTTGTTTTACTTCCTGGCTTTTGGTTACTATAATACTGTAAACCTGCATGTTGCCAGTTGTTGAGGCGCGAATACCCGCCTGAAGGATTTCGTTAAGCAGCGATTCGTCAATCGGAGTGCTCTTATACCTGCGTATGGAACGATGGGAATGGAGTGCTTTCATTTTGGTATGAGTTTTAATGAACCAAAGGAACTAATTTTGAAACAAAATGGTTCAAAAAAATTCATGTTCTTGGACATTCATATTACACGAGTCCGCTGCGGCTCATCTTTTTTATGCCCCAGTATCCTCCTCAATAATGTAGGTGTTCCTGTCGGAGGCGCTGCGGGACACCAACTCGCCGATGAAGCCAGCCAGGAAAAGTTGAACTCCTATAATGGCTATAGCCAGGGCAATGTAGAACAGGGGCTGGTCAGTTACTGGTCTGTACCTCAGCATGTGGGTTTGCGACCATATTTTGTTGGCCACCAGTACAACGGCTATCACCCCGCCGGCAAAAAACATGAGCGTGCCCAGTGTTCCGAAAAAGTGCATGGGTTTCTTGCCAAAGCGGGAGACAAAGGTAACCGAGAGCAGGTCGAGAAAGCCGTTGATAAATCGCGACCACCCAAATTTTGACGAGCCGTACTTGCGCTCGTGGTGCTGCACAATTTTTTCGCCAATTTTGCGAAACCCCGCCTGCATGGCAAGAACGGGGATGTAGCGG
>DCDD01000065.1 GCA_002316235.1 Bacteroidales bacterium UBA1064
GCTCCGAAATCCGCCACTGCGCCAAGCGCCAAAACGTTAAAAAAATTCCCGGATGCTAGCCGGGATATTTTCAAAGTCCTATCTATAAAGGGAACAGTGAAATTGCCGCTCCACCTCCTGGTGCTAAATACAGGTTTAACTCTGTGCTGCTGTCAACCTCCATTTTCTTTATCTCGTATGCCGAGGGGTTCTTATCCCAATGGGCATCAGGAGCATCAAGGTAAAGGGTTGCTGAATACTTTTTACCCGGTTCCAGAAAATCCAGCTTAACTCTGAGCTCCCTTGAATTCTCATCGGTTACCGCACCAATAAACCAACGGTTTGTTCCGCGTTCCTGACGGGCAATGGTAACATAATCGCCAACTTCACCGTTAAGCACCCTGGTTTGCTCCCAGTTTACACCCACATCACGGATAAACTGGAATGCAGGATGGTTTTCATAATTCTCAGGCAAATCGGCAGCCATTTGAATTGGGCTGTAGATGACTACATAAAGGGCAAGCTGCTGTGCCAGTGTATTATTTACCTGGTTGTTGGGTTTGTAGAATTTCAGCTTGGTGTTGAAGATTCCCGGTGTATAGTCCATAGGTCCGGCCAGCAGGCAGGTGAAGGGAATAATAGCTAAATGCTCAGGAGGATTTCCCCCATCGCTCGACCATGCGTTGAACTCCTGTCCCCGGAATCCCTCCTGAGAAACGAAGTTTGGATATGTTCTGCGCTCGCCTGTTGCCATAAACGGTTCATGAACATCAACGGCAACCTTGTGCTTTGCGGCCACTTCAAGAACCCTTCGGTAGTGGTTAACCATCCACTGCCCATGATGGTACTCTCCTTTGGGTATTATCTTCCCTACGTATCCTGTTTTAACCATGTGGAGGTTCAGGCTGCTGATTAGGGCAAAGGCGGTATCGAGCTGCTTATCGTAGGTGGTAACCGCCGATGATGTTTCGTGGTGCATAATCAGATCAACACCCTTCTTGCGGCCATACTCAACCACCTCCTTGAGGTTGTAGTCCGGATAGGGGGTTACGAAGTCAAAAACTCCCTCCCTATCATCAAATCCAATCCAGTGCTCCCAACCGGTATTCCAACCCTCTACAAGTAAGGCTCCGATATTATTCTTAGCGGCAAAGTCTATATATCGTTTAGCATTTGCAGTAGTTGCCCCATGCTTCCCACTGGCCATATCCCAGCTTGATTTTCCCAGGTGCATCTCCCACCATATACCAACGTACTTCGTGGGCTTAAACCATGAAACATCGCCCAGCTTGTTGGGCTCGTTCAGGTTAAGTATCAGCCTTGATTCTATCAAATCACCAGGTTTTTCGGCAAGCTGAATCATACGCCAGGGAGTGTTAAAGGGTGTTTTGGTAACCACCTTAACTCCAGAATCGTTGCCAACCAGCTCAGTTGTCATGGAGTAGTTAACCGTATCAACTTTTAAGGTTACTCCGGCATAGTTATTAACAGCGGCTTCGTGAAAGCTAAGGTATAGCCCCTGGCTAGTTTTCATGGTTACAGGAGTATTTACGGCGTTTTCCGGAATGTAGGTTTGTGCCAAATCGCGATGGTTTCGCTTTTTGGTGGCGTCAATCTTGCTAAACGAAGTTGTGTTATATAGATGCTCATATATATCCCAGTCGCCGGGCTCCCACCAGCACAAATGGTCGCCGGTTAGCTTAAACTGTGTATTTTCATCGGTGATTGTTACATCGCCCATACTTTCCTGTTGGGGAAATTCGTAACGAAATCCTATTCCATCGTCGTAAACCCTATATGTAACCGCAAAGTGGCGGTTTGGTGATTTTTTCTCCGACAGGAAAACTTTCATCTCGTTGTAATGATTCTTCACAAGCCGTTGCTCGCCCCACGGTAGCTCCCACGTTTCGTTAAACTCATTACTCAACACGCTATCAACTCTCATCCCCTTGGACAGCGATGGGGCATCCTTGAAATCGAATCCAAGTGTTGAGGTCTCAATCACAGGAGAGTCTTTAAAGTAAACCCTGTAAGAGGGCTGTTTATCGGCAGTGAGGCTGAAAATTACCTTCACTTCTCCCGATGGGGAAGTAACCAGTTGCTCGTTGTTGTTGCTACATGCCAGCATACCGGCCAGCAATGCCATTAGGGTATAATCTGCAAACTTCTTCATAGTAAATTTTACTTTTATCTTGCCCAACAAATATGTATATAAGTTTGAAAGTAAACGTGAATACCTGTTTAGAAAATAGTATTCCGCTACAACATTTATTCAGGTGAACCAAACTCCTGAAATTAAAACATCAATCTAAACTACCGTATTTCAGTAATATATGCACAAAGAATGCCAATGCCAACAAACACTAGGCAACGCCCCCCTTACCTCCGAAGTTTATTGGGAATGGCGGCATACCCTCACTCCCCTCAGGTAGCTTAATGGTTCCATTTGCAGCTTCAAACTTACCAATGTTTTCCTGCAGGGCCAGCATTAACCTCTTGGCATGATCGGGAGTTAGCACAATTCTTGACTTAACTTGAGCCTTAGGGATACCGGGCATAACCCGCACAAAGTCAATAATGAATTCTGAAGATGAATGGGTTATCACCGCTAGGTTTGAGTATATACCCTGGGCAATTTCATCGTTAATCTCAATATTGATAGGATTCATTTTTTCAGGCATGGCGTATTATTATTAATTTTTAGAACGGAAAGTTAGTAATTTTTTCAAATTCGGCAAAGATTAGCATCGGTGATAGTGGCCTTTACTTTGGTAAATTTTTTAAACCAACGTTGACTCGTTTCCGTTATGCAGCATTCAATCCCTGCATAATTTATTTAGGTTTCTGATAACAAGTACATTGACTCATATCTCATAAGTATGGGGGTGGAGCTGATGGAGCAACCATATTTGGGCTTCGCCGAAATTGAAGGTAACGCTTGCCCATATATGGGTGCTTCAATATTATGAAAGCAGCCAGCAACTTTTAGCTTAGATTATACTGCTGGAGGAAGGACAAAAAAAGGTTGGCAGTAAAGCCAACCCTTTTAAAGATATTTTCTTGCTATGGCTAGTCGTTGCTCGTAAGCGAAACCGACTTACCTGCTTTTTCAACAAACTCATGCTCATCCTTTGAGTAAACTATTATTCTGTCAAACTCTCTAAGCCCAGTGCCGGCAGGGATAAGGTGTCCACAGATCACATTCTCCTTTAGCCCTTCAAGGTTATCAACCTTACCCCTTACAGCAGCCTCATTCAAAACCTTAGTGGTTTCCTGGAACGAAGCGGCAGACATGAAGCTGTTGGTTTGCAGTGCAGCACGTGTGATTCCTTGCAGCACCTGGCTTGAAGTTGCAGGGATAGCATCCCTAGCCTGAATGGGCTTTAGGTCTTTACGTTTCAGGGCAGAGTTTTCATCCCTAAGCATCCGGGCAGTAATAATTTGTCCAGGTCTATAGTTAGGAGCGTCTCCGGGATCGATAACCACCTTCTTATCGAAGATATAGTCGTTCTCTTCAAGAAACTCCCACTTATCAACCACCTGTTTTTCAAGGAATCGAGTATCGCCAGGGTCGTCAATTTCAACCTTGCGCATCATCTGGCGTACAATAACCTCGAAGTGCTTGTCGTTGATTTTAACCCCCTGAAGCCTGTAAACCTCCTGAACCTCATTAACAATATACTCCTGAACCTGCGTTGGACCTTTTATGGCAAGAATATCAGTTGGAGTAATAGCTCCGTCGGAAAGAGGCATTCCAGCTTTCACATAGTCGTTTTCCTGAACAAGTATTTGCTTGGAGAGTGGAACCAAGTATTTCTTAACCTCTCCGGTTTTGGAGGTAACCATAATTTCACGGTTACCTCTTTTCACCTTACCAAAGGTAACTTCACCGTCAATTTCTGAAACAATTGCAGGGTTAGAAGGATTTCGTGCTTCAAAGAGCTCGGTTACCCTTGGCAAACCTCCGGTAATATCGCCTGATTTCCCCATTGCGCGAGGAATCTTAGCAACAATATCACCCGCTCTTATAACTGTACCCTCGTCAACAACAACGTGGGCAGAAACTGGTAGGTTGTACATCCTAATGCCTTCGCCCTTTTCGTCGGTAATTTTAACGGCGGGGTTTTTGCTCTTATCGCGGGTTTCGATAATAACCTTTTCGCGGTATCCGGTTTGCTCATCGGATTCCTCCCTGAAGGTAACCTCCTTGATAAGGGCGTCGAATTCAACCCTACCCGAAACCTCTGAAACAATCACAGCGTTCCATGGATCCCACTCGCAGATAAGCTGACCCTTCTTTATGGTATCGCCGTTTGAAATGTAAAGTTTCGATCCGTAGGGAATGTTGTGGGTAGAAAGGGTTATACCGGTATTCAGGTCAACTATACGCATTTCAGCCAGACGGCCAATTACAATGCTGTACGGTTGGCCGAGTTCATCCTCTGTGGTAATAGTTTTGAGCTCTTCAATTTCGGCTCTGCCATCAAAGCGGGCAATAATTTTAGAATCGGAAATTATATTGGAAGCCGTTCCCCCAACGTGGAATGTACGAAGTGTAAGCTGGGTACCGGGTTCTCCAATACTCTGGGCGGCAATAACGCCAACAGCTTCTCCAATTTGCACCATGCGACCGGTGGCCAAGTTACGACCGTAGCACTTGGAGCATACACCCTTTCGCGACTCGCATGTGAGTACCGATCGAATTTCGACCTGTTCAATTGGTGAATCTTCAATAATGGAGGCAATTTCTTCGGTTATTTCCTCGCCTGCAGCCACAATAAGCTCACCGGTTAACGGGTGGAATACATCATGAACGGTAGTTCTTCCAAGAATTCTCTCGTAAAGGGTTTCCACCACATCCTCATTCTTCTTGATAGCAGTAGCTACCAAACCACGTAACGTTCCACAATCGTTCTCGGTAATAATAACATCCTGCGATACGTCAACCAACCTTCGGGTAAGGTAACCGGCATCGGCTGTTTTCAGAGCGGTATCGGCCAAACCCTTACGTGCACCGTGAGTAGAGATGAAGTACTCCAACACGGATAGCCCCTCTTTAAAGTTCGATAGAATGGGGTTCTCGATGATTTCGTTTCCCACCGATCCCGACTTTTGAGGCTTGGCCATCAGGCCACGCATACCTCCAAGCTGGCGTATCTGCTCCTTCGAACCCCTGGCTCCAGAATCAAGCATCATGTAGATGGAGTTAAAGCCCTGGTTGTCCTCCGAAAGGGTTTTTAGCAGGGTAAGGGTAAGCTTGGCGTTAGTATGTGTCCAGATATCAATAATTTGGTTGTACCGCTCGTTATTGGTAATCAGACCCATGTTGTAGTTGGCCATAACGTCATCAACCTGGGCATAGCCCTCCTCAATAAGCTGGGCTTTTTCCGGGGGTATAACCACATCGTCGAGGTTGAATGAAAGTCCACCCTTAAAGGCCATGTAGTATCCCATATCCTTTATGTCGTCGAGGAACTTGGCAGCCTTAGCCGTGCCGGCTTTCTTCAAAACAGCACCAATTATATCGCGAAGCGACTTCTTGGTTAGCACCTCGTTGATGTAGCCCATTTCTGCAGGAACATTCTGGTTGAATAAAACCCGTCCAACAGTGGTTTCAACAAGCTGCGGGGTCAGCTGCCCATTCTTATCGGGTAACATAAGCCGAACCTTAATGATGGCATGTAGGTCAACAGCATGCTCGTTGTAGGCAATTATTACCTCCTCGGGCGAGTAGAAAATTAAGCCCTCGCCCTTAACGCCTTTTCTAGGTTTGGTGATGTAGTAAAGACCAAGAACCATATCCTGCGATGGAACGGTAATAGGCGCTCCGTTGGCAGGGTTGAGAATGTTATGTGAGCCGAGCATTAAAATTTGTGCTTCCAGGAT
>DCDD01000082.1 GCA_002316235.1 Bacteroidales bacterium UBA1064
TTGCCACGGAGTTCATTCCCACGTCAATAGCGTCGTGCAGCGTAGCGTCGTTCAAAGCAAAGCCGCCCCTAACTGCGTATGTAATATTTGGGTGATTGATTGTTTCGATAAACAGCTTGTCAAAGAGTATCTCTCCCGCATTATCGGCTAGGTAGAGAATTGATTTTGCTTCTTTGATTTTATCCTGAAGCTGCTTACTGTGATTAATAGCAAATTCTGCAAAAATTACTCGTCTAATTGTGGATTTGATATCAAAATTATTATTAGCCCCGTAATCCATTATATTTCCGGCAATGGAAAGTTTTAGGGCTAAATCAAACGGATTTTTTGATATGGGGACCTGGGTGCTCCAATCGTTATACAATCCCAGAGCAATGCTGTTGCTATTAATCTTTTCATCCTCAAAAAGATCCTCAATTCCTACAATTTTACTGAAACCTTGGTTTAGCTCTCTCTGAACCTCAGGGCTGGTTGAGTTTTTGAATTTTCCCAAAGTTTTGTGGAAGAAATCCAAAAACTCATCCTGCTGCTCCTGGGTTAGCTTAAATTTCTCAAATAGCCGCTGGTATGTTTTCAAAAAACAACCGTAGCACTGAGATTGAATATTGATGTCGGTTTTAGTGGCAGTTTCCATTGTGGTGGTGATGCTCGTGGCTGCCATCGCCATGGTCGCAGTAGTTTGCGTTTAGGCTTAGCTTACCAGCCAAAAAGTCGTTTACAAGTTCTTCAACCCCTTTAATAGGAGCACCAACAAAAACATTTACACCATAGCCGTTGAATAGGTTAACGGCCTGAGGGCCCATTCCGCCGGCAATAACCTCGGTTGCGCCATTCTCGGCCACCCATTTAGGGAATGTGCCGGGTTGATGCTCGGGTGGGTCGAGTACTGTTACTTTGGTAATATTGTTGTTTTCAACATCAACAAACGCAAATGCTTGACAATGGCCAAAATGCGCCGATAATACGTTACCTTCCATGGGTACTGCAAATCTTTTTCTCGTCATGTGATTTTTGATTTTTGGTTTTTACTTACGTATGGTTACTTTTTACCCGGTTTCCTTATAACCCCCTACAGCGTTTTGCTGCTGTAAGAGGTGTAGGGTGGCTTTTCGACATTACTTACGAACGGCTTAATTGATAGTATAAATCAATCGTCTAAAATCCACCCCTGGAACGGTTTTGCATTCCAAAACCTCGGCCACGACCACGACCTCTTTGTCCTCGTCCAAATCCTAAGCCTCTTCCTTGAAAAACGTCCGTTTGGGAGTTCCCCTCGGAGTTTGACGTATGGCCTTGGTTTGCACCATAGTTGGTGCATCGTCCCATTCGTCTGCCGGTCATGGGACCTTGTCCCATAGGGCCAGTCTGATTAAATCCAGGCATATTACCTCCTTTTTACTGGTTGGTTTTTTCGTTATACTTTAATCGTTTCCCTTTGCCTTGTCCACCTCCTGTGTGGCGTTTCTTTCCTAGTCCTTTCCCCAGCTTTGATGCTTTTTCTTCATCCGTGAGCTGATTACAATCTCCCAGCTTTCGTCCAGTTTCTGCACCTTTACCTTCCGGACCAGTTCCATCCATTTTTGGCATACCACTAATTATTATGGTTCAACATCTCAATTACTTTTCCAATGGGTATATTTGGTTTTTTATACATGATCATCTGAATGTTTAAGCTGTCGAGTAAAGGTTTTACTTTTATACCAAATTCGCCCGAAATAATCTTGTTCACATTTTTGGACGAAAGCAACTTAACCGCCAAAGTTCCAGCCTGCTCTTCTGCTTCGCTGTAAGGGTTCGGGATTATTTCAATTGCACCAGTTTGCATATCAACAATTACAAAGTATTTGCAGTGGCCAAAGCGCTGGTCGAGTATCGATTCCAACGAGTTTCCCTGTGATGTTATAGCAATTCTCATTATTTCGATGTTTAATGATACTTTCTAATTAGCGGGGAATTGCAGGTTGGACACTTCTCATTCCTGCAGGGTACACCGTAGTGATGTTCCTTTGTAAAACCGCATTCAGGACAAATACACAAATCATCCTCAGAATTTCTGGGCATATCACCCAGTGATTCTTCGGTATGCCTTTCTACTTCTGAACTGCCACACAAGGGGCAATTCTGAATTGATATGCTTATTTCGGGATTGTTGAAATGACATCCACAACTATTGCATTGGTACCAGTCGCTGTCGAAGTAAACTTTTCCACCTTCAAACTCAATTTGCCTACCCTCAACAAAGGCTTTCGAAATTTTCATTCTTGCCGACGCATATATTCGGGTAAATGTAGGTCGCGATACATTCATTAGAACTGAAGCCTGATAGTGGTTGTACATATCGTAATCGCACATTCGAAATGCCTCGTACTCTTCAAAATTGAGGATTATTGACTCTCTTTTTTTACTATCTATATCAGGACCATATGGTTTAAAACCCTTCACTATTGGGGGATTTGTTATCTTTCTTGGAATTTTAAGTCGTGCCATATTATGAGCAATTGTTCGATACAAAAATAATGAACTAATGTTCATAATCAAAATTTATTGAATAATTTTGTAAAAAAATTCTAGCAGATGACAAGTTCGAAAACAAGTCATTGTAAGGTTATATTTCCGGGAGATTTAAATAATAATGGGACTTTGTTTGGCGGTTTGGCCATGCAGTGGATGGATGAAGTGGCCTATATTACTGCAACCCGATTTACTCGGAAAAAAGTAGTAACGGTATCGGTGTGTAAAGTCAATTTTGTTGCCCCGGTGCAACCTAACATGATTGTAGAAATTAGGGGAACCGTTCAAAAAGTTGGACTTGTAAAAATGGAAGTTTTGGTTGAGATTTATCAGGAAGATATGTATTCCGATTATAGAAACAAGGCAGTAGAAGCCACATTCATTTTTGCTGCAGCTGATAACGATAACAAACCAATTCGGTTAATGGACAGTGCGTTAAAGCTAAAAATTAAGT
>DCDD01000083.1 GCA_002316235.1 Bacteroidales bacterium UBA1064
GCCTAGCCCAGGGCAAAGCCCTGGGTTTAACTCCAAAGCATAATTTTGACCCTTTGCATCGCAACGGGAAAAACAAGTTTAAATATTCCGCCCCTTCAGGGCTTAATATATCATACCGCCACGCCACAAGGGGCTGCGCCCCTTGCTACCTATTCCGCCCCGTTGGGGCTAAAGAAAGAGGAAAGTATAAAGTGGATTTGTCCGGTTTTAGAAGGATTCACCCTTCGACAAACTCAGGGCAGGCTCCTTCGACTGGTGTTACAGTGAGTAGTTCGGCTGGCTCACCATAACACCTGTCTAACTGCTCAGGGTTCAATTCTGTCCGCCTCCCTAATAGACTATTGCTCAACATCCTTCAGCGAGAGCTGAATTCTTTTTCGGGGAATATCAACCTCAAGCACCCTTACCCGCACATGCTGATGCAGCTTCACCACGTCGAGGGGGTTTGAAACAAACCTACCGGCCAGCTGTGAGATGTGGATAAGTCCATCCTGCTTAACACCTATATCAACAAAAGCACCAAAATTGGTAATGTTGGTAACAATTCCCGGAACCACCATGCCGGGGGTTAGGTCGTCAATCTTAAAAATGTCCTTGGCAAACTCAAATACTTTAATAGTGCTACGAGGGTCGCGACCGGGTTTTGCGAGTTCCAGCATTATGTCGTTCAGGGTAGGAAGCCCCGTTTTCTCTGAAACATACTTCTCAACCCTAATTCGAGATCTTAGCTGGTCGTTGCCAATTAAGTCTTTCACCGTGCACTCCAAATCACCGGCCATTTGCTCAACAATATGGTAGCTCTCGGGATGAACGGCGCTGTTGTCAAGTGGGTTTTGGGCTTCGGTAATTCTCAAAAAGCCTGCGCATTGTTCAAATGCCTTTCCACCAAGCCGGGGAACATTCTTCAGCTCCGTTCGGCTTCTGAATGGGCCATTCTGCTTCCTGTAATCAACAATGTTTTTGGCCAGCTGTGGTCCTAAGCCAGAGACATAGGTTAGCAAATGCATGCTGGCAGTATTCAGGTTAACCCCTACATGGTTAACACAACTCTCAACAACCCTGTCAAGCCCCTCTTTAAGCTTTGACTGGTCAACATCGTGCTGGTACTGCCCTACCCCAATTGATTTTGGATCGATTTTAACCAGCTCGGCAAGCGGGTCCATCAGCCTACGACCAATGGAAACTGCACCCCGAACAGTTACATCATAGTCGGGAAATTCCTCACGGGCAACTGGAGAAGCGGAGTAAACAGATGCGCCATCCTCGCTGACCACAAAGACCTTAACATCTCGGTTGAAATGAATACGCTTTACAAGCGACTCTGTTTCGCGACCGGCGGTTCCGTTACCAATGGCTATTGCATCAATTTTGAATGTTTCAACAAGGCTTGAAATTTTTGACATAGCCTTTCCCTGCTCGTTGCGGGGTTGATGTGGATAAATGGTTTCGTTATGGATAAGGTTTCCCTGAGCATCAAGGCAAACCATCTTGCAGCCCGTACGGTAGCCCGGATCAATAGCCAGCACATTTTTCTGTCCCAACGGAGGGGAAAGCAGTAGCTGGCGAAGGTTTTCGGCAAATACTCGTATTGCCTCAGCATCCGCCTTTTCCTTTAGCTCGGCAGTAAACTCATTTTCAATTGATGGTTCTATCAACCTTTTATAGGAATCGGCTAGTGCAAGTTCGAGCTGCTTGGCTGTTTCACCGGTTGACTTCAGCAGCGATTTCCGTAGCTCATCAAGAACGCCATCGGCAGGAGGGGTTATGGAAACCCGGAGAAAACCCTCATCTTCGCCTCGTTTAATAGCCAAAAACCTGTGAGAAGCGCAGCGTCGGACAGGCTCTTCAAACTCAAAGTAATCGGAATATTTTATGCCTTCGGCTTCCTTCCCCTTGACAACTCTTGAACGAATAATGGCTTTCTGCTTAAAATTGCGGCGTACAGTATTTCTAACTCTTTCATCCTCGCTTAGCATTTCGGCAGCTATATCGCGTGCACCCTGTAACGCCTCCTCAACATTGGCAACCTTATCGGATATAAAGGTTTGGGCTTTTGTTAAAATATCCTTTTCAACCTGATTAAACACCAGCAAGGCAAGCGGTTCCAGACCCTTCTCCCTGGCAATAGTTGCACGGGTTCTGCGTTTTGGTTTATAGGGCAGATAGATGTCCTCAAGCTCAGACAACTCGTAACATCCAGCAATACGCTCCCTGAGGCTGTCGGTCAATTTTCCTTGCTCCTCAATGGTGGTCAGGATTGTTTCCTTACGCCTGTCGAGATCGAGAAGCTTAGCAGAGAGGGAGTTAATTTCGGCAATTTGAACTTCGTCGAGGTTTCCTGTCGCTTCCTTACGGTAGCGGCTAATAAACGGAATGGTTGCGCCCTCCTCCAGCAGGTGGATAACGTTAAAAACCTGCCTGGGCTTTATACCCATCCTGTTAGAAATCAGCTCTACTCGCCTGCTGCTATCGGTTGTGCTCATAGGAAAACTAATTAGCCGACAAAAAAAGTAAAATTATTTGTGTGAGGCAAGAGCAGCAATAAAAATGAAGCCAATGAAACCATGCAAAATCATCATCTGTTGCACTATTCCTCTTTTGAACTTACATTTGCACCAACCGCAACAACCCAGCAAACAACAAACCCATGGAGCGTTTAACGGAGGTAGAAAAGGAAAAAATTTTATTTATCATCAATCCGATTTCCGGCATAAGGCCCAAGGGCAACGTGGAAAAGAATATACTCAAGTATCTCGACAATGTAAAATACCGGGCTGAGTTTCATGTTACCACATGCAAAGGAGACGCAACGGCGGCTGTTCAAGCTAAACTTGCCGAAGGATATACGAAATTCGTTGCTGTTGGGGGCGACGGAACAGTGAACGAGGTAGCCAGCGCAATTGTTGGCACCGAGGCTACACTGGGCATAATTCCAACGGGTTCTGGAAACGGGCTTGCCCGTCATTTGAGAATCCCGTTGAACTTGAAAAGGGCAATGGCTATCATCAACTGCGGAGCAGCTGATAGGATTGACTACGGGATGGTGAATAAAATTCCATTCTTCTGCACCTGCGGGGTTGGGTTTGATGCTCAAATAGGCTACAGGTTCGCCAGTAATGGCAAACGCGGATTCTTCAACTACATAAAAATTGTTATCTCCGATTTTCTACGCTACAAATCGAAAAAGTATAAGCTAAAGATTGATGGTGATGGGAAGTTTAAGATTAGGGCATTCCTTATCACTGTTGCCAACTCATCACAGTACGGAAATAATGCCTACATTGCACCCTTGGCAGACATAAGAGACGGGAAGCTAAACCTAAGCATCATCTCCCCTTTCAAGATTTTTGAGGCTCCGGTTATCGGCATAAGGCTCTTTACAAAGCGGATAGATAAAAGTACTATGGAGCACAGCGGTGCCATTTCAGAGGTGGTAATTAAGCGTAAGCATAAGGATGTGGTGCATTACGATGGTGAGCCAATAATAATGGGCAAGAAGTTGAAAATAAGCGTAGTACCTCGTGGGCTAAGGGTAATAGTTCCTGCAACTAAAGAACGTATTAAACATCCATTCGCCTCACGCCATGAACCCTAAGGGATATTAGCCCTTTACACTATCACTGCTGCTTCATCTTCAGGTAAATGGCCGTAAGTACCCTTTTAGTGTAAAGGGGGAAATCGCCGTTCATCATCCACGAGTAGTAGCTTGGCTCCTTTTTTAACACCTCAACAACAGGCAACCCTTTGTGCTTACCAAAGTTGAATACTTCAACTCCTCTGTCATCCAAAATGATTCGGCCGGCGAAATCAACATTGCGGTTAAACGAGCTGAACTCGGACAGGTAGTTCACGTCGTTTTTAAGCTCGGGGTAACGGTCAAGCTGAGCCATGAGTATTTCGTAGGTAGCCATGGTGTCGGCTCCGGCGGTATGGGCATCAGTTAACTCCTTATCCATGTAAAACTTATAGGCTGCGCCCAGGGTGCGCTTTTCCATCTTGTGGAAAATGGTTTGCACATCAATAAACTTTCGACGCTTGAGGTCGATATCAACACCAGCACGCAGGAACTCCTCGGCCAGCAGGGGAAGATCGAACTTGTTAGAGTTGAATCCTGCAAAATCGCAACCCTCCAGATGGTTAGCCAGCGAGCGAGCTATTTCCTTAAATGTTGGTTCATTCCTTACATCTTCATCGGTAATGCCATGAATGGCAGTAGCCTCGGGCGGAATAGGCATTCCGGGGTTCACCCGACGAACCCTCATATTCTCCGAGCCATCGGGTAAAATTTTAAGAACTGCAATCTCAACCACCCTGTCGTGCACTATATCAATTCCTGTTGTTTCCAAATCAATAACGGCGAGCGGATTCTTTATATTAAGCTTCATGGCAATAGCTGTTGAAATGGTGCAATAAACGCTAATCTTAATCAAATATAAATGGTTAACCTTGCATTAAAGGTAAATCAAACCCTTAAGTGGGTCGAATATGCGACAAGCCTACCATGCAACCCGAAAAAATTCCCCGGAATTAAAAGCTCCGGGGTGCCTGGTAAGCTCTAGCTTAATCGCCAATCATCATTGGCATAAGCAGCATCAATATATCCTCGTCGGGATTATCGTTGATGTGGGGAAAAACAAGTGAGGCAAGAGATGGTTCTGAGAAAGAAAGAACCACCTCGGTAGAGGAAATGTTGGCCAATATTTCGGATAGGAAAATTGACTTAAATCCAATTTCCATTTCGGTTCCCTCGTACTCACAGCTTAGCCTTTCGAATGCCGAAACAGAAAAATCGAGGTCTTCGGCCGAAACGGTGCACTGGTTTCCGGTGAGGCTAAGTTTAACCATGTTGCTGGCAGCGTTGGAGTAGATGGAGACCCGGCGAACCGAGTTGTAGAGGTCAACCCTGTCAACTATCATTCTATTAGGGTTGTCAACGGGGATAACGGCATTATAGTTGGGATAGTTACCTTCGACCAGGCGGCAAACCATGGTGTAGCCAGGCATGGTAAACACCGCATTTTTATCATCGAACTGCACGTTAACAAAACCGGTTTCCTTTACCAGCATATTCTTGAGTAGCTGGGCAGGTTTCTTGGGTAGAATGAACGAGGCATCCGCTTCAACCTGAACGTCCTTTCTGCGGTAGCGAACCAAGCGATGTGCATCGGATGATACGAAGGTTATTCCCTGTTCGTTGAGCTCGGTAAATATGCCGTTCATCATAGGCCGCATTTCGTCATCGGCAGTGGCAAATATGGTTTTGTTAATGCCATTGAGTAGAATTTCGGCAGAAAGCTTAACGCTATGCGAATCTTCAGGTTTCAGCATTGCCCTTTGAGGAAAATCATCGGCAGGCTGTCCAACAATGTGAAATTGACCGTTTTCAGAGTTAATGGTGATGTTTTGGGTACCGGGATTTATATCAAAAGTCAACGGTTGTTCGGAAAACTCTTTTAGCGTATCTATCAGAATTTTGTAGGGAATAGCCACAGTGCCCTCATCGGAAACATTTTCGAGGGAAAAGCGGGTTACCAGCGTGGTTTCCAAATCGGACGCAGTAATTTCCAACTCGTTCCCCTCAAGGTTGAACAGAAAGTTGTCCAGAATCGGTAGCGTATTCTTGCTGCTAATCACCCTGCTTACCACCGAAAGGTGACTTAATAGCTCAGTGCTTGATACTACAAATTTCATTCTTCGTAAGTTTTAAGTTATTATC
The DNA here is from genome assembly GCA_002316235.1 of Bacteroidales bacterium UBA1064. GTDB lineage: Bacteria > Bacteroidota > Bacteroidia > Bacteroidales > Tenuifilaceae > UBA1064. The sequence goes on from DCDD01000083.1 coordinate 5,717, forward strand.
AATGCTACTTTTACTTATCTTTTGAGAGTAAAAACACCCTTGCCATACTTAAAGAAGTTAGGCGCCAAAATTTAAAAATTACTGATTACCAGAATGATCTACTTAAATTTTCAGGTTCAATATTACGAATTTTTGTCCGTTTAAAGTTTAAAAAGCCTACCTATTTAATATTTTTTCTTGAAATGTGGCTTATTCTAATGGTTTGCCACATTTTAGAAGTAGGGACGGATATTAGCCGCGCCCTAACTACGTTATAGGGTTGGCATTACTTTGGGGTAGAATAATGATTTCTTCGGATAAAAAAATAGATTAGGCCACCTAGCACCAGCACTAGCGATGGCAAAACGGTGTTGACAACTTGCCATGCCAAGCGCGATTGGGAAGCCTTGCTCCTGTCAAGCAGCCTGAGCTTGAAGTCGCGTGAGCGAAGGTTAACTATCCCATTATCATCATTCAGGTACTTTACCATGTTCATCACCAGCTCCTTGTTTCCGTATGTTTGCTGGGTGTAACGGTCGTATCCCAACGGAAGCACATAGGCTCCATTAGGGCGGTGCTGCACATCGTTTCTAACCATGTCGGCATCGGCAACTACCACCATTCGGGTAAACGAGCTTTTAGCACGAAACTCAAAAGGTTCACCATGGTTGTAATTCTTCAACGGACGGTTGGTAAAAACCGAGGTAAAGTATCCTTCAAGCTCGGCGGCTACGGGAACGTTAGGGTTTATAAAATGCTGCTCGTTTGGTGTCTGCTCAATCTCGGAAAGGTTGATTAAAAGGGGAACCTGGAGAATTCGGCTTGTAGCAGAGGTGTAGAGCAGGTAGTGTTTTTTTACCAAAGGATTCTCTCCAACCGTATCTACGGGACTTACAAATCGGGTGAGTATGGGGTTCAGATTCCGCGTAACCGGGTGGTTTGACGGTGGAATTAGTAGCGGAAAGTAGGGCCATGGCGCAGGGGCAAACTTGGAAGCCTGACCGGATGGAGCAATGTTCACAGGAATTACAGCACACTGCAAATCCTGAACGATGAAGGGGTTTAACCTCACGCCATAACGAAACAGCATATCATCGAGGTTGGTTTGGGCAACAAAGGCCAGGGTTGATGCACCTGTTGAAAGGCTGTCCAGGCTAACAGCAACCGGGTCAACAAACCATAGCACTTTTCCACCCCGCATGATGAACTGGTCAACCACAAGCTTATCTTCTTCGGGAAAAGGCTTCGTGGGTCCGGCAACAATAGCTACGCTGTAGGGCTTAAGCGCTTCCATATCGCCATTTAGAATCACCCTATCAACCCTAAAGTACTCCGATAGCGATTTTTCAATATCGCCTGTTTCAAACTCATCTAGCTCTCCGTGCCCCTGAATAAATGCTATTCGCGGAAGGCTATCAGTTGAAAGCTTCACGAGGGCATCAACCAGAGCAAATTCAAAATTCTGAATGGAAAGGTTTAAATTCTCCTCAGCCGAAAGTATAGGGTTGTTCTTCAACAGGTTAACGGCCATCTCCTTACCCCTGAAGCTCATAAGCAATCCGGGGAATACAATCGTTTGGCTGCTTCCCCCCTGCCTGTTCCGCTGCTGAACGCTGGTTGGTGCCAGCCCTTTATCGTACAGACCGGCGAAAATTCTATCCTGCTCCCTGGAGTTTTTTGCACTGTAAGGGTTAACCAGCTCGTAGCGAACCTTACCCCTGGAGGCAACATTGAACTCATCCAACGTTTCGGTCAACATCCTCTTCATCCGGATAAAGCCGGTTGGTAAATCCCCATCGAGATAAATTTTCATGGAAACCTCACCATTCAAATTTTTGAGAATTTCCCTGGTGATAGGCTGAAGGGTGTAAAGCTTGTCGGAGGTTAAATCGATGCGGAAATGCAAAACGCTTGATAAAGCATAAAGAGCTGCTACAGCGACAACCGATACCAGTAACCGCAGCAAACTTTTTACCTTATAACTTTTCTTCAACTCCATTTTAGCAATCCATTTTGCATTCCCCTACCATTTTCTCGATTCCAAAACGGTACGGGTAAAAATGATAAAGAGAAAAATCACCGAGATGAAGTACACCAAATCCCTACTATCGAGTACTCCTCGGCTAATAGAAGCATAATGCTCGCTGATGCTAAGGAACATAAGCAAAGGTTTTACTCCTGAAAAAAGAGGCAGCGAAGCAAGAGCGCTTAAGCCCGAAAATAGGAAAAGGCAAAATAGCACGGACAACAGGAATGAAACAATGGCATTGTCGGTGAGGCTTGAGGTAAAAATACCAACCGAAGCGTAGGTTGAGGCCAGAAGAAAGAGTCCGATGAATGATCCCCAGGTTCCACCGGCATCAATGTTTCCAATAGGGCTTGAAAGCAGGTAAACCGAAAGGTAGTAAACCAGCGATGGAACCAGAACAATCAGGACCAGCACCAGCGTGGCAAAGAATTTACCTAAAACAATCCGGCCGTCGGAAATTGGACGGGTGAGAATTAATTCCAAAGTTCCAAAACGCTTCTCATCGGAGAAAGTTCGCATGGTAGCAGCCGGAACAAGCAGCAGTAGTACCCAGGGAGCTATGGAAAAATATCCGTTTAGCGAGGCATAACCACCATCAAGAATGTTTAGGTTGCCCGGAAACACCCAAAGGATTAAGCCTGTAACCACCAAAAAAACCATTGCGGCAATGTAGCCCGACAGCGAGGAGAAAAAGTTCTGAAGTTCCCTGGTAAAAATAGCAAACATGGTAGTTTGGTTTTTTTATAAAATTTAATCAAACACTACCTGGTTCCCCTGTCGGGAGGTCGTTGTGGAAATTCCATTCCAGGGGGTGGTAGGTTGGGCTCCACCATATTGTTAAGGGTTGTGTCAACCCTTATCCTATCCATATCAAGCTCCGTAAGCTTCACAATGCTAACACCCTTATAGTAGTATTGGACAATCTGATCGTAAGTCCAACCCTTTTGAGCCATATTTATAGCACCATCCTGGCAAAGGCCAACCCCATGCCCGTAGCCACGACCCGAAAGGCGAACCTCGCTCTTACCAGCTGAAACCGAAAACCATGCCGAACGCAACCTGAAATGCTTACGAATGTCAGTGGTAGGAATTTCAACCCCCATGACAGCATAGTATTTTGGTCGGGTTTTGGCCTGAAAATCCAAATCGGAATTCTTTTTAATTTTAAGGGTGTCCACCCCATTTTGTGAAAGGAACTTCTTCCACTCCCCGATGGGAATGCTGCGCTCCCATGTTGAGCTATTCGAACCCAGGCAGTACCTGTCGGACACAGAAACCAGGTATGGCAAGGGTTTTACCCATACGTCCTCGGAGTTGGCAGTTTGTCCTCCACAATTAGCATGGAATGCAGCAGTAATTGGATTCCTTTCGGCGTCAACAATTACCATATCCTTAGTATCAAGTACGGCATCCAGAATATCACTATTCTTCTCGCTTCGACCTAGGTATGACTGGCAGTGAACTTCATCGCATAGGTTAAAACCCTCGGCCAGGTGTTTATTTAGGTGGGCAAAGGTGTAAGTTCGAACAATTAACGCCTGAACCTTATAAAACTCCGGTTCCCGATTAAGTCCTCCTTCAGCTTCTACAACAGCTGCCACATACTTTTCCTGGTCAATTAGGTTGATGGCAAAAATACGGTCGAGGTCAACATAGAAACTCAGGTTATCGTCGTACAAACGAGCCGGACTTGCAGGTACAATTGGTTTTACTCGAATAATGTCCTCACCGGTTTGGCCAACCACGGTAACCCTCTTCCATGTTCCCATGTTTTGGTTAGCATCCCTTACCATGAGGGAATCTCCAGAACGACTAATGTAAAGTATTTGGTTCACCTTTAGTTCAACCTCATTATCACCCAGAATTAAGCGGTAGCTGCCGCTGGTTGGCGTAATCAAAATGGTTGATAGCTTAAGGTTGTTGAACAGGCTAATGCTAATCTTTTGTCCTGCAGCACCCAACGTAAGGATCAACGATACTATAAACGTAAAGGTTAGCTTTTGCATAAAATACTGTTGAAATTTGACTTACATCCGTATCTGTTAATGCAACCTAAGGCTTTAAGTAGCATGTACTATTTCATTTCCCAAATTGGGGTGCAATATAGGTAAAACGTAAAATATTGATTCACCTGCTTACAAAAACAGCGCGCTGGCAACAACTAAATTCTGTTAAAGAATTGCTGTAGGGGGGAGATTTGCTATCAATGAACAAGATGAGCAATAAAATCAGCGTGAAATAAGCTCAACTATCTTGTCACCAACCCGCATGGAAGCGCCACTACCCCCCATTTGCTTTTGAAGCTGAGCATAGCTGGTCAGCATTTTTTCCCTTTCGGGGCTACCCGGCAGCAGCTTGCTAGCTTCGGCGTGAAGATTTTCGGGAGTTAAATCGAACTGCTTAAGCTCCTTTACTACCTCAGCCTGCATGTTCAGGTTAACCAACGAAATGTACTTTACCCGAATAACCACCCAGGCTACAAGCATCGAAAGAATGTTGCCCCGGTAGCAAACCACCTGAGGCACGTTGAGCAGAGCGGTTTCGAGGGTTGCAGTACCCGAAGTAACCAGCGCCAGGGTAGAGCAGCTTAACAGCTGGTAGGTCTGGTCGAAAACAATGGCTACGTTTTTTCCTGCAACATAGGGCCGATATACATCCTCGCTTAACGAGGGTGCTCCGGCTATCACAAGCTGGTAGTCGGGAAACTTCTCCACCATTCTGAGCATAACCGGTAGGTTATACCTTATTTCCTGCTTACGACTTCCGGCAAGTAGGGCAATTATGGGCTTTTGAGATAGCTTATTATCCTCAACAAACTGGTTGAAGGTTACAACCTTACCGCCAATTTTCTGCTCAATGGCATCGGGTGTTGGGTTGCCCAGGTAAACTGCATTTATTCCGTGTCTGGCAAAATACTCCTGCTCAAAAGGAAAAATAATGAAGAGCGTATCTACGTATTTTTTTAGAACTTTAACGCGCGATTCGTTCCATGCCCACACCTTGGGGGCAATGTAGTAGAATACCCGTATTTCGTTCTTTTTTGCAAAGCGTGCTATCCGAAGGTTAAACCCGGGGTAATCAACCAGTATAAGCACATCGGGCTTAAAGGCAAGAATCTCATCCTTACAAAGCCTCATGTTGCCGGAAATAGTGCGAAGATTCAGCAGTACCTCCAGGAAGCCCATGAAGGCCATATCGCGGTAATGCTTTACCAGTGTTCCTCCCTGAGCCTTCATCAAATCGCCACCAAAGAATCTGAATTCGGCCGAAGAATCTTTGGCCTTAATTCCCCGCATCAGGTTGGAGGCGTGCAAATCGCCCGATGCTTCTCCTGCAACTATAAAGTAGCGCATTTAGCTGGTTTTATCGTGCAAAACGTAAAATAATGATGAGAAATGCAAGTATAAATGTTGCCCCCAGCACACCCTGGGCAGTCTTCAATTTTTTTGTCCAAATGAATATGAAGAAAATAGCCAGGTTGGGAATAACAGCAAGCGACAGCACCTGCGATAGGTTGCCTTGAATCCACATAATCTGGAGAAAAGCCCAGAAGCTTTTACCGGTGTACATAGTAAAGAAAATCACCACCAGCACCAGCAGGGGTAGCAAAATCCCGAAGAGGTAACCTACCCGTTGTCTATTTAGCTTGGCTGAGTTCATTTTTTACGGCATTGTAAAGGTCATTCTCCCACCCTTGAAGCTTTTTCATCTCCCGGTAATCTGTAAAATCGACGTTAACAGGCACAACAGTAATGTAACCCTTAGTGAGGAAGTACTCGTCGGTATCGGTTGCCTCGGGCTCATCGTTGTGAAAGTAGCCAGTGAGCCAGTAGTAGTTAACTCCCCTGGGGTCGGTGCGTTTCTCAAACTCCTCCCTCCAGCTGCCCCTATTCTGCCGGGCTACTTTTACCCCTTTTATCTCCTGGGGAGGAAGCACGGGTATGTTAACATTCAGGCAGCATTCCGGCGAAATACCCTTCTCCATTACATTCTTTAGAATTTCACGTCCGTATAGAATTGATGCCCTAAAATCGGGGTATTCCCCGTAGTCAAGAATTGAAAAACCCACGGATGGTATGCCGTAAAGGCAACCCTCAATGGCCGCAGCAATTGTTCCACTGTAAACCACGCTAATGGAGGCATTTGAACCATGGTTAATGCCTGAAACCATCAAATCGGGAGGTATTTTTGCAAACAACTCGTTCATGGCAAGCTTCACGCAGTCAACCGGCGTGCCGTTTACGGTGTAAAGCTCAACATTATCGTCGCGGTTGCGATGCTTCATCCTCAACGGAACCTTAATGGTGATAGCGTGCGACATTCCCGAGTTACCCTCCTCGGGAGCCACCACTACTACCCTTCCCAGCGGTTTAACCATCTCGATAAGTGCTTCCATTCCGCTCGATTTGTACCCATCGTCGTTGGTTACCAGTATTACCCGATTTGTATCCTGCCCTTTCTCTACTTGCATTATCTTATTCGCTCAAAATATTAGCCTGCAAAGATACTATTTTTTAACCACTTCAGATTCAGTTATTCTTAATGCTCCCCATAATGGGGCAGGAATATAAAAGAGTTGAAACGAAAGCAGATTCGTTTCAACTCAACCTAAAGCAAAGTGTTTTACAGCTGAAATCAGAATTCCATTTTGCGGACAAGCACTCCTTGAATTTTCTGTAGCTCGTCGTGGAGTTTTCTCTGATCTTCAGCCGGTCCGGCCAGCTCCAAAATAATTAAACCCGAAGTGCTGCAGTAATCACCGGCAACTTCATGCAATCCGAGCCGGGTTTTGATGGAGCAACCGTAACGCGAAAGTAATTTCTGAACTTCGCCGGCCTCCTTCATCCTGTCCTCAATTTTAATTCCCAAAATAGTTAGCTTCTCATCCATAACTTTAAGGTTAATGGTTTTGCTCATAAATTTACAAAATATTCCCATGCTAAAAAATATCCCCGCCCAATTCATACAAAAAAAGCTGATCTGGTGTGATTTTTGATAAGAAACAGCTATTTTTCGAGAATTGAAATTTGCATGTTTTCACAGCTTACAGGTTCATATATTTGGCTACTGTAGGTTTAATTTTTAACCGGTTTGGGGTACTGTATTTCAAATTGTTGAAAACAACATTTTTTTGCGATACAGGTTACAAGCTATGATGCGGACAGAAAAATGGATAATCGCATGAAAAGGATAGTACTACGAGCTGTTGGAATTGCTCTCTTGCCTCTAATCTGGGGATCATCGAACTTTGTTAATGCTCAGTATTTTGGCCGGAACAAGCCAATATACAAGAATTTCAAGTTTAAGGTTTACCAAACGCCCAACTTTGAAATATACCATTACCTGAACAACGATAGCCTGCTCAACCACATGGCCATGTCAGCTGAGAAATGGTATGATAGGCACTACCAGGTTTTCAGGGATTCCATCGTAAAACGAAATCCCATTTTAATCTACGACAACCATGCTGATTTTCAGCAAACTACAGCCATTTCGAGTACAGTTGGCGTTGGTACCGGCGGGGTAACCGAGGCCCTTAAAAACCGGGTGATTTTTCCCCTCACCGAAACTTGGGGGCAAACCAACCACGTACTTGGCCACGAAATGGTTCATGCTTTTCAGTACAACTCCCTCATACACGGTGATTCAACCTCGCTAAACTCGGTGCGTAATCTCCCGCTATGGATGGTTGAAGGCATGGCCGAATACCTTTCGCTGGGAACCTATGACTACCAAACAGCCATGTGGATGCGCGATGCAGTGCTCAACGACAACTTTCCCACCCTTGAGGATATGTCGTTCAAACCCAACGAGTATTTTCCATACCGTTGGGGTCATGCGTTTTGGTCGTTCATCGGAAAAACCTTTGGCGACAGCCTCATCAACCCGATTTTCAAGGAAACTGCCAAAAGGGGCTATGATATGGCCCTTCGAAGGTACATCGGGCTCACCGAAAAATCCTTCTCTACCCTGTGGAAATCGGTTTACTACGACTACTACAAGAGAATTCTCCCCGACAGCTCCGACAACCCGTCGGGCAACCGCATTCTATTCGAAAGGAATGCCGGAGAAGTCAACATTTCGCCAGCTGTTAGCCCCGATGGCCGATACGTAGCTTTTTACTCCGAAAAAGATTTGTTTTCGATTGACCTATTCGTAGCCCATGCCATAAGCGGAAAAATAATCCGCCGCCTGTCGCGCATAGTCCACAACAACGAAATTGATGCCCTCAACTTCATTGAATCGGCAGGAACATGGTCGCCCGATAGCCGGCAGTTTGCCTTTGTGGCCTTTAGCAAGGGCAGAAACAAGCTGCTGGTCATTGACGTTTACGACGATAAGCTCACCAGCGAGATGTACATCGAAGGTGTCCCATCGTTCAACTACCCAACTTGGTCTCCAGACGGAAAGTCTATAGTGGTCTCGGGGCTGGTAAACGGCGTTAACGACCTCTACAGCATGGATATTCAAACCGGAAGGGTAACCCGGTTGACCAACGACCCTTGGTGCAACATACACCCATCGTGGTCGCCCGATGGCTCAGCCATTGTTTATGTTACCGATAAACCCTCAGAAATTCAGGCAGCCAACAAAAGCCAGCAGGTGGGCTACAACCTGGCAACACTTGATGTGAAAACCAACAACATTAAGGTTTACGAGGTATTTCCAGGAGCCGACAACCTAAATCCCATGTTCTCGGGTAACGGCCACACCATCTACTTCCTCTCCAACAGCGACGGCTACCGCAACCTCTTCAAGTATGACCTCAATACGGGCGAAACCTACCGCCTGACGAGAATCCTAACTGGAATATCGGGGATGACCCCCTTTGCACCTGCCATGAGCGTGGCCCACGAAAACGATGAAATCTGCTACTCCCATTTTTACAACAGCAAGTACTCCATCTACACCGCCGATACCACCGACTTTAACCCGGTGAAGGTTGATCCGTACCATGTTGACTTCAGCGCTTCAATTCTACCACCACTTAACCGTGCCACCGAGGGGCTTGTTGACCAAAACCTGACAAGCAATGATCTTCCGGAACACCTGGTTGACTCATTTAAAACGGTCAAGTTTAGACCCCAGTTCAAGCTCGACTACATCTCCAACATTGGAATGGGCATTAGCACTTCGCCCTATGGAACAGGAATGGCGGGTGGTGTGGAAATGCTCTTCAGCGATATCACCGGCGCCAAGATGCTCTACACCGGCCTATCGTTAAATGGCGAGGTTTATGACTTCGGTGGACAGGTGTCATACATCAACCAAAGAAAATACATAACCTGGGGTGTTACCCTTTCGCATATCCCTTACTCCTTTGGAGCTTATGGCTACGATACCCTGCATCGAGTTGATAATGGTAACCCGATAATCATAGAGGATTTTCAGGTGTTACAGTACCGCATGTTTGAAACGGCAGGAGGAGGTATGGCCTACTTCCCGCTTTCGCAAACTCAAAGATTTGAACTCACTGCTTCGGTAGCACGTTACTACTACAGGGTTGACATCTACTCAAACTACTATGTTGATGGCTTCTACATAGGAGCCGACAGGCACAAGGGCGATGCTCCTCCGGGTTTCTGGATGCAACAAACCAACCTGGCTTACGTTTACGACAACTCCGATTTTGGCATAGCCTCGCCCATGAGGGGAAACCGTGTCAGGCTTCAGGTTGACAAAACCCTGGGCGATTACAACTATTGGGGTAGCCTGGTTGACCTGAGGAAATACATATTTGCCAAACCCTTCAGCTTTGCATTCAGAGGGATGTACTACGGAAGATACGGAACATCTATTGAAAACAGCGTTCTATACCCGCTTTACATTGGCTACCCATGGTACGTGAGGGGTTACGACAGTAATGTTTTCATTGACTACGGGCAGTCGGGAACCACCAGCATTGACCAGCTAACCGGCGACCAAATGGTGGTTACAAATTTCGAGGTAAGGGTGCCGTTTACCGGTCCCGAAAGGTTAACCCTTATTAAATCCGGGGCATTTTATACCGAACTTGCCCTATTTGCCGATGCCGGCATAGCGTGGAGCAAAGGGTACCCACCCAGCCTAAAGTGGAAGCCTACCTCCCTCAACGACCGCACTCCCTTTGTTAGCGCCGGCCTAAGCATACGAATAAACCTGTTTGGGATGATGGTGCTTGAGCCCTACTACGCCATTCCATTTCAGCTGGGGGGATTCAAATCGGCCAACTGGGGTATCAACTTCCTGCCGGGATGGTAGCGATTCTTTTTTTCTCATAAATAAAAAAGTAGGACTCGGATGACGCGGATGCGACGGAAAATTACAGATTAATCAGTTCAAATCAGTTTAATCTGTGTTTTCCGTGTGCCATTAAATTCGATAGGACACGAATGACGCGGATAGTATGAAAAAATTGTTGTATTAGAATAAATATTTAACGCATTCAACAAGTAAGGTATCCACTTTTATTGCCTACACTTTTTTCAAACCAAAAAATCTACCTTAACACCAGCCTCTAGCAATGGTGCGAAGAATAAAGAAGTTGCCCATTACCATCTTTACCTCCGAAACTGCACCCGCATTTGCCGGTGATGGGCTGAATGCCCTACTTCTGGCTGAATCCCTGATAAAAAAAGGGTACAGTGCGCAGCTAATCTGCCTAAACCCTAACAAGCTTCTACCTAAATCAGAGGTTATCAATGGGGTTACCATTAGAAGAATAGCCTACCATTACAAAAACAAAAGAGGTAGATTATGGCTAAGAGTGAACATGCTTCTTTACATTCTTGGTGCTGCCAGAAAGCAAGGCTACTGGCTTATATACGGAGCAATGCCGGCAAACCGTCTGCTAGTACTCACCGGTTGGATACTTGGGAAAAAGGTTTTTTTCCGGTCAACCCTCTACTCTTTTGACGATGCCTCCACGCTAATTTCGAGCAAGAAAAATCCTGTCAAAGCCATCTACAGGTTCATTTATGGTAGGGTAGCAGGATACCATGCGCTAAACAGCGTCTTTGCAGAGGCATGGAGAAAAACCTACAACGAAATCATTCCGATTTTTGTATCGCCCCAGGGAACCACCATACCATATCCTGCACCAAACATTCAAAACAGAAAGAATGCCCGGAGTGAGCTGGGCTTACCCCCTGATCCGATAATTGTGCTAATGGTCGGACACCTGATAACCCGAAAGGGTTTTCCCGACATATTCGAATGGTTGGCAAAGGCGAATTGTAGCTTTCTGCTCCTACACGTGGGAACCATTCATGCCCCGGAGTCGAACATTATCTCAATCCGCAACAACGAAATGAGGCAGAACATAGTAGCAGGGCAAAACCTGCTGGGTGAAAGGGTTAAGTTTATGGAATGCAGCCAGCGCCCCTCACTCTACTACTATGCTGCGGATATATTACTTCTAGCCTCGGCTGCAGAAGGCTACCCCCCAAATACGGTAAACGAAGCCATGGCAGCAGGATTGCCAATTCTCTCAAACAGGATTGCAGGCTCAACCGACTACATTTCCGATAACCACAATGGTTTTCTGTACACGGGGTTTGATGAATTCATTTCCAGGTTCAGCCAGCTGGTCTCCAATCAGGATATTCGCCAGCAGCTCGGCAATAACGCCCGGCTGTATGCCGAAAAGTATCTTGATGTCAACCCCATAGCCGAAAACCTACTTAAATTCATGGACGAGTCGGCAGCAAGGCATAGTCGGCACAGCCATTGAATAAATCTTCCATCATTCTTTGGCTCTGCACTTGGAGCTCACAAAAACGGTGGTAACCATTTTCGCCAATACTACTGGCAAGTGCTGGGTTGTCCAACAGCTTTTGAATTGTTTTAGCAATGCCTTCGGGTGAAAGATCATCAACAAACAGCAGGTCGTACATATCGGTAAACAGCGATTCCAGGTTATGCCTACCACTTGTAATCACTGGGGTTCGGGCAGCCATAGCCTCAAGAATTACCAGCGGGAAATACTCCTGTTCGGAGGGCAGCACAAAAATGCCTGCCTGACGGTAAAGTAATGATTTTTGCTCACCGGAAACCTTTCCCAGAACTTTCACGCTATCGCCAAGGCAAAGCTCACGGATTGTTTCCCGCAATCTACCCTCAACGTCGGAATTGGGAATCTCTCCGGCAATAGTAAGCGTCAGCCCCGGAAAATTGTTCTTCAACAAGGCATGGGCCTTCACCAGCGGAATAAAACCCTTATGAGGAAAAAGATTTGAGAGAAACA
>DCDD01000018.1 GCA_002316235.1 Bacteroidales bacterium UBA1064
TATAAACCCAAACAACCCTATATAACCTAACCTAAAACCCTTTTACTACCTGCCCTACAGAATTCCTGTAGGGTTTTTTTAAACTTCAGGGTGATAAATTTTGTCAGGAACAAGCAAATGAAGGTTACGGTATTTTCTGTTGATAAGTCTTTGGTAGATTTTTTGAACAACCCGAGAGCTATTTTGTATATTCTTCATAACTTTACAAAATCAAAGTGATGAAAACGACCTTTCTAAAACCTGGCGATACAGCTCCTGACTTTACAGCAGTGGATCAGGATGGCGTTGAATTCAGCCTTTCCGAGTACCAGGGCAGAGCAGTAGTGCTTTACTTTTATCCCAAAGATAACACAACTGGCTGCACCGAAGAGGCTTGCAGTCTAAGGGATGGGTACACGGAACTTAAACAGCTGGGGCTTGACGTTATCGGGGTAAGCCCCGACAGCACCAGGTCGCATAGGTCATTTATCCAGAAGCACAGTCTTCCCTTCAGGTTGGCTGCTGACACCGACCATCGGATTGCTGAGTTGTATGGGGTTTGGGCTGAGAAATCAATGTATGGCAAAACTTACATGGGGATTGTTCGCACCACCTTCATAATTAATGGCGACCGGAAAATTACCCATGTTTTTGACAAGGTCAATACTAAAGCCCATGCCATGCAAATTTTAGAGGAGTTGAAAAAAACGCTTTAACATACCAACCACATGGAAAAGGTAGAAAAAGAAAAAGAAAAGAAAGAGCGCAAGGAGATAAGTCAGGATAAGCTGAAGGCTCTTCAGTCAACCCTCGACAAAATTGAAAAAGATTTTGGGAAGGGGTCCATCATGAAAATGGGTGATAAGGCAGTTGCTGATGTTGCCTCAATATCCTCGGGGTCAATTGCTCTGGATATAGCGCTTGGCATTGGAGGATACCCTAGAGGCAGGGTGGTTGAAATATTCGGACCTGAATCGTCGGGAAAAACAACCCTGGCCATTCACGCCATTGCCGAAGCTCAAAAACTTGGTGGCATTGCCGCCATAATTGATGCTGAGCATGCTTTTGACCGCTCATACGCCGAGAAACTGGGAGTTGATGTGGAAACACTGTTGATTTCGCAACCCGACAACGGAGAACAGGCGCTTGAAATAGCCGATAATCTTATCCGCTCAGGGGCAATTGATATAATTGTTATCGACTCGGTGGCAGCCCTTACCCCTAAGGCAGAAATTGAGGGGGAAATGGGTGATAGCAAAATGGGCCTTCAGGCAAGGCTTATGTCACAGGCCCTTCGAAAGCTAACCGGAACAATTAGCAAAACTAACACCTGCTGCATTTTTATCAACCAGCTGCGTGAAAAAATCGGCGTTATGTTCGGAAATCCCGAAACCACTACCGGGGGGAATGCCCTTAAGTTTTACGCTTCGGTTAGGGTTGATATTCGTAAGCTCAACCAGCTTAAGGATGGGGAGGAATCAACCGGTAACCGGGTGAGGGTGAAAATTGTAAAGAATAAGCTGGCTCCTCCGTTCAAGAAAGCCGAGTTCGACATCATTTTTGGAGAAGGAATCTCACGAACCGGTGAAATTGTTGATCTTGGTGTGGAGTGTAACATTATTAAAAAAAGTGGATCGTGGTTCAGCTACGGTGAAACAAAGCTGGGACAAGGTCGCGATAGCGTTCGCCAGCTCCTACAGGACAATCCCGAGTTGGCCAGCGAAATTGAGGCCAAAATTCGCGAAACGTTAAAGGGTTAGCGGTCAGGTAGAGCGTTTGGCAACAAAAATCTGATATTTTTACCACTCCTATTGATGCAGAACTTTGTTACTGCATAAAGTTAACCCCGCTGCCTGGCAGCGGGGTTTTTTTGTTGGCTATATACCTATCTCGGTATCCTTGGAGTCAAAAAAATGGTACTCCAGAAAGTGGTAGGACGACATGGGAGTTACATTTACCCTGCAGTGGTACCTAAACGACCACCGCATACGCTTTGAAACAAAACCCTTGTTTAGGAAAGCTGCAATGTAGGGGTGCAGCTTAAGGGTAATACTTTTTAACTTGTGGCTGGTAACCAGCGTGGAAAGTTGATTTTCGATCTGCTCGTCGAGCAGAACAGTGGGGCTAACCTCTCCTGTCCCCTTGCACGTGGGGCATTTCTCGGTAGTGTTGATATGCATTTCGGGACGAACTCGCTGGCGGGTTATCTGCATTAGCCCAAACTTGCTCAACGGTAAAATGTTATGCTTAGCCCTGTCTTTTGACATCAGCTCCTTCATCCGCTCGAACAGCATGTTGCGGTTCTCGTTCTGATGCATATCTATAAAATCAACCACAATGATGCCGCCCATATCGCGAAGCCTGAGCTGACGGACAATCTCATCGGCCGCTGCCAGGTTTACATCCAGTGCGTTGGTTTCCTGATCGTTACCAGATTTTGAACGATTTCCGCTGTTAACATCAATTACATGTAAAGCCTCGGTGTGCTCTATGATGAGGTATGCCCCGCTTTTTATTGAGACAGTTTTGCCGAATAGCGATTTTATCTGCTTTTCAATCCCAAACTGGTCAAATATGGGAACATTTCCCGTGTAAAGTTTGACAATTTTCTCCTTTTCAGGGGCAATGGTTTCAATATACTCATGTATATCGTTGAACACAATCTCGTCGTTCACATGAATGCTGTTGAACGTTCCGTTCAGCATATCCCGAAGGATGGCCGAGGTTCGCTTTAGCTCGCTGGCCAGCTGGCCGGGGAAGGATACTGTTTTTAACTTTTCGGTTGCGGTTTCCCACTTCTTGATAAGGCTGCGAAGCTCGGCATCGAGAACTGCTACCTTCTTGCCCTCGGCAGCAGTGCGCACAATCACCCCGTAGTTTTTGGGGATAATGCTTTCCATCAGCCGCTTTAGCCTTTTGCGCTCCTCGTTTGAGGAAATCTTCTGAGAAATGGATACTTTATCCGAAAATGGAATCAGCACGAGGTTCCGACCGGCGATGGATATTTCGGAGGTCAACCGGGGGCCCTTGGTGGAGATGGGTTCCTTGGCTATCTGTACAAGCACAGCCTGACCCGATGAAAGTACATCGGTAATTTTCCCGTTCTTATCTATATCCGGTTCAAGCTTAAATTTGGGTACGGGTATCGTTTTAGTCCTTCGGGCGTAGTGGGCTTGAACATACTGCTGAAGGGTTTTAAACTGCGGACCCAGGTCGAGGTAGTGCAGGAATGCATCCTTTTCGTAGCCTACATCTACGAATGCGGCATTCAATCCGGGCATGATTTTTTTTACCTTACCGAGATAGATGTCGCCAACCGAAAACTGAACGTTGCCTTTCTCCTTGTTGAGCTCTACCAGCTGCTTGTTTTCGAGCAGGGCAATGGCAATTTCAGCTTCCTGTACATCAATTACTAGTTCGGTGTTCACTTTAAATAATTTAGGTAAGGTATATACAACAAATAGAGCAACCTAAAGCGCCATGCAGGAACTTTAGGTTGTTTGCATAATTTCCTGATTCCTACTAAACCAGGGTTGCTACTTCTTTTTCTTATGACGATTCTTGCGTAAACGTTTTTTGCGTTTATGCGTAGCCATTTTATGCCTTTTTCTTTTTTTTCCGCTTGGCATGACGTGAAATTTTTTTGGTTAGTATTTATGGTTGCCTATTTCTTAACGTGATTTTTCACCTTATTTACAAAGGTCTTGGCGGGTTTAAACGATGGAATGTAGTGTTCGGGAATAATTATGGTGGTGTTTTTTGAGATGTTACGTGCGGTTTTTTGTGCGCGCTTTTTAACAATAAAGCTGCCGAACCCTCTGAGGTAAACATTTTTTTCCTTTGCCAGGGAGTCCTTCACTATTTCCATGAAGGCTTCTACAACCTTCTGTGCTTCTACCTTTTCTATCCCGGTAGTCTTGGAAATTTCATTTACAATATCTGCCTTTGTCATTTCTAAAAGTATTTAATTATCAATATGTTACACATAGTGGATGATTTCGAACTGCAAATATAAACCTTTTATCTCGATAATTGAAACGGCAAGTATTAATTTTGACAAGAATTTGTTTTGCTAAGTGCTGATTGTATGGATTTTAGTGCATTGCTCCTGGAATGGTTTAGTGTACACCATCGTGATTTACCCTGGAGGAATACGTCCGATCCTTACCATATTTGGGTTTCGGAGGTTATACTTCAGCAAACAAGGGTAAATCAGGGAACAGAATACTATCAAAGGTTTATTCATATTTTCCCCGATATACCAGCATTGGCCGAAGCGCCCCTTGATGCTGTTATGAAGGCATGGCAAGGGCTGGGATACTACACCCGTGCCCGCAACCTGCATGCAGGTGCCAAACAGGTAATGTCCGATTTTGGTGGGAAGCTGCCCACCAGCTACTCCGAACTTCTGCGTATTGCCGGACTCGGACCATACTCAGCCGCTGCAGTGGCTTCGTTTGCCTTCAACGAGGCTGTGCCTGCTGTGGATGGAAATGTTTACAGAATTCTGGCTCGTGTGTTTGGTGTGTTTACTCCGGTTAACTCCTCACAGGCCCGAAGGGAGTTTTTTAACCTTGCTGGTGAGCTTATTGACAGGAATCGCCCTGCTGAATTTAACCAGGCTATTATTGACCTGGGTGCATTGGTTTGCACACCGCGCAGGCCTTCGTGTTCAGCCTGCCCTTTTTCCGACTACTGCTATGCCTATTTAAACAACCTGACTGGGTTGCTCCCCCTTAAAAACAGGAAGAATCCACCCCGATCACGATACTTCACCTACCTTATGATTAACTTTAACGGAACAACCTTTATCCGCAAGCGGGAGGGGAACGATATATGGCACTCCCTGTATGAATTTCCGCTCATTGAAACTCCAGAACAACTTGATACCACTCAGCTGGTTGAAACCGAAGCGTGGAAAGAGCTAATGGGCGATTCATCAGCCGAGATTATTCATGTGTCCGACCCAATCAAGCATCAGCTTAGCCATATAACCCTGCATGCCCGTTTTATTATCGTGCAAATGAGAAACCCCACCTATGCCTTACGAACCGGATATCGAAACATTAGCATTGGAAACCTACAAGAGTTGTCGGTACCGCGTTTAATTGATTCATACATGGCTTCTGAACCTGCTGAACGCTACTTTACGGGAAAGTGAAATTTATTTGCTTTGTATATTTTTTTACCCTACCTTGGTCTAAATAACCAAAAATCTAAAACAATGTCAGTTAACAAGGTAATTCTAGTTGGCAACGTGGGCAAAGACCCCGATGTACGCCACCTCGAAGGAGGAGTAACTGTAGCCCGTTTCCCACTGGCTACCAACGAAAGCTATACCGACAAGTCCGGGAAAAAAGTTACCCAAACCGAATGGCATAACATTGTGGTATGGAGAGGTTTGGCCGATGTTGCTGAAAAATATGTCAGGTCTGGAAAGCTGTTGTATGTTGAAGGTCGCATTAGAACCTCATCCTACGACGACAAGGAGGGAAATAAGCGATACAGCACCGAGATTGTTTGCGACAACTTTCGATTCCTTGGCCCCAATGTGAACCAGCAGGAACATTCCACCCCTTACCCTGAGCAAGTGTCTGATGCCAAATCCAACCTCTCCGACGTGGAGAACATTCCTTCGCCCGATGACGACCTGCCATTCTAGCTGCTTATTATCCCTGCCCCAAAAACCGATAGCCTAGCCAAACTATCGGTTTTTTGTTGGTAAATGGCTGCTGTATGCTAAATTAACGTAATCTCTGAATATTTTAGTAATTTTACAAGTCGAAGCCATCGCAGAATGGCGAATATTAAAAGGAGTTGGATTAATGGATATTGCCTTTCATCCTATTACTGTTGGAACGGTAGTCGGCCTGCTTGTGTTGATTCTTTTGCTTATCATTTCCGGCCTGATGAGCGGAAGCGAGTCGGCCTACTTTTCACTCTCCCCGGCCGATTTGAAAAAGTTGGAAAGCAAATCGCACCAAAGGGCTCAGAGTTTCGTGCTGATCAACCTTAACGAATCCGAGAGGTTGCTAGCTACAATTCTGATTGTTGATAACCTAGTGAATGTTGGAATTGTCATCCTTTCCACCTACCTCACTAATTCTTTAATTGATTTTTCGAATGCTCCCGTTGCCGGTTTCATTTTTCAGGTTATTGTCATCACCTTTATTCTGCTGCTTTTCGGCGAGGTTATGCCTAAAATACTTGCTACAAACCGTGCGCTTAAGTTTGCCCTGTTTATGGCCTATCCCCTTCATCTGCTTGTTAGGCTGTTTAGGCCCCTTAGCTCCCTACTGCTATCTTCAACCTCTAGAATTGGGAAACGTGCGAGCACCCATAACCAGATTTCCATGGATGAGCTAAGCAACGCCCTGGAGATAACATCCGATAGCATTGCCGAGGAGAAACAAATCCTTCAGGGTATCGTAACGTTTGGAAGCACCATTGTGAGCGAGATTATGAAGCCCCGAATTGACGTAGTGGCGGTGGAGTACGACACTTTGTTCAACCACCTTAAAAACGTAGTGGTGGATTCGGGCTACAGCCGCATCCCTGTTTACTCCGAAACCTTCGATAGCATTCGTGGCATACTCTATGTTAAAGACCTGATCCCCTACATTGACCGTGAGGACGACTTTCACTGGCAAAACCTGATTAGAACTCCCTACTTCGTCCCCGAGAGTAAAAGAATCAACGACTTGCTATCGGAGTTTCAGCTGAAACGTATCCACATGGCCATTGTGGTTGACGAGTATGGTGGAACATGCGGAATAATCACCCTTGAGGATATTCTTGAGGAGATTGTAGGCGAAATTTCTGATGAATCCGACGACGAAACTCCGCTTTACACGGTAGTTGACAGCTCAACATATATTTTTGAGGGCAAAATTCTGCTCAACGACTTCTGTAAGGTTATTGGGTGCAGCGACGATGTGTTTGATGACGTAAGGGGTGAGGCCGAGACTCTTGCAGGGCTCATTCTTGAAATTACCGGACAATTTCCTTCCCGAAACGATGTGGTAACCTGCAAACAGTTTGAGTTTACCGTGGATATGGTTGATAGCCGGAGAATAAAACGTGTTAAGGTTAAAGTGCATGATAGAGAAGATGAGCAATCGAACTCCATTTAGCCTGCTGGCAATCCTGTTTCTTTCTGTTATGCTATTCGGTTGTGCCGATCCTCCGGTTCCGAAACCAAGGGGCTATTTTCGGATTGATTTCCCTGCAAAAAGCTACCGGCTCTTCGATTCTATTTACCCTTTTCGCTTCATGTACCCTACCTATTCTGTGATTGTTCCTAAGGAAAGCGCTGATTCTGGTGTATGGCTTAATGTTGACTTTACAGGGTATAAGGCTACACTCCACCTGAGCTACAAAAACGTGCATGGCGATATTTCTAAAATGATTGAGGATGCCCGCTCCCTGGCCTACAAGCACACCGTAAAGGCTGATGCTATTGATGAGCAGTTTTTTTCAAATCAGCAGGAAAAGGTTTACGGAGTTCTATACGATATACGCGGCAACTCTGCCAGCTCCGTTCAATTCTTTGTAACCGACTCCACCCAGCATTACCTGCGTGGTGCCCTTTACTTTAGGTGCGTTCCAAACAAGGATTCTCTTGCTCCAGCTGTTGATTTCTTTAAGAAGGATGTAGTTCACCTGCTTGAAACCCTTTCATGGAAGTAGCTCAAATTTAAGTATATGCCAATTATTAAGGAGATTCTAAACGAGGGTAACCGAATTGTGGTTTGGCAGTTCCACGACGGAGAGTTCGAGTCTCCTGCGCTACAGCATGAAAGCATAAGCGATTCCGTTGCTCACCCAAAACGTATTCTTGAGCGACAAGCTGTTCTGGCTATACTAAAATACATGGGATTTGCCAATGGCTACTCCTACACCCCCGAATCGCGTCCTTTTATTCCCGGTTCCAACCAGCATATCTCCATAAGCCATTCCGGCAGTGTGGCGGTGGTGGCGGTAAATAAATCAACGCCGGTTGGGGTTGACGTGGAGCAACTGGACAGACCATTCGATAGGGTTGCAAAAAAATTCCTCTCCAAAGAGGAGCATCTTGTAGTTAACGTTCACGATAAAAGTGAGTTGGCGCTGATTTGGTGCGTAAAGGAGGCTACCTACAAGCTTCCATGGGCTAAACCTTGCAGCCTGGCTGATGACATGGTGGTTACGCTCGATAGGAAACAGATGGAAAGTGGCTGGTGCAGGGTCAAAGTGAGGAATTGCGGTAGCGTAGCCGAGTTAAAAGCTAATTTTACCTTTAATGGTGGCTATTGCCTGGCATGGGTTAACCGGTAGCATTTTGGTGTATGACAAACATTTACAGCTCATTATTCAGTAGCGGAAAATCAAGGCAGATAGCCCTGCTGCTCGATCCCGACAAGGGAAACGAATTAAGCCTCAGCAAGACTCTGGAGCTGGCCAACCAAACCCGAGTTTCCATGATTTTGGTTGGAGGTAGCCTGATAAGTGGCGATATTAACAGTTTTGTGCTACGGGTGAAAGAGCATACAGCCCTTCCTGTAATTTTATTCCCGGGTAGTGCTTTTCAGTTTACCTCCCATGCTGATGCCATTCTTTTACTTTCCCTTATTTCGGGACGTAACCCCGAGCTGCTTATAGGTAGCCACGTGCAGGTGGCAATGAGGATTAAGCAGAGCGGAATGGAGGTTATACCCACCGGGTACATACTGGTTGATGGTGGCGCTGTTACCTCGGTGCAGTACATGAGCAACACTATGCCTATTCCATCCGATAAGCCCGATATTGTTGTAGCAACGGCTTTAGCCGGACAGCAACTTGGACTAAAGCTAATTTACCTTGAGGCGGGTAGTGGGGCTAAAAACTCCGTTCCGGCTGAGCTTGTAAGGCAGGTGCGAAGCCAAATTTCCATTCCTCTAATCGTTGGAGGGGGCCTTCGCAGCGCCAGGCAGGTTGACGCGGTTTTTGCAGCCGGTGCCGACATGGTAGTAGTTGGCAACAGCGTTGAAAACAACCCTGCCATACTCGAAGAGTTGGGCTAGCAATGCTTACTGAAGGGCACAACTTAGGGTTCAACCAGCTCTCTTACAGGGGAACCCATCGAACCGTTAGGCCAGGTTATCCCCAGCAGGCTCGAAAGGGTAGGAGCTATGTCATAAATGTTTACCGGTGACGTAATAACGCGACGTTTAACCTTCCAGCCATACCAGATTAGGGGTACATGGGTATCGTAGTCGTAGGCCGAGTTGCCGGAGGTAATAGATCCATTCCGTTCAACCCATCCCGGCTCCAGGTTAATAATAACATCACCCGAACGGCGTTGGTTGTAGCTATTCTGAAATTTCACCATTATCCCGTTTGCAAAATTTGCTGATTGGAGGGTATGAGCGGTTGCACTGTTGGCCACACCGGAGAACTCAAGCATAAAATCGGCAACCTTTTGCTGCATTTCGGCAAGATTTATGTTGGAATCCTCTATCAACCTTCGGTTGAGGTAGATCTGTTTTTCGTGGTAGCCTGTTATCCAGCTGCCCTGTCCGTATAGGGCATTCAGGTAGCTACCCAGCAGCACCATGGCTTTTTTAGGATCGAAGTATCCACCTGGAATCTTTGACTTTTCCAGAAATTCCGGAGTTGACGAAACCCCTTGGTCGGAGGTGAGCACCACCAGCACATTCTCCTTTCCGACCTGGGTTGCCAGGAATTGGAGGAAGTGTGCCAGTTCTCGGTCAAGCCTCAGGTAGGTATCCTCCATTTCAATGGAATGTGGGCCAAACTTTCGGGTTATGTACCGGTTGGCGCTAAAGGTGATGCAGAGTAAGTCGGTGTTTTCATCGCTACCAAGGCTTTCACCTAAGATGGAGGCTATAGCCATATCCTTGGTAAGCGAGTTACCAAATGGGGTTTCAAGCAGCTTTTTGTAGCTGGTAGCAGGTTCCGATTTTCCTATTATGCCGTCAATCAGTAGCTTAATTTTATCCGATACCCTTTTCTTTCCCTCAGGAGTCCTGGCGGTGAGTGTATCGGTTTCTTCATAAGCCTGTATGGGGTTTATCGCTTTCCACTCCTTTTCGGCATAAAGCTTTGCAAGCGATTTAGCGTTAAGGGTATCCACCCATGCGGGTAGGCTGTCGCTAAAGTAGCTGCTGGAAACCCATCCACCCTTTTCGGTGTCGAGCCAGTAAATCCCACTCGCGCTATGTCCGGCCATGAGTATGGCCGAACCGGCATCAAGAGCAATGCTCACCACCTTCGATTGGGGGTTGTTTAGGCAAATTTCATCACCCAGAGTGCTGGTAACAAGATTTTTTGCCGAGGCCCTACCGCTGGCGAAGCTGCCACCCGTAGTGGTTGTTTTTTCGTCGGCAACAGCATCAACCACTTCGCCGTTAACTCTCGAG
Source organism: Bacteroidales bacterium UBA1064 (assembly GCA_002316235.1). Taxonomy (GTDB): domain Bacteria; phylum Bacteroidota; class Bacteroidia; order Bacteroidales; family Tenuifilaceae; genus UBA1064. The sequence continues at coordinate 10,380 of DCDD01000018.1, forward strand.
AACCAGCTGTCGGATATTATGCCATGAATTGATGGGTTGGCGCCAGTGGAGATTGTGGCAATTCCTGGGTAGGCTTGGGTTAAAAGGTAGCTGTACCTTGCATTTTTGCAGCTGGCACCATCGTTAACCAGCATTTTAAATCCACCATCGGAAAACTTATCCCAGTACCTTGTCAGGTAGTCGAACCGCATCTGGCTAGCTACAATTTCGACAATCAAACGTGGTTTTTCAGATGGAATTTGACGGTTGGGCTGTGCCCATAAGGATAACCTAAGTCCTGCAGTGAACAGGATTAACAAGCTAAGTCTCTTTAAATGCATGGTTTATGGAACTTCTAAAAAATTGGTAATGGTTTTTTCCCCAAGTTGCTTGGTAATGCCGGTACAAAGCAACTTATTTTTGTTGAATCTGAACTATTTTTCTAACAATTATTGTGTCATTTACTCTTACCCAAACCATAAAGATATTTCCACTTGACTGTGTTTTAGGCATATTGTCATATTTCCACGTGAAGTTGTGAATGCCTGGCGTTAGCATACCGTTGAATACATTGTCCATTCTGCAGCCAAGGATACTATACACTTCCAGCTGAACCTGGGAGTATTCAGAAGTTTCAATTTCTATGTTTACCCTATCGGTAAAGGGGTTAGGAAATATTCTTAACAATTGGGTATTACCTATAATAGGTTCTGAAGCATTTGGGTTAAGAGAGATGGTGTAGGTAGAGTCGCTTGCTATGCTTATATCACCTTCATAGGTGTTGTACCCGCTTCGAGATATGTCAACATGGATGTTTGGTGCAAAAGGAATGCCGGTAAAGGTTGCTATTCCCTGGCTGTTGGTTTGTAGTTGCAGGTCGTTCAGGGTAACGGTTGCCTCTTCCACAGGGTTTCCCTCCGAGGTTACATGAAATGTTACCTCAAAGTATGCCGAAATGTCCATGTCGTTGCTATTTTGGCCTGTCCAAACCACATTCACCAGGCTGTCGGCCAGGGTGTTTCCCATATATTGTACACTCACCGGTTTTGCCAAACCTGTGGGCACGTTGACGAAGTTAACCTTGCCATCGCTTCCGGTGTTTGCCGTCATACCATCAAGGTTGACGGTTAAACCCTCGTATTCATTTCCATTGACCAGCACGGTAAAGGTGGCATTTTGCAGGGTAGGGGAGAGGATGATGTCGTCAACCCATGCGCAATCGCTTCCACCTATAACCATTTCATCCTTTTTGTACTCCCATTTGAGGGTGTGGGTTCCGGAGGTGATGCTGAAGGACTCCTCACCCCAGCTCTGTTCACCGCTCCATTCTCCTTTTTTGGTACCATCAATGTAAAATCTCAAAAAATCGTATCCCTGTTCGGAGGAGACCTTCCGGGCAAAGGCTACCTCCCCAGGCCCGTTGAAGTTCTGGGTAGCTGTCATGGC
>DCDD01000059.1 GCA_002316235.1 Bacteroidales bacterium UBA1064
TCTTCCGTGCCGTTTCCGTTTTTGCTCACTTTATTTATCATATTTTTAAGGTGTTCGCGATTATGCTAACGCATAATTCTTTGCCATTTATATTTTTTCTTTTTTAAATCCAACAAGTTTCAATTAAAACTCAAAATTAACAATTTAGCACGGGTGCGTAAGCAAAATTGCAGCTCTTTTGGCTTTGCGAAGCGTGGGCATTTGTGTAGGGCAAAGACAAATGTGCCTGAATGTGGGCGGGTTTTCTCATTTCTTTTCTGTCTTTCGCAGTAAATTTACCATTGTCGTTGTCTTTTTTTCAGCTTGTCCCTAACGTTTTGCGGTATGCGCAGTGGCGGATTTCGGAGCACTAAACTGTCAATACACCACAAAAGCTGATGTGATGTAGAATGTTCAATTAACCACTTCTCCAGCCATTGAGCCAAACACCTGTTATAGGGCGTTGTTTATTCCTTTGTCCTTTATATATTTAGTCAAATCGTCCATTTTCAATACCTTGTCGTATTGGCTTTTTACTTTTCCAAGTTTGCAGTCTTCTGTTATCAGTTTCAAAAAGTCATTGAAGTCTGAATTTTCGTTTGCAAGTCGATTTACTGTGTCCCAGTCAATTTCTTGGTTTATTCTTGAGGGGAAAAGTATTTCACTTTCAAAAATATTCTCTGGATTAAGTTTTATTATCCCAATTCCGAATGCATTGTTCAGCCGTCTTACTTCATCTTTAAAAGTCGGGTCATCGTCAATATTAAGTGTCACCAAATAACCTTCATTTGCCCAACTTGAATTTGAAACAGCTTGAAAGTATGATTGTCTTAGATTGCCGAAGTTCAAAGAAACCTTTAACTCAAATGAGAAAAGTTTTATTGAGGTTATTGATAAATGATTTTGAATTTCAAGTGTTTCCGATTTGTAGTCTCGGAAAGGGAAGTAAACGCCAACCAAGTCAGGGTGCAACCATTCATTTTGTCCTTTAGTTGCTTTGGAAGAGTTCTCGTGAAAAACTGTCTTTAGGTTTGCTTTGAAATGGCTGTCACCGAAAGCATAGGCAACTAACAAAGGATGAAGGTCTCTTTCGTTAAACTTCTTAGTTTCTATTTTTTCTTTTTTTGCGATTTCAGTGTCCTTCTGTTTTTGAACTTTTTCTAAGTCAATTTGGCTTGCAAGTCGTCTTAAAAAGAATTGTGCTGGTCTCTCGCTAGTCTGAATTACTGTTGAATTTTCAGCGTTTTTATTTATGTCTGTGTAGCAATATGCTGCTATTGTCGCCCAAGGTGTTTTACCGGTCGTTGAAAAGTCTCCAACTGTTCCAAGTTCATTTGCTTTTTCCCAAATTTCTTTTGCAGAAAGTGGTGTCCCGACTTTTTCAATTGTCTTTTCTATTACATCCCAAAAAGTTGTTTTTGCCATTTGTTTCCTATTTGTCGTGTCGTATTTTACAATGCCCTATAACTAGTTTTATACCCGCCACTCCATAGCGCCTTATTTCCATATTTGAAAATACAGGCGCTATAATGTTGCGTTTTAACTATCTATTCAAAATTACAAAAGCTTTTCATTTGATAAACCAAACTTATGAACTTTTTTACGTTTCCTCAAATGAGCTGCTAACCTTCTGTAAGCATTTCCAGCTGCTGCATGCATCAATCTACGTGATTCTTAAACTCCTGAGCCCGGGTGGCTCTTGGATGTAGCCCACCCCTGTTCCCGCTTCAACCAAATGCCCGGAGCAACCAGCGCAGGGTGGCAGGGTTGATTTTCGGGTTTCCATCGTGGCCTTTCTAAGCTCGCACTATGCTCCCTTCAGCATTCCGGCCGGCTGGTCGGAAATGGGCTCAACCCTTCAGCCCAGCTGGATCCGTTCCTGTAGCCCTTTGAACCAAAAATCTCCCAGGCTGGTATGATTTAGTCAAAAATGGCTAACTTTCGCCATCAAATTGCCATAAAAATGCAGCCCAAGCGTTTTGCCCTGGTTGTTGCCGCTGGCTCCGGCTTACGTATGGGCTCCGACACCCCAAAGCAGTTCATGGAGCTGGATGGGTTGCCGGTGCTGATGCGCACTATTAGCGTTTTCCTCACCCTGAGGGATATACCCGAGGTTGTGCTGGTGCTTCCCGAAGCTCAAATCACAACATGGCAAAGGCTTTGCAAAAAGCACCATTTTGAAACCAACCTGCAAATCGTTCCGGGGGGTAGCACCCGCTTTGAGTCGGTAAAAAACGGGTTGGAGCTGCTGCCCGCAGACGACTCGCTGGTGGCCATTCACGACGGCGTTCGTCCGCTGGTTACACATGAGGTGGTTGAGCGGTGCTACGCCATGGCTGCCAGGGGGGTGTGCGCCATTCCGGTTGTGAATCCTGTTGAATCGGTAATGATTGCAAGCGGCGGCAAGTTTACCCCATTCCCCCGCAACAACGTTTTGCTGGTGCAAACACCCCAGACATTTCGCTCAGCAACCATAAAGCAGTGCTACAACCAGCCTTACAGCGAGTTGTTTACCGACGATGCCTCGGTTGCTGCTGCCTGCGGGGTTGAGCTCCATACCGTGGAGGGAAACAGGGAAAATATCAAAATAACCACACCGGCCGATTTGCTTACCGCCCGGGTCCTGCTACAAGCCATGAAAACCGATTAATAGCCATAGCTAACCGATTGTGCCATGAGTTTTGTATTGAAAGAGGTTGACAACCGAAAAACCCGTAAAGATTTTTTAAATCTTCCGGTAGAGCTTTACCGCGATTATCCCAGCTGGATCAGGCCGCTCAACAACGATATTGAAAGCGTTTTCAACCCAAAAACCAACAAGCAGTTCAGGCATGGCGAAGCCATTCGATGGGTGCTATACTCCGATAACAAGCCTGTTGGACGGATTGCCGCTTTTATTGACTACGAGATAGCCCGCAACAACGAGCAGCCAACTGGCGGGGTTGGTTTTTTCGAGTGCATCAACAGCCCCGAAGCTGCCACACAGCTATTCGACACCGCAAAGGAGTGGCTGCAGCAAAGAGGAATGGAGGCCATGGACGGCCCTATCAACTTTGGCGATCGCGACCGTTGGTGGGGGCTGCTGGTTGAGGGCGACTACCCACCAAACTACTGCATGGACTACCATCCTCCCTACTACCGCGAGCTTTTTGAGGGCTACGGTTTCAAGCCTTACTTTCACCAGTTCACCTACTACCGTCCGGTGAATCCCGAAGGGCTTGACCCAATTATACGCGAAAAGGCGGAACGCATAGCCCGTAACCCCGCCTACCATGTTACCATCATTTCCAAACGCAACCTTAAAAAGTTTGCCGAGGATTTCCGTACAATATACAATAACGCCTGGGGAAGGTACACCGGGGTAAAAAAAATGTCGCACATTCATGCCATGGCCCTGATGAAAACCCTGAAACCAATTATAGACCCCGAGCTGATGTACTTTGCCTACTACAACAATGAACCCATCGGGTTCTTTATCATGGTGCCCGATTTAAACCAGGTGGTTAGGCATTTGAACGGGCAGTTTGGTCTGGTTCATAAGCTCAAATTTTTATACCTGCTGAAGGTTAAGAAGGTTTGCACCAAGGCCATTGGCCTGATTTTTGGAATTGTGTCCCAACATCAGGGCAAGGGTGTAGAAGGTGCTCTGGTAACAGAGTTTGCCAACAGGGCACTAAGACCTGACTTTCAGTACAAGGAGCTGGAGCTGAACTGGATTGGCGACTTTAACCCTACCATGCGAAGGGTAGCCAGCCAGATAGGAGGGAAAATACGCAAAATCCATATCACTTACCGCTACATGTTCGACAGAACCAAGGAGGTGGTCCCTCCCCGAAGGGTGAGCTGAGGGTGGACAAAAGAAACAGGCTGGTTGAACGCTCCGATGAAATGCGCTATGCTAAATATTTAATTTTGAAGCTAGCTATGATGAAGCAGAATGCTGTTATAAACCCACGTATGCCGATGTTAAAACGATTTATCGGGTTGCTTCTTTTAACATTATCGGGCTATATGGTTGCTGCCCAGCGCGACATAGAACCTCGGCTAGTATTTTCCGACACCTCCAGGTTCAACTTTACAGGCGAATGGCAGTACCTGTCAACCGATATCTTCCTGCTCAACGGCGACAGGTTTAGCAACCTAATCAACGAGCTCAACTTTCCTAATAAGGGAAATGGCAAAATACGCCGAAAATCGAAGCTCGAGGAGGAACGCCTGGAGTACCTGTTCATCACGGCGAAGCTGAAAAATGTGAAATTTTTCGGGGAGAACGACATCACCTACCCACTCTACAACTTCCAGATATCGAGAGACAAGGACAACCGTTACCAAACCCTGGTGAGCGACAACATCGACCATGTGCGGATAATAGACAACCTACCCCTCTACTCCGCACACGATTACATTGATGCGGAGATTAGCGTTAAAGCCATTACCAACAACGATCGCGACCAGATGCTCTCGCTCGTTGCCACCCAGCTGCAAAATCTATCCAAAATAAAAACCCCTACCGATGCGGTGATGGGCATTATAGGAGAATTCGGCAGCTTTATTGAGGCTAATACCAGGAAAAAGGAGTATAGGTTTAGCTCCACCATCAGGCTATTTGAGCAGAAAAATTTTGATACCCGCGTTCATTCCTTGAAGCTATACGTTTTAACCACTTCCAACAGCAAGCCCATTGAAGTTAACACAGCTCTTATACAAAACTTTATGGACACCGTAAGGCATGGCCAGGTTGGGCGCCAAACGCTGAAAGAGCTACTTGCATACCACAACTACCCGGTAATAGCGGTGGTTAACTACAAGTCGCTCTACCGCATGGAGCCAATCGGTGGCGATGAGGTAACCTTTGCCAGCATCGAAACGCGGAAGCTGAGGGTTGAAAACGACTATCGGCAGGGGCTGATAAACGCCGAAACCTACCGGCAGGAGAAGGATTTCATCGCCTTCCTGTCCGTTTACGCCAACTTCAAGAGTTACCTCGATGCCTATAACCTTAACTACCGAACCGGTAACAGCGACGCCGTTTCCATAAGCCTTTTCAAGGTGATGCAGTACTACCGGCAGCTGGTTAAGACCTTTGAGGAGATGCGATTTAAGTACAGGGGGAACAACACCTTTGCAAATATCTTTAGACGAGAGTATGAGTCTGTGCTGGGATTTGCCTCGCTATACCTCGACGATGACCACAACCTGAAAGCAACCAAGGAGCTGGTGAACTCCCTGGTAAAACTCGACACCATCCCAATGCTTGCTGCTGCCGACATGGAGGCATACATTGCCTCACTCCGCTTCTCGGGGGCATTCAAGCCTGACCTTATGAGGCAAACACCCGAGGGTCAGCTGATCACCAACCACCTTGCCAGCCTTGAAGAACAACTCTACAGGAGCACATACGAGGATGAGGTTAGAAAGCTGAATGATGTTGAAGCCAGCGCTAGCACCCGTAACGCCACCGAGAAACTTTTGGCGATGATTAAGAATACCTCATGCGGGCTATGCCGTGAGCGGGCCATTGCCGCAATCAACTCCTTTGGCCAACGAATGGATGAGTTCACCAGGAAACAGAAGGTTGCCCAGCGTGATAGCCTGGTAAACAGCCTTCAACCCTGGGTTTTCAACACCATTGAACTGCTACAACTTATAAAAAGCAACCTCCAGGTGCTTTACCCTCTAGATTCCCTTCCCGAAAGTGCAAAGTACCTCAGCACAAAAGTTGCTGAGGCTGAACGCGATTTGGGTAATTTCCGTGATTTGGCTAAAGTTGACGTATCGCAGATGGAGCTGTCCTTAGTGGCTAACCTGGTTGAAAAGCTAAAAAGCTACCACCAGATGGTAGAGGAAAACGTTAAGCTGGTTTGCGGGGTTAGACCAGAACTCTGTGTTAGGGCATTAGACGTCAATAAATCCCAACCAGCTGATTCGCTGAAAGCGGTTGATTCGTGCTCCATTTAAGCCGATGTTGTGGAAGTTTGAATGCCTGCAGCTGGAGTAGCTAAAAATTTAAACCTCCTGGTGCAAATATTGAGGAGGAAAAACCTAACATTTACAACCTTGAGGCAAATAATTGATAGAAACTTATAAAAATTAACTGGAGA
>DCDD01000201.1 GCA_002316235.1 Bacteroidales bacterium UBA1064
TTTTTTCGGCCCATAGCTTAGTTTAGGTTAAAAAGTTCAATTTTAAGAAGTATTTTTCGAACAATGCGTAAACGAAATGTTATCTAAATGTTAAGGTTTATGCTGATATCGTAGCAAATTAACCCTGTATCAGGGAAATACGGTGAAACTATCGGTTAGTGTCGATTTCGAAATATTCATCCAGCTATCTGCATCAAACTGAAGAACGACAAGGCCGGATGTTGGAACATCAAAAACAGGTTCATTTAAAAATCGGTTGGCCAGGTTGGTAACCGAAGGGTTATGCCCCACAATCATCAATGAGGTAAGCTGGTTATCAGCTTCAGAAACAATAAGCGCCAGATCATCATCGTCGGCAAGATAGATATCGGAACAGATAGCAATCCTGTCCATGGGTATGCCCGTTGCTTCGGCAAATAGTATAGCCGTGTGAATGGTACGGTTAGCAGGGCTCGAAAGTATGCGCTCAATGCTCTTGGCCTTTGCATGAACTCTTCCTGCAAGGTTAAGAACATCTTCAATTCCCCTAGGTTTCAGTGCTCTATCAGCGTCCCTCATTTCGGACCCTCTTTCTACCGACTTGGCGTGTCGAAGCAAGTACAAATCCCTTTTCATACCTCATTACTTTCACAATAAACCTACTCTCAATTACATGTAAGGATGCCCAGCCGATTTCAGAAGTTGATACCCGGAAAGTTGCTTCTGAAGTAAGGGCAAATCTATTACAACAGGTTGCTGGCCAGCTCGGCAAGGTAGCTTCGCTCGCCCTTAACCAGGTTGATGTGGGCAAACAGCTCCTGCCCGTGCATTTTGTCGGAAAGGTAGGTTAGCCCGTTCGACTTCATGTCCAGGTAGGGGTGGTCAATCTGAAATATATCGCCGGTGAAAACAAATTTAGTTCCCTCCCCTGCCCGGGTAATTATGGTTTTAATCTCGTGGGGAGTAAGGTTTTGCGCCTCGTCAACGATGAAGTACACGTTTGACAGGCTTCGTCCCCTAATGTAGGCCAACGGGGTGATGACAAGTTTCTCGGTGCGAAGCATTTCCTCAATATGCATGTACTCCTTGCTGGCAGGTTTGAACCTATTTTTAATCACCGAAAGGTTATCGAAAAGTGGCTGCATGTATGGGCTGATTTTCTCGTTGATGTCGCCAGGCAGGAAACCGATATCTTTATTCGAGAGGGCTACTATGGGCCTGGCCAGAAGTATTTGGTTGAAATTTTCCTCCTGCTGAAGAGCTGCAGCCAGGGCTAGCAGGGTTTTTCCTGTGCCGGCTTTTCCTGTAAGGGCCACCAGCTTAACTTCCGAACGTAACAAGGCATCTAGGGCAAAAGTTTGCTCGGAGTTACGGGGTTCAATGCCGTAAGCACGCGTTTTTTCAACCCTGTTTAGCATGTTGGTGGCCTTGTCGAAATGCGCTAGTGCGCTCGATTTATTACCCTTAAGAATAAGGTACTGGTTGGCGTAGGGTTTAACCTTAAGCGGTGCAGCACCTAGTTCGCTTGGATTTTCGTAAAGTTTTTGGATAAACTCGTCGTCAACCCCGTCAATAATTTCAATTTCCTTTTTCAGGGAGTCAATATCCTGAACCTTATCGGTTAAGTAATCCTGAGCAACAATTCCCAACGATTTTGCCTTCATCCTCAGGTTAATATCCTTGGTAACCAGAATAACCGGCCTGTCTGGATTAACAGATGCCAAATGGTAGGTAATGGCCAGTATTCGGTGGTCGGGAGTAGCCTCGGCAAAGGAGTCGAGCATTGCTTTAGGCATGGGTTTCCCTGTTTCAATCCGTAGCTTGCCGAGATTCTTCCCCAGGGAAACTCCTCCGTTGAATAGGTTATCACCTGTGATTTTATCCAGCTCACGAACAAACTCACGGGCGTTGTAGTTAACCATTTCATTCCCCTTTTTAAAGTAGTCCAACTCCTCCAGCGCAACTATGGGTATTACAATGTCGTTCTCCTGAAAATTATAAATGCAGCGGTAGTCGTGGAGGATAACATTGGTGTCCAGCACGAATATTTTCTTACTTTTCTTTGCCATGATCTGTTGATTTAATGAACCTTTAAATATAACACAAATAGACTGTTTTAGCTTGAATTGCTTATCACCTATCTAAATAATTGAGCTAAAAAACACTACTCTCCTTTCCCGATTTATTGTAAATAATTGTGTGCCAGCGCATATAATCATCTCCGGGGGAGGGGTGATAATCTTTGGCCAGCCATTAACTTAAAACACCATATAAAATATCGAATTGAACACAATTTATAAAAACAACTATATGCCATTAATAATCAGGCATTTTGTCCAATTTTCTATTTAGAATTAAGTTAAATGTTGGCGTGAGTTGATAATTATCAACTTGATTTTTATTTAGACTAATTCTAACTTTGTCGTGAAGTTTAACCAAGGAATAGTAACTAAAAACCTACAAATATGTCACAGCAAGAGTTCAATACCGCACTAGTGGAGCTGGAACCAAACCTGGAACGATTTGCCTACAGCTTAACAGCTAACCGCGAGGATGCCAACGACCTGCTACAGGAAACCTACCTGAAGGCGCTGACCTACAAGGATAAGTTTGAGGACAACACCAACTTAAAGGCCTGGACCTTCACGATAATGAAAAATACCTTCATCAACAACTACCGTAAGGCGGTTAAGCAAAACACCACATTCGACAGCAGCGAAAATCAATTCCTGCTCAACAGCAGCTACGAGAAGAATGGGCCCGAGTCCATGTACTCCCACAGCGAAATTAGCAAGAAAATTGACCAGCTTGAAGATGAATTTCGGATTCCATTCCAGATGCACACTTCGGGCTACAAGTACAAGGAAATAGCAGAAAAGCTCAACCTTAAAATCGGCACGGTGAAAAGCAGAATTTTCTTTTCACGCCAAAAGTTGATGAGCGCCCTTAGGGACTACGAGTAAGGTGCTAGGCAACAACACATAATAGGTAGCAGGAGCCATCGGAGATTGATGGCTTCTGCAATTTTTAGTCAAAACCTTTTTAAAACGAAGGAAACATTTAGAAAACACTCAAAGGCTGATACTTATCGAATATCATGTGGGTAAAAGTTGGAATTAGCATAAAACTCCACTATATTTGCAGCCTGACATGGCCCCGTAGTTCAGCTGAATAGAACGTCAGATTCCGGTTCTGAAAGTCGTGGGTTTGAATCCCGCCGGGGTCACAGAAAAGGTCAACCTGTAGTGGTTGACCTTTTCTTTAACAACATGCTCCCAACATTCGCTAGAGCGTTTCTGCTCAACCATGATAAACCAATATCGGGCGATAGCTTTCAAGCCCGCATTGCCCATCTAAAAATGCCAGCAGACTTCTAAGAATCGGCATATTGTAGAGGTTAAACAATGAATAGCAATTATTTTGATTAAAAAATAATATATTTGCCCGTCATTTTATACATCTAAAAATCATACAACCTACTTAATACTTCAAAAGATGCAGAACAAAGGTGCGATAAGATTTATTGCCATAGCCTTAATATTGGTTTGCATATACCAGCTGTCATTCACGTTGGTTACCAGGCGAGTAGAAAAAAAGGCGCGCGAGTATGCGATGGTGGGCAACGAGATAGACAGGGCTAAGGAAACCCACTACATGGATTCCATTTCGTCCGAGCCTGTTTACAACTTCCTGTACATCCGCAAGTACACCTATAAGGAGTGCAAGGAGCGGGAAATAAATCTGGGGTTGGATCTTAAGGGTGGCATGAACGTGATGCTGGAGGTATCGGTTACCGACCTGATACGCTCCCTATCGAACAACAGCCAGGATAGCTCATTCCTGAAAGCCATGGAGGTGGCCCAGAAAATGCCCGGCAGCGAGCATTTTGTAACAAAATTTGGTAAAGCTTTTCAACAGGTTGCACCAAATGCAAGGCTGGCTGCAATTTTTAGCACCCCAGAACTGCGGGATAAGATTAACTTTGAATCTACAAACGATCAGGTTATCAAGATTTTAAGAGCTGAGGCAGATAATGCCATAAACAACTCCTTTAACATCCTCCGTAATAGAATTGACAAGTTTGGTGTTGCCCAACCCAACATCCAGCGGCTGGAAAACTCGGGTCTTATTCTGATTGAACTTCCCGGTATAAAGGAACCCGAACGTGTACGAAAGCTACTCCAGGGGACAGCCAACCTGGAATTCTGGGAAACCTACGAGTTTAGCGAACTTTTCAACAACTTTATTGCAGCCAACAACGCGTTGGCCGAGATTCAGAATGCTGAGGCTAAGACGGATTCCATTAAAAGCACCAGCAACAAGGAGCTAACCGCCAAAAAGGATACCGTAACAGATGAGCTGCTGGCCAAGCTAAAAGCCACCTCAACCGAGGATTCCCTTTCAGCCACTCAGGCCGACCAGACAAAAAAATACCCGTTATTCAGCCTGCTTCAACCCAACCTGTACCAGGATCAGCCCGCCCCCGGGCCTTTGGTAGGCTACGCCCATGTAAAGGACACAGCCAGGGTTAACGAAATACTAAGGATGCCTAAGATTAAGGCACTTTTCCCCGTTGACGTGAAATTTTTGTGGGGTGTAAAACC
>DCDD01000060.1 GCA_002316235.1 Bacteroidales bacterium UBA1064
CCGCTCTCAGGGCAGGTAGCAAGGTTATCGCTATTGAATTCCAGCCTGTGGCCAAACTCGCTCATCCAGCCAATCTGCCTGGCAGGATTTCCCACCACCAGCGCATAGGGTTTCACATCTTTGGTTACAACCGCTCCTGCCCCTACAAAGCAAAATTCACCCAAGGTAACGCCACAAACAATAGTGGCATTAGCACCAATGGTGGCTGCTCGTTTAACAATTGTGGGCATGTACTCATTTTTTCGGTTGATGGCGCTGCGGGGATTTATCACATTTGTAAAAACCATTGAGGGGCCTAAAAAAACATCATCCTCACAGGTAACCCCTGAATAAATTGATACGTTGTTCTGCACTTTAACATTCCGGCCCAGGGTAACACCGGGAGACACCACCACGTTTTGGCCAATATTGCAATTCTCACCTATTACCGAACCCGACATAATATGGCTAAAATGCCATATTTTTGTTCCCTGTCCAATTTTTGCATCACTGTCGATAACCGCTGTTTCATGCGCGAAATAGTGGACTTCCATCCTGTAAAAATTTTGAATGTAAAAGTAGCTTATTTGAAGAATGACAAAATGCTTTCGGTAATAAAATTAATAGTATCAACATCCAGCTCGGTGTGCATTGGAATGGATAAAACGCTAGTTGATAGCGAGTTGGATACCGGAAATGTGCTGTTTGAGTTTTGCAACCTGTAAGCCTCAAAAGCCTTTTGGCTATGAAGGGGAATTGGGTAGTAAACCATTGAGGGAATACCTTTGCCGGCAAGAAATTTTGACAGCTCCTCGCGGTTAGCCTCGTTAACCCTTAGGGTGTACTGGTGAAAGATATGGTTGCTCCATGTAGCCCTTGACGGGATAACCAGGTTTGCACATACCTTAAGGCGGGTATCGTAAAGCTGAGCTGCGGCCATTCGCGCTTCGTTATAGCTGTCCAGGTACTTCAGCTTAACCCGCAGAATGGCTGCCTGAACGGTGTCGAGCCTGGAGTTAACTCCAATCCTGTCGTGATGGTATCGTACCCTCATCCCATGGTTGGTAATGGAACGAATCTCCGCTGCCAGCGAATCATCGTTAGTAAAAAGCGCACCGCCATCGCCATAGCATCCAAGATTTTTTGATGGGAAAAACGAGGTAGCGCCTATATGGCCAATTGTTCCGGCTTTTGAAACATGCCCATCAGAATGGTAGTAGCTGGCACCAAGTGCCTGGGCTGCATCCTCTACCACATAGAGGTTGTGAATTTGCGCAATACGCATTATTTCGCCCATGTTGGCGCACTGCCCAAACAAGTGAACAGGAATAATGGCCTTTGTTTTAGGTGTTATTGCCTCTTCAAGTTTTTTTGTGTCAATTGTAAAGGTAAATGGGTCAACATCCACTAAGATTGGCGTTAACCCCAGCAAGACTACCACCTCAACGGTGGCAATAAATGTAAAGTCAGGGGTAATAACCTCATCTCCGGGTTTAAGCCCCAACGCCATAAGGGCAACCTGAAGGGCATCGGTGCCATTGGCGCATCCAATTACATGCTTTACCCCCAGATAGCGGGCAAGTTCGTCCTGGAAATCCCCTACCTCCTTACCCTTAATGAAAGCCGTGCTATCTATAACCTGCTGAATGGCAGCATCAATCTCGGGTTTGATTTTCAGGTACTGCCCTCGAAGGTCGCACATCTGAATTGATGAATTGTTCATTCCGGTATATTTTTCATGTATTTATGAATAGCTTATTACCCCTATCGTGCCGAAAGTCAAACCATAATATTGCCCTTTCGAATCATTGCTGCAACTCATTTCAAAATGGCCATCCCATAAGGCTATCACTTATGCATCTGCCTTATAAAAAAATGGGAATGGACAAAGTGTGAATACTATCAGCCAGAAGATTTCGCTGCTACTTTGCATAGCTAATAGCCCTGGTCTCGCGGATAACGGTAATTTTCACCTGACCGGGATAGGTCATCTCATCCTGGATTTTACGGGCAATCTCGAAGGAAAGCTTGTTGGCCTCCTCATCGGAAACCTTTTCGCTGCCAACAATTACCCGTAGTTCTCTACCCGCTTGAATGGCATAAGTTTTCAGTACGCCGGGATAGGAAAGCGCAAGATCCTCCATCTCCTTAAGCCGCTTGATGTAAGACTCCACTACCTCTCTTCGGGCGCCCGGGCGTGCTCCTGAAATGGCATCGCAAACCTGAACAATGGGTGCGATAAGGGTTGTCATCTCCACCTCGTCGTGATGAGAGCCAATAGCGTTACAAATCTCCGGTTTTTCCTTGTACTTTTCGGCCAGCTTCATTCCCAGAATGGCATGTGGCAACTCGGGCTCATCGTCTGGAACCTTTCCAATATCGTGAAGCAACCCTGCACGCTTGGCAGCCTTAGCATTAAGGCCAAGTTCGGAGGCCATAATGGCGCAAAGGTTGGCCACCTCGCGGGAGTGCTGAAGCAGGTTTTGGCCGTACGACGAACGGTACTTCATCTTGCCAACCAACCGGATGAGCTCCGGGTGAAGCCCGTGAATGCCCAGGTCTATGGTGGTACGTTTTCCAATTTCAACTATTTCATCCTCTATCTGCTTCTGAACCTTTTGCACCACCTCCTCGATTCGGGCAGGATGTATGCGGCCGTCGGTTACGAGCTG
>DCDD01000147.1 GCA_002316235.1 Bacteroidales bacterium UBA1064
TAAGACATCACGCCATAATTGGCCTACAAAATATGTTAGGTTCAGCTGTTAAGTTGGATTACCGGACAAGTTAGGTTTTGGCTGTGTTTCCATCCCTGAAGCCCTACCAGATGGGGCTATTTTTCCATCCATTCCCTTGCTATGGTTGAACGCTTAGTCCCCTAATCGGACTGCTGGGATTTGCTACCAATCAATCTAAGCATTTTACCAATAAGCACAGCGGAATCTAAAGGTTTGGTGATGTAGTCGTCGCAACCGCTTTCAATGCTCCTGTTTAGCTCCGACTGCAGGGCGTAGGCCGTTTGGGCAATTATAGGCGTGTTGGGCCGCATTCGCTTGAACTCAACAGCAAGTTCAAAACCGTCGGCATCGGAAAGGCCAATGTCTAGCAGAACAAGCCGGATGCGGTTGTTTGACTTGAATAGCTTGCGTGCCTCCTTGGCATTTTTGGCAAATAGAATTTTTGCACCCGTTCGTTCCAGTACCCGTTCAAAGTAAAGCCTGATTTCGTTAACATCCTCAACAACGAGTACAGTTTTTCCTTTTAGCTGGCTTACAGGTTGTTTCACTTCGCTTGAAGGTTGGACGGGGGCTGGTGTATCTTTTTCGGAAAATTCAAGGGGAATGTTAAAGAAAAACTCTGAACCTTCACCAGGTTTACTCTCCACCCAGATATCCCCGCCCAGGAGTTCAACAAGGCCTCTTGAAATTGCCAGGCCAAGACCCGAACCCCCATATAATCGGGTGTATGAGTTGTCGGCCTGCCTAAAACGCTCAAAGATGAGAAGCTGATTTTCTATAGAGATGCCTATTCCTGTGTCCCTCACGTAAAACTGAATTTTTGAAGCGTCATCATCCGAAAATATGGAGTATCCAAAGTTTATACTTCCGCTTGGGGTAAACTTAATGGCGTTGCTCAGCAGGTTGGAGAGAATTTGCTTAATTCTCACCGGGTCGGAGTATATAACAAAAGGAGATACACAGGTTTTTTCGGGCTTGAAGAGCAGGGTTTTGCACTCATCCTTAAGCTTAAGCTGGTTGGAAAATATCAGGTAAAGCTCATCCATCAGCTCGTTCAGGTCGAATGCGTTTTTATCAATCCGTAGCTGGTTCGACTGGATTTTAGAAATATCAATAATATCCTCCAGCAGCGACAGGAGCTGCTTGCCGCTGTTCTGAATCAGCTCGATGTACTGCATTCCGGTTTCCGATAGCTGCTCATCACTTTTGATTAGCTGGGTGAACCCCAGCACAGCGTTCATTGGCGACCTAATCTCATGGCTCATGTTGGAGAGAAAAGCTGTTTTGAGCCTGTCCGATTCCTCTGCCTTTTCCTTTGCTCGGATGAGCTCCTGCTCAATCTTTTTTCGCTCGGTAATGTCGTTAGCAATTCCCACATGGGCTATTGCGATTCCGTTCTCATCGTAAACGGCCGAGGTGGAAAGGAATATTGGGAAAACTGCGCCGTCTTTTCGAACGTTGATGAGCTCTCCTTGCCATCCGCCCTTAAGGGTTTCCTCATGAATTGTCTTATCAAGTGTTAAGTCCCTGTCGGGGGTTTTGAGGATGGAGGTGTGCTTGCCTATAATTTCGGATTGGGTGTAGCCATAGGTTTTGGTGAAGGCGGGGTTAACGAAAATAAAATGTCCATCTGTATTGGTAATGGAGATGCTGTCGTTGGCGGTCATGATGGTTTGCGCCAGCATGTTTGCTTGAGCTTCAAACTGTTTTTTCTGGGTAATGTCCCTCTGTAGGACCAGGAAAAGGCTTCGTCCCGATTGAAGTAGCCTAACTTCGTTGAAGTAATCCTGATTGTTTTTGGAAAGCTTATACTCAAAAGTCTGAAGCTTGCCGCTTTGCTTTGCCAGGCTAATGGCATCAGTAAATTTTTGGAAAACGTCCTGGGGTAGAAATTCGGAAAGGGAATGCCCTATCATTCCAGCGTTAAGTTCAAAATCAAGCAGTTGTTCCGAAGGGGCAAAATCGATAAGGTCACCGTCGGCATTGATTCGGAACAGCCTATCGGGTATAGCTGTAACCATGGCCCGAAAACGCTCCTCGCTTTCCTTTAGAGCATCCAGCGTGAATTTATGCTCGGTGATGTCAACCAGCACCCCATCGAGGTAGTAAACCTCGCCGGAAGCATTTTTGACCCTTCGGAGTTGATTGTTAGCCCATAAATTTATGCCATCTTGTCTGCGGAACGATTGTCCGGCAGGTGCACCCGGTGATAGCTTTACTGATTCTTCAACCCAATCGTCGTAATTAGTAGCTATAAACTCATCCATGCTGTGGCCTATCACTTCGCTGGTATCGTTAAAACCAAGCGTTTTGGCAAAGGCGGGATTTCCGTACAGTATTTTCCCTTCAGGGGTCAACCGGTAAATGCCAACAGGTATTTGCTCGGTTAGGGTTCGGAACTTATCCTCACTTTCACGCAGGATAGCCTCAGCATTTTTTCGCTCGGTTATATCGTGTCCAATTGCCAGCACAACCTGAAGCCCAAAGTAGGTGCCCTTGCTAAGCACTATATCCATTGGCACTCGATCGCCATTGCTTTTCTTTCCCCAAAATTCTAAGTATTGAGTTTGACCCTGGTGCGCTATCCTAATCTTCCGCTTCACCTCTTCCGTGCTGCTCTTTTCCTGATCGGCCAGCTCCATTAGGGTTAAGCCTAGGGTTTCCTCCTTTTCTTTACCGAACAGCTTAAGCCCGCTTGGGTTTACATCAAGCAGTATGCCGCTGGCGTCAATGATGTAAATGGCCTCACCGGAGTTGTTGAAAAGCCCCCTGTAGCTCTCCTCGCTTTCTCTTATGGCCTTTTCGGCCTCTTTCCGTAGCGAAATATCCCTAACGACCACCATGGTAACCCTTTCGTTGCCAATAGTGGCCAGGTTTACGTTTAGCTCAACAGGAATATTGCTACCATGAGCACTCACAAGTAAGGTTTCATAGATTGAAGGTTCTTTTATCCCCTCCAACCGATTTTTATAACGGTTTTGTAATTTTTCCCATTCGCTTTTAGGTAGGTAGGTATAAAATGGCTTGCCAACTAGCTCGCAATGTTGAACCTCCAGCAGTTCTGCAATGCGTGGGTTTCCGTAGGTTATTATGCCATCCTTTGAGTAAATTATGCCATCGTTGGATTGTTCTACCAGAATTCTGTACTTCTCCAGCGACTCCCCCAGCGCATCTTCTGCCTTTTTTGCTCTTGTCATGTCGATGGACACAACCATAATGCCGAATTCGCCGCTGGGAAATAAAACTCGGGATTCGTGCAGCTGAACAAATCGCTTGCTGCCATCCTTGCGTAGGTTGTAAACCTCGGTGATAAGCTGCTCACCAGCAAGTATTTTTTTTATATTCTGATCAACTTGAGGAAGCGTTTCTGGCGGAACAAGGTCGTGAAACCTCATTTTAAGTAATTCGGAGGACGAATACCCCAGAATTTCGCTTGTTGCATTATTCGTAAAAATTATACTCCCGGCGCTGTCGCTAAGCAGAACTCCGTTTGGCGACTGTTCAAAAAGTACGCGCCAGGCTTGTTCCTCAGAAAGGATTTTTTTAAGCCTAACATGATTGGATCCTGCATTGCCATCGGAGAAGATGGAGGAATGATCGAACCACTTCCTTGTGATGGCCAGTTCTACTTGCAAACTCAGCTCATGGTTGGTAAAATCAGGATTTACGTGGTTGGTTGAGTCTAGCTCGGGAATAGATTTTTGAGCATCGGCAGTATTTTTGCCGGAGTAGAACAGCAGTGGTTTTTCCGGGTATTTCCTAAAAACTTTAAGGATGGCGTTGTAGCTTGCACGATCAGCTACTCCTACTATGGCCAAGTCGAATGCCGGTAGCTCCACATCCGAGCCAACCCTATCAAGGGTAATAAGGGAATAACCCATCCCATCAAGCCGAGGCTCAAATTGGAAAGAAGGTAAAACTTTGTTGGTTACCAGCAGCACTATTCTTGAAGCCATAACCAAAAGTTTGAAAGTTGAAATTTAGCATTTTTCAACTCCGATTTCAACTTTTTTTAACACTATCAACCGACAAA
>DCDD01000047.1 GCA_002316235.1 Bacteroidales bacterium UBA1064
TCCCCAGCTGGGGCTGAAGACATGGAGAAAGTTGAAGGGTAAAGGATAAGGTTAACTTTTCCCGGTTTGGTAAAAGGCAAACGATTTACGATTCTATCCTTTATCCTTGAACATCTTGACTCACTTTCTCTCTCCCTTTTAGTTAACCCCCATATAAAAAAATTGCTTGGTGCTTAAAGCCCTATTGCTAAAATTGCTATATTCGTGGCTTGAATTTTAGCTGAATTTCTATAATTTAAATATCATTTAAATGGCTACACTCGAAAAAATTAGAAACCGGGCAGGTGTTCTTGTTGCGGTGGTGATTGGTTTAGCATTGCTGGCATTCATTTTGGGCGACCTGTTAAGTTCAGGCGGATCGCTATTTAACCGTGCTCAAATGGAGGTCGCTAAAATTGGTGGCACTTCTATACCTTTCGAAATGCTGCAGGCAAAGATTGACGAGAGCGAGAATCTTCAGAAGATGTTTTCCAACCAGCTATCACTCGATGAGCAAACGGTGCTGCGTATCAGGGAGCAAGTTTGGCAGGATTTGGTTAGAACATACACCATGGAAGACCAGTACAAAAAGCTGGGGCTCTCCATTCACCCTGACGAGCTTTTTGATATGGTTCAGGGAAGGAACATCCATCCAATAATCCAGCAGCAGTTTAGCGATCCAAATACCGGCCAGCTGAACAAGGAGTTTATCACCATGTTTCTTAAAAACATGGACCAGGATCCCCGCTCCAAAACATACTGGCTTTTTCTTGAGCAGGAAATTCAGAAGGATAGGCTTTTCAATAAGTACTTCAACCTTATTACTAAGGGCTTATATGTTACCTCGGTTCAAGCCCAACGCGCATTGGAGGATAGAACTAAAAAGGTAAATTTCGACTATACCCTCGTGGCCTACTCTTCTATTCCCGATTCCTCTATTTCCGTTGAGGGAAAAGAAATAAAAAATTACTACAAATCTCACCTAAGCGAGTACAAGCAGACCGCCTCAAGGGATATCGAATATGTAGTTTTCCCCATTCAACCATCCGAAAGCGATAGGCAGGCTGCTGAGGAGTGGATTAATAAGATGAAGGATGAGTTTCTACTCGCTGACGATCCAAACCAGTATGTTACCCTCAACTCCGATAGTCCACTCGACTCGAAGTACTACAAGGAAAGTGAGCTGACTGATGAGATGGGAAAATGGGCTTTTTCTGCCAAGGTAGGCGAAAGCTACGGCCCTACATTTGACGGAAATTCCTATAAAATTATCCGGCTGGTGAATGTCAAGATGCTACCTGACTCGGTGAAGGCGCGTCATATACTGATTAGCCCTAAGGCTCAAAATCAGGAGGCAGTTGCTAAAGCCAAGGCAACAGCAGATAGCCTGCTGAATGTAATTAAACGTGGAGGGAGCTGGGATGATCTTGCCTCACGTTTTTCCGATGACCCAGGATCTAAGGATAAGGGTGGCGACCTAGGGTGGTTTCCCGGCGGTGTCATGGTGAAAAATTTTGATGAGGCTGCATTCAACCTCCCAAAAAATGAGGTTAAGGTAGTTGAAACCAATTACGGATTTCATATTCTTCAGGTAACCGATAGGGGGAAGGAATCCAGGAAGGTGCAGCTGGCTACTCTGGAGCGAAAAGTAGTACCAAGTAGCACCACCAGCCAGAGGATATACAGCGAAGCTTCGCAATTTGCCTCATCTAACAGAACCTACGAGCAGTTTAAAACCGCTGCTGATGCCAAAAAACTTACCCGACGGGTTGCCTCCAACCTGCTGGCCAACGACCAAAATATTGCCGGGCTGGAATCACCCCGAGAAGTTATTCGCTGGGCATTTAAGGCTGAAGAGGGCGATGTTTCAAACGTGTTTGAGTTGGCCAACATGTATGTGGTTGCCTCTCTTACCGCTGCCCGTAGTGAGGGAGTTGCACCCTTAAAGCAGGTTGTTGCCGATGTAAGAACCAAGGTAATCAGGGATAAGAAGGCCGAAAAGTTGGCAGCACGTGTGAGTGATGCTTTAAAGGGCGCCAGCGATATTTTTTCCGTTGCGGGTAAGCTTAACGGCAAGGTAGAGCACGCCGAAAATGTTACATTTAGCTCGTTTACTTTGCCCTATGCAGGTTTTGAGCCAGCTGTTATTGGAGTGGCTTCGGTTAGCTCCGAGGGTAAGCTTCAGGGACCTGTCAACGGTAACGCCGGGGTTTACGTTTTGGCTGTTACATCTATAGTTACCGATCAGGGAGATGCCGGAATGGAAAAGTTAAGATTGGCCAACACCTACCAGTCCAGGGCATACTACGAGGCTTTTGAGGCGTTGAAATCAAAGATTGGCATTGTTGATAAGCGCTACAACTTTTACTAAACAGCATCGAACCTGAAAGTTGTTCACTACTGAGGGGAAATAAAATTTCCCCTTTTTTGCATCACTGTTTTTTCGAACTAAAAGTTTGCAAAATGGTTATAATTGAACAGGCAAAACGAAAATTATCGGAATTATTAACCAAATAAAATGAAATGTTATGAAGGTTGCTGTACCAACAAGAAACGGTGTTGTTGACGAACACTTTGGCCATTGTGAGGCTTACACCGTATTCACGATTGACTCGGGTAATAAGATTGAAAACTCAGAAATTCTTCCATCGCCTCAGGGGTGCGGATGCCATAGCAATATTGCTGCCACTCTGAAGGAAAAAGGTGTAGAAGTTATGCTCGCAGGGAACATGGGCGATGGTGCATTGAACATGTTAGCTGGTCATGGAATACAGGTATTTCGCGGCTGTTCGGGCGATGCTCGCCGGTTGGTTGAAAATTTCCTGAGCGGAAATGTTGAGGATTCAGGCGAGGGGTGCCATCATCACCACGAACATGAAGAGGGTCATACATGCAATCATTAGCAAGTATATTGGCTATTCGAAGCTACATTAAGTGAGGCTTTTTTACCCTGGGCTATGAATAATCGTTGAGAAACATTACCAGTGGTAATTTTTTGTGGCGATAAATCCGGTTCTGCACCGAAACCGCCTTTATAATTATATTTGCCTTCACCCCCTTTCAGGGTTAGTAGTAGATGTGCCATTTTCCTATGTCTTTTCTTGTGCTGAACCTTTTCGCCAGCCATTGCCTGTTTTCAGGTAGGGGATGCCTGTAGGAAACCAGAACTGACGGCCTTTCCATCAGGCCTTTAAGCCGATTGGTATCAATGCTGTCAGTGAGGTCGTAAAAGTAGCTTTTCCATGCCGAATTTTCCTCAAACTGCACCTCCCGGGCAAGAGTGTTCGAACCATCATATAGCGAAATCACCGGCTTTCGCATGTCGAAAGCAATGGAGGGTTTCATGGTGTTGTAGATGAGTATATTCCTGTCCTGTAGATTTTTGCTTTTAATAAAGTTGGAGATTGGCCTGGAAATGTTGAATTCCAACTCATTTTTTTGCATCAGCAGGCCGCTTGTTATAAGAAGAAACCCGGAAACCAAAAACGAGACGAGCACAGGTTTGAATTTTCTACCCCCCTGTAAATAACGATAAATTGCCAAAATGACTACAATTAGTAGAATGCTGGCAATGCCTACTCCTTTTGGTATAACGTAATTGGTGTGTATAAACATGGTTGCCGTTGCAACAAGTAGGACAATCATTGAGAATATCGTTACGCTTCGGTCGATAACCTTCTCTTTTGAGCTAATTAGATTTGCCAGCAGGTTGGCGGTGAGCATTGCCAAAATGCTGTAGAACGGCAGTATGTACAGAATTCTTTTTGAGGTAGATATTGAAAAGAACACCAGTGGAATTAGGAAGCTTAGCGTAAGCACAGAATTTATACCCTTCTTCAGGATGCTTTTTCTGTTCTGCACCATTAAGTAGGGTAGAATGAGTAGCCATGGAAGACCTACAAGCGGTGCAAAAGCTACGAAGTACCAGAATGGCTCCGAACGGTTGAAAACATCCTTTCCAAACCGTTCCACCGTTTGTCTGCCTAAAAAGTAGTCGGCAAACGCTCCGTTCTCTCTAATCAGGAAAACAAACCACCATAGCGAAATACCCAGAAAAACCACCAGGGAAAGTAGATGGTGAACTCCAAACCGATTTTTACTTTTTTCAATGCGGTTGTAGGCTATAATAAATACCAATGGTACCAGAAGCACCACCG
>DCDD01000110.1 GCA_002316235.1 Bacteroidales bacterium UBA1064
CTAAAATGGGCAGCCCTCACGTATGTTATTGCAGCCCTAGGCTCGTTGGCCACCCTTTTCTACTACCTTGGGTTTCTAAACAATAACGACTAAAAGCGCAAGCAAGATCTGCATACCTTATTAATCGGTTAGGGAGGGGGGGTACTCCCCCTCCCTCTTACACCACCCGGCATCCGCCTGAGGTGGACACGGCAATTCCTTTTAACGTGTAACCTCTCATAAATCCGTGGGTTAAGTCTTGTCGCTGTACTCCTGCTAAACCCTCCTGCTGAAACTTTACTGCCCTCAGCTCCGCTTACGTCTTCACTGGAGTATAGCGTTCCCGCTGCTGTTGAAAAACAACTCCTGCGGATGCGCCATAGCTTGCTTCCCCTCCATAGGGATTTACTTTTGTACCGGCTGCTCCCTACATCAAAAGATTCAGCTTGAGTAGGCTGCTATGCCCTCTGCTGGCTTTTTGCAGGGTAAATGCTGCATCGCTGCCCTTGCTTATGGCTTTTTCCAGATTTGCAGCCATCAGCAACACCCCTGCCCTTCGCTAGCACTTCATCCATTCCCGGCGTGTTCAAGAACTTGCATCTTGCCAGTAGTGTGTATATGCCCGACATACCATACCACTGGAAACAACTTAAAGGTATTTCCACCAAAACAAGCTTTGCATCATTCTGAATTATAGCTGCATAAAGATATCCACGCTAACCCGTTGCGAAATTTTATTAGCCATAAAAATATCCCTTAAAGCCTCCATGGGGAAAAAATGCTGGGAGCCAACCATGTAAAAAACGCTGTACAGCGAACTATTTTGAGCGCCCACCTTTTCTCTAAAGGGAATCACGACGGTTTCAGCACCTGTTTGGGGTATATCAAGACTTTGGTCTATGTAAATTGTCCCCCCTTTCATTCTTCCTGCTGCAGTTCTGGCATACCCAAGTCCATCGGCAGAAGTAATAGCCAGGATATCGGGAACAGGAGAGCCAGTATAAAGTATGGGTTCGTGTGAAATTATCACCTCTGCAGCTGAATACCCAACTCCGACAGTAACCGGGTAACTTCCTTTTTTAGTAGCATACAACCCCGACAGCATGGCTGCTCTGGCCAGAAATTCAGCTGCTAGTTGAACCCCTTCGCCTGCTGATCCTGACAGCATAATGCTTACAGGCTTACTTATTGCCCCTGAGTATTTTGGCTCTACCTCAAGTTTTTCGGAAAGCAGGCTGGTAGGATTACTATTTTGTGGGGTTTGAAAGAGGCGCTGTTTAGCCTCCGTAAAAACTTTCACCTTCCATCCGGCTTCCTCAACCAGCTTGGGAAGCTTCATGCCGGGGTTTGATTTTACCCCGTAGCTGGTGCAAATTTCCATCACCTCAACCAGCGAGAAGCCTTTGGTAGAGAAAGCGCGTGCAAGAGAATCAGAAAAATCGCCTATTCCAACCACCCTCTCAACATAAGCTGCGCCAGCAGCAAGCATTAATTCGCAAATATCGTAGCCGGACTTAGTACTGCCTTCAGGAAGGGTTGGAGTTTTGAAGCCACAGGGTGTAAACTCAGAGGGTTGTCCACCGGTCATGCCGTAAAGCATGTTGTTATGCACAACCACCGTCATGTCGAATCCAAGATGAGCTCCGCCGACTAAATGCTGCATCCCGATAGTTGCACCTCCATCGCCCGTAAAAACTATGACCTTCTTATTCGGGTTACTTAATCCTGCCGATATTCCTGCTGCTAAGGCCGAAGAGCGTCCATGAAGGCCGTGCACGTTGTGGGTGAGAAAATTCTTATCAACAATGCCATGGCAACCAATATCGGTAACCAGAACTACGTCAAGGGGGTTAAAATCTAGCTTTTGTAAGGCCTTTTCGGTGTTCTGGGCAACAGCAACATGTCCGCAGCCCTTACAAAAGGGTAGTTGTCCTCCGGTTAAAAATTTTACGTTGTTCATTCTAAAAATCGTTATGATTTAAATATAACCGATTCATTCTAGTATTTCCGAAATTCAAATATTAGGGTTTGCATAAGTAAATAATTTCTAAAACTTTCTCATTACCTCGTCAACAATTTCGGAAGGGCTTATCATACGGGCAATAGCATTAACACCGCTTAACCCATTACGACCAGCAGCGCCAAAAAGCAGCTGGCGCAGCTGTCCGGTAAGGTTTTCCTCAACCACCACTACGCGTTCGTAACGATTGGCAATGTCAACATAATCACGTGAAACGGGCAGAAGGGTCTTGGCAACCAGCAGCGACACCTTTTCGCCCCTTGCTCTTAGCTGCCTAACTGCTTCGCGTGAAGCTTGTGCAGAAATTCCATACGAGACAACCAGATGTTGAGCTCCTGCTTGCTCATCAAGGTCAAATAAAAGGTATTCCTGAAGGTGCTTGGTAACCTTAGCCTCCAACCGCTTCGTGTTTTCTATAGCCTCGGGAGTTGAATTTTGAAGGAATCCCTTTGTGTCGTGTGTTGAAGCGGTTAACCGCACTGCATGGTTGTTTTGGCTAACTGGCATAAAATCGGGAACAAGCGATTCATCAACCTTGTAGGGAATGTAGGTATCGCTGCCACTAAACGTTTTAACCTTAAGTGTTTCAATCTCCGCCAAATGTGACCAGTCGAAAGCCTGAAGGGTCATCACCATTTCCTTTGATGTGAGTAGCACAACAGGAGTTCTCAGCCTGATGGCAGTATGAAGGGCTTTAGCTGAAATATCCCAGCAATCGTTTAAGTTGCTTGGCGAGAATGTTGGCAGGGTGTAACCGCCGGAAAGGGTTCCGTGAACCAGCGAAAGATCGCCCTGCGCCCCACAAGTAGCCGTACCTGTTGCCGGTCCTAAGCGTTGAACAAGAACAATTACCATGGGCAGCTCAAACATTGCCGCCATGTTTATAGATTCCAGCATCAGGGCATAACCTGGGAATGAAGTGGCTGTAACTGGTACATGTCCAGCAATGGCAAAGCCGCTCATCCATTGAAGTGTCGTAATTTCATCGGGAGCAGCAAGCATTGTTGGGTATCTCTTTGTGGCGTAGAGGTATAGCAAGTTTGCAGGAGTAATTGGGTAACCTATGAAGGTATCGGCGCCGGCACGAACAAGCGATTCGGTAATAAGCCTCGATCCATCTATAAAAGCCAAACTGGTTTTACCTGGGTGCATACACAACATTTTTATTGATTAAACCTTCAATACAATCATTTGAGAAACCAAGCGTTTCCTTAAGAATTTGAATTGTATGCTCACCGTAATATGGAGGAGCAGCCAACTCTAGGGGCTTGGAATTCTCATTGTAAGAAAAAGCCACCGTTCTTAGTCCCTTTATCGGGGTTCCGGCTGAAGTTGTTCCGCTCATAACCAGCTCCTGCGCTTCGGGTTGGTCGAACACCTCCTGCATGTTGTAAACTCCACCTGCAGGTATCCGCCTTCTGGCGAGTTCATTTAAGAAAGGATCACGGTCTATTTGGGCAACTAAATCCTGTAAAATTGGGTAAATCTCGTTGCGATTCTTGACGCGGTTGAAGTTGGTAGAGTACTTAGGATCCTGAGCCAATTCGGGCTTCCCCAAGATTGAGCACAGCTCGGCAAACTGTTTATCGCTGCCAACAGCCAGCACTACAGGTTTCTCGTCGCGGGTATAAAAAATTCTTCCATAGGGCACAATGTTGGGATGATCGGAACCCATGCGCTGGGGGATAGAATTTCCCACCAACCAGTTGGTGGCTTGGTTTGCCAAAGCGGCAACTCCTGATTTAATAAGGCTCGCCTCAATATAAGTCCCTTCACCTTTTCTAAAGCGATTCAGCAGAGCCAGCAAAATTGCCTCTTTTAGCTGATGTCCGGCAAGTATATCCATCAGTGCAACGGGCATTTTCACAGGTTTCCCTCCTTGTTCACCATTCATGTAGGTAAAGCCACTTTCGGCCTGAATGATTGCGTCGTATCCAGCGCGTTCATTCTTTAATCCATACCCGGTTAGATGGGCGTATATCAGCGATTTGTTGTATTGTTTAAGGGTATTGTAGTCCACCTTCAGTTTTTCGGCATCGCCGGGTTTATAGCTAACCAGCACGATGTCCGAAACCTCGGTTAGCCTGTAAACAATGTCAAGCCCCTCGGGTTTGTTGAGATCGATGGCCAACGACTTTTTCCCCCAGTTAACACAGCTGAAGTATCCCGAAATATTTGTATCGGGATCTTCGGATGGTAATTTCCAGGTTCGGGTAACATCACCCAAGGTAAGTAAGTTCTCAACCTTTACCACTCTGGCGCCCAGCTCAGCCAACGCCATTCCAACACTTGGCCCGGCCAGCACGTTGGCCAGCTCAAGAACCCTTATGTCATTTAGTAGCTGATTCATTGATATTTAACTCCGATGATTTTTGTTTACCTGTAAAGTACTTCGTGTAGATGTTGCCTATAATAATGAAAAATACTGTTGCAATGATGCTGGCATAGGTTTTATCAATGTCAAACCAACCAAACTTTTTGGCTACAATGCTAATAATGATGGCCAACGTGCCGCCAATAAAGGAAAGCTGAACAGACAGGGTAGAAATCCACTTCAATTTGTAAATACCCAAAAGTATCACTATTGCACCAATTGTTCGAATGGCATAGGAAAAATACCCTGCATCAAGAATTGCGCCCTTCATAAACAGGGCTAAAGGAACGGTTACCAGATTTACCAGTATTACGAGCCTTTTAGCAAACTGGAGGATTTTCTCATCGGATGCCTTTTTGTTTATCAACCCATGGTATATATCCTTAGTAGCAATGGTAACAATTGAAAAGCTCACCGGCCCGATGGTAGATAAAATTGCCGCAAGAATTGCCGCAATTGCAATTCCCCCAATCACGGGATGAACAAATTCGGGGGTCATTAGCAAGCGTGGAAGGGCCATTTTGGGGTTAAACCCGGGGGTAACTTCAAAAAACAAACCACTTCGGGCAATAAGACCAAGAATTCCTGTGATAATTCCAAAAGGAGCTATAAAAACTGCCGATAAAATGGCAGCCCTTTTTGCGGTAATAGGATTTTTAGCTGCAAAAATAGGTTGAATGCTGGCTTGGGAAGCCATTCCACCAAAAATTCCACCCAGTATAAGGCTCAACGCAGCATTCCATCCTATGCTAAAAGGATTGTACAAATTTTGAGGAGCGCCAATCTCAACAAGCCTGTTGGTTAAATTTGAAAAATCGCCAATTGCAACAAGCCCAATAATTAGGGCAATTCCCAACCCAACATACCGAACAACAAGGTTGAACACAGCAACAATAGTGAGGGCGTGCATTCCGCCCATGTAAGTGTAAATTGTGGTTATAGTAGCTGCAATTATGACGGCCCAAACCCAATTTATGTTAAAAATTGGCGAAAGAACAGTTGCAAAAGTGGTTAGCTCCACGTAGGCAAGCGTTATAAAAGCAATTAGAAAGGCAATAGCCGATATGCTTCGGGCACGTTTTCCAAAAATGCTCTCTACCATTTCGCTCACCGTATTCACCTTCCGTTCGCGGTAAGCTTTAGCTAAAGTAAAGCCGAGTATCACCATTCCAATAGCTGTGGAAAAATTATAGAGAATAGGTTGCAGGGTAAGGGTGTCGAATGCCTTTTCGCTAACGCCAACTGTGCTCAACCCACCCAGCCATTCGGCGGCTACCACCATTGAACACACCAGAAGCCCCAGGTTTCGACCGGCAACTAAGAAGTCGGCTGACGATCGGCTAGCAAGCTTTTTTGTAAAAAACGAGATAAACAAAACCACGGCAAAATAGGCTAACACTACCCAAAAGTAGGTATTGGTCAGTAAGCTCTCCATAAATCTTAAATGTTAAGTTGATTAGAGTTTTGCGGCCAAGATAGTAAAAATTCCATCCTCTAGCCTAAAACAGCTTATAATTTTTATAAATTTCGGATATTGGCTAACAATATGAAAGTAAAACAATCCGTTCTGTTCGGATTTATCAACAAATATACCGTGACAACCATGACCAATAACCAGACACAACAGTGAAGGGTCTGCTAATCTTGGTCAAAATCATTTACGGGAATGTTCAGGATTTTTCAACCCTTAAGCTGAAATTTTACTGAGGAAAAAATCACTACAGCTTGAGTTCCTGCTTTAGAATCGATTCGAGGGTTTCAACGCTAATCCGTTTGGCTATAATTTTTTTACCGGAATCGAGGACGTAAATAACAGGCGTGGAGTAAATGTCGTAGAGGTTTCGGAAATTAGAGCTGAATGTAGGGTCCCAAACATTAATCCAGGTTAAGTCGTTCTTAGAAATGCTTTCCATCCATTTGGGCTGGTCGCCC
>DCDD01000130.1 GCA_002316235.1 Bacteroidales bacterium UBA1064
TTTTTTTTCGTTTGCCCCTTAAGCTAACGCCCTAAAAAGTTGCATTTGCAATCAAAATCTAAGCAAAAAAATTAATGGATGTTGCAACAAATAACTACTTGGCTTGTTACTATGACAAAAATTTAAATGAAAACAATGGAAAAACCCGTTTTAATTGAAATGTTTTACACGCTCTCTTGTCCCAACTGTCGCACACTAAAGCGAATGCTGGATGAAATTCTCCCAACTTTTGGGAATAAATTTGAGTTTAAGCGCACCATGGCCAACTCCCCGGTTGGTATGATTCGAACCATGAAGCTTGGTATAGGTGCTGTTCCAACATTGCTTATCAACAACGAGATTGTTTTTAGGCAGGTTCCAACAAAAGAGGAGCTTATAAATAAACTAAATCAATACTAACCTTAAATTTTAATTACAATGGAAGCACAAAAAAAACTTCGCTGCCCACTAGGTATTCCCGGCGGAATATTAGTAGCCCTAATCGGATTGGTGGGAATTGTTCTAAACATTATCAATTTCGACTGGTTTGAGCTGCTACAGTCAATCGCCTTACTGCTACTCGGTTTACCTTTTGTTAGGGTAACCATGATGGTTCATTTGGGCAACGATAGGCTTGATGCACTTGAGGATAAAGTAAATGGTAAGAAATAATCAAGGAAGAAATATTATGAGGGTGAAGAAAATTATTTACTGGACAAGCACCGTGCTCATATCGTTGATGATGCTGTCGAGTGCATGGGGATATTTTACTAATCCGGATATGAAGGGAGCGTTTGTCCACCTTGGATTTCCGGACTACTTCAGAATAGAGTTGGGAACAGCAAAATTTCTGGGAGTTTTAGCCCTGCTGATTCCTATGATTCCTGCTCGAATTAAGGAATTTGCCTACTTTGGGTTTACCATTACCTTTATTTCGGCCATAATTGCGCATTTGTCGAGTGGCGATCCAATTATGGCAGTTGTTTTTCCGCTGGTTGCCCAGGTACTGCTTACCGTATCCTACATCTACTTCATCCTGATTTCTGATAAAAAGATGACAATGCAGGAAGCCGAGAGCTAAGCAAATAATGATATGTTGCCCTGGTTATCTGGGCAATAGTGAATACAGAACGGTTTAATTTTAATAACACTAAACAATCTTGAAGTAATGATAAAAGTTGGAATTATTATTGGAAGCACAAGACCTGGCAGGAATGCCGAGGCTGTTGCCAAGTGGGTTTACGAACATGCCCGCAGGAGAACCGACGCTGAGTTTGAGCTGGTTGATATTAAGGACTTCAACCTTCCTGTTCTCGATGAGCCTGTTCCTGCCTCCATGCACCAGTACATGAAGGATCACACTAAGGTGTGGTCAGATAAAATCAGCTCGTTTGACGCTTTTATATTTGTAACCCCGGAGTATAACCATGCCACAACCGGAGCGCTAAAGAATGCAATTGACTACCTCTACGTTGAGTGGAATAATAAGGCGGCAGGTTTTGTCAGCTATGGTTCAACCGGCGGGGTTCGGGCTGTTGAGCAGCTTCGTCTCATCATGGGTGAACTTCAGGTGGCCGACGTGCGTACCCAGGTGGCCCTGTCGCTTTTTACCGATTTTGAAAACTTCAGCGTTTTCAAACCGGCTGCACTTCATGAGGATAACCTCAAAGCCATGCTTGATCAGCTGGTGGCTTGGGGCGGTGCTCTTAAAACCATTAGAAAGTAGGATTATGAATGGAAGCGATAAACTTCCGGTGATATTCATTCCACACGGGGGAGGTCCATGGCATATAATACCCGATGCCATGGGCGATCCCGTTGGCTACGGAAACCTTAGAGGCTACCTTAAAGAATTGGGGAATTCATACAGGAGCAGGATTCGATCCATTCTGATGGTTTCTGCTCACTGGGAAGAAACGTTTCCAACCATACATTTTGGCGAATCGCCAAATCTATACTATGATTATTACGGTTTCCCAGAATACACCTACCACCTTAGCTGGCCTGCACCGGGTAATCCTAACCTGGCACTGAGGGTTGAGCAGCTTCTTAACAACAAGGGGTTTAACACCCGACGAGAGATGATCAGGGGATACGACCATGGTACATTTGTACCCATGATGGTTGCATTTCCTGAAGCTCAACTTCCTGTTGTTCAGCTTTCGTTGGTCCGTGGGCTTGACCCTTCCACCCACATTGCAGTTGGACAAGCCCTTGAGCCACTCCGTTCTGAAGGAGTCCTCATCATCGGCTCGGGCATGAGCTACCACAACATGCAGGGCTTCATGTCGGGCTCTCCGGAGGTAGAATCCACCTCTAAAAAGTTTGACAATTGGCTGGCCGCAGCCGTTGAGGTTAAAAACCCTGAACAACGAATTCAAACCCTTGTAAAATGGGCTGAAGCGCCTGGCGCTTTTGAGAGCCATCCCAGAAGTGAGCACCTGGTACCACTTTTTGTTGTTGCCGGTGCAGCGGGTAGTGATGCAGGTAAAAGAAGCTACAACGGAAAGCTGATGAGCGCCACCATTTCGGGCTTTACATTTGGTTAATAATCCTTGGGCAAGCATAAGACTAAATTGTGGCGTCGTTTTTTTTCAGAAACTTAATCCTCTTTAAAACATGGAGCTGGAAAGCGAAGTAAAGGGCCATTTTAGGAACGAATACCATAAGGGACTTATAAATTTGATTTATACGGTGAACCTGCTGAGCTACGAGTTTCTCCAGTCGCTTAAAAACCATGGAGTTACCGAGCAGCAGTACAACGTGCTTAGAATTTTACGTGGCTTTAGAAGCCAGGCACCCGTATCGCTTGGATTTATTAAGGAACGAATGCTCGATAGGAATTCTGATGTTAGCCGGATTATTGACAAACTTCAAAGACGGGGCCTGGTATCCAGAGATGTCAGCAGTTGCGACAGACGCCAGAAAGCCATTCAGATTACTGATAAGGGTTTAAACTTGCTTAGCAGCATGCTCGACTGTGAAAAAAAGGTTGACCTGTTACTAAATAATCTCACTCCCGACGAATTGAGGCAGCTTAATCAGCTTCTCGACAAAATTAGGGGCTGACCTGCCCTAAATCATACACTTCCCGACTGTTTTTCTTATTCTGTATCAGAAAACTTTTTGAACGCCATCCATTCTGGCTGTTCATCATGCTGGAACCGTTTAAACCGTAAAATCCCGAAGTGGGCTTACGGTTGTTTTTTATTATAATGTGATTGTATATAGTGCATTACGCAAAATTAGGGATATTCCTGATTTCTCCGCACTGTCATAATTTCCTATTTGCGCTTTGTGCTTATGTCAACATGGCATTATTTGGGTTATGGTAGATGTTTTGCTGGCTTATGGTGATAAATTTAAGGAGGAACTATAGTATGAACTTGAATAATTTTACCATAAAATCGCAGGAGGCCATTCAGAAGGCCATTGAGATTGCGCAGGGGTACAACCATCAAGCT
Organism: Bacteroidales bacterium UBA1064; assembly: GCA_002316235.1. Taxonomy (GTDB): domain Bacteria; phylum Bacteroidota; class Bacteroidia; order Bacteroidales; family Tenuifilaceae; genus UBA1064. The sequence goes on from DCDD01000130.1 coordinate 3,444, forward strand.
GTAGAACCTGCGCACTTGCTAAAGGCTATTTTGAGTGAGTCCGAAAACATTACCGGGTACCTTCTTCGAAAGCTGGGTGTAAACCCTGCAACATTTGATGAGGTGCTGGACCGGATGCTTGATTCCATGCCAAAGGTTTCGGGTGGTGAGCAGTACCTAAGCTCGTCAACCAGCAAGGTGCTGCAAAGGGCACTGGAATTTAGCAAGTCCATGGGCGACCAGTTCGTGTCCGTGGAGCATATCCTGTTGGGGTTAATTGTGGCCGGTGAACAGGTTGGACAGATGATGAAGGATGCCGGAATGACCGAAAAGGAGATGAAGCTGGCTATTGAGGAGTTGAGAAAAGGATCAAAGGTCAATTCACAAACAGCCGAGGACACCTATAATGCGCTTAACAGATTTGCCATAAACCTCAACGAGATGGCGCGAAGCGGGAAGCTCGATCCGGTGATTGGTCGTGATGAGGAGATAAGGCGCGTGCTGCAGATTCTCTCGCGTCGTACCAAGAACAATCCTATTCTGATTGGTGAACCAGGCGTTGGGAAAACTGCCATTGCCGAGGGAATTGCCCACCGTATTGTTAGCGGCGACGTGCCCGAAAACCTCAAGACCAAGCAAATTTTTTCGCTCGACATGGGGGCGCTGGTGGCCGGCGCCAAATACAAGGGCGAGTTCGAGGAGCGGCTAAAATCGGTGGTAAACGAGGTGATTTCGGCTAATGGAGAAATTATCCTGTTTATTGATGAGATACACACCCTGGTAGGTGCTGGTAAAGGTGAGGGTGCTATGGATGCCGCCAATATCCTTAAACCGGCATTGGCAAGGGGCGAGTTGAAAGCTATTGGAGCCACCACTTTTGAGGAGTACCAAAAGTATTTTGAAAAGGACAGGGCGCTTGAGCGTCGTTTCCAGAGCGTAGTGGTTGACGAACCCCTTCCTGCCGACGCTATCTCAATTCTGAGAGGGCTAAAGGAGCGGTACGAGAATCATCACCATGTGAGAATTAAGGACGAGGCCATTATTGCAGCCGTTGAGCTGTCGCATCGGTACATCACCAGCCGCTATTTGCCCGATAAGGCCATAGACCTGATCGACGAGGCCGCCTCAAAGCTGAGGTTGGAAATGAATTCTGTTCCGGAGGATATAGACGAGATAGAACGTCGCATTAAGCAGTTGGAGATTGAACGTGAGGCAATAAAACGTGAGGGCGACAAGGCCAAACTTGAGGACTTATCACGCGAAATTGCCGAGCTAAACGAGGAACGCACGAAGCTAAGAGCCAAGTGGCAAAACGAGAAAAGCATAATTGACAGGATTCAGAAAAACAAGCAGGAGATTGAGAACCTTCGGCTCGAGGCTGAGGAGGCTGAACGTAGGGGCGATTACGGAAGGGTGGCTGAAATCCGTTATGGCAGAATAAAGCAGGCCGAATCGGAAATTGAGCAGATGAAGGTGGAGCTGAAGGGCGTTCAGGCCGACTTTGCCCTGATAAAAGAGGAGGTTGATGCGGAGGACATTGCCGAGGTGGTTTCGCGGTGGACGGGCATTCCGGTAAGCCGCATGCTGCAAAGTGAGAGGGAAAAACTACTTCACCTGGAGGAGGAGCTGCATAAGCGAGTTGTTGG
>DCDD01000029.1 GCA_002316235.1 Bacteroidales bacterium UBA1064
CCGTGCTCTCTGTGGTGAGAAATACATAACCACGGAGAGTACAGAGTAGAATGTACAGTTGAGATGATTAGCTGCAAAGAATAAGGATCGGCAGGTTACCAGCTTCCTCCGGCAGCCCCACCGCCGAAGCTACCCCCGCCTCCTCCGCTAAATCCTCCAAATCCGCCCGAGCCGGAAGAAAATCCCCCAAATCCACCACCACGTCTTCCGCTGCCCATTGAGCCTAGAAGAATCCAGAACGGAATGTTTTTCCCAATAGATCCTGAACGTAGCTTTGACCGCCTGCCGCCCGAAAGGAATATGAATCCAAAAAATATGATCAGGAGGATAATTCCCGGAATAGGCGATTCCTTTTTGTAGTAAGCATCAGCAGTGTACTCTCCTCCGGCCAGGTCGATTATTACCTTGCAGCCCGCCACAATCCCCTTGTAGTAGCTGTTCGTTTTGAAGTAGGGAATCATCTCGTTGTCCACAATTCTGCGAGCAACGGCGTCGGGAATTATAGCCTCCATTCCGTAACCGGTGGCTATGAAAGCTTGCCCTTTCTGATTCCCTACCTTAGGCTTAATCAGGATAACCACGCCATTATTTTTGCTTTTTTGGCCAACTCCCCATTTTTCGCCCAGGCGGAAAGCATAGTCAGATATGTCGTAGCCAGATAGATCGTTTACTGTTACAACATATATCTGGGTTGAGGTGGAGTCGTGGTAGCCACGCAGCATTGATTCGAGTGCATCCCGCTCTTCGCCTCCGAGAATCCCGGCAAAATCATTAACCAGCCGGGGTGGATTCATGGGGTCGGGAATATCCTGGCTCCACGAAATATTTGGAAGCAATAGCGCCGCCGCTAGAAGAATATTCCTGAGTTGTTTGGTGATCATGGTTGGGTTGCTTAATGTGAAGAATGGGTTTAGCCAAACGAAATATCGTTGGTGAGTTCATCTACATCGTCTTGCTTGTAGGGGAAATGCTCCTTGAGCTTTTCGCCAGCCATGGTTATTCCCTTAATTATCCCTTCAGTCAGCCTGTTTTCCTGAAACTCTTCAAGCATCGCCTGCTTGGTTGAATCCCAAAAATCTTCAGGAACCTTTGCATTTATTCCGGCATCGCCCAGTATGGCAAACTTGTGGTCCTTTAGGGAGAGGTAGATCAGCACGCCGTTTCTCAGCTTTGTTTTGTGCATTTTTAGCATGGCAAAAATTTGAACGGCCCTGTCGAGCACATCAATTCGGCATTCGTTCTCCACGTGCACCCTGATTTCGCCTGAAGTGTTTTTTTCGGCTTGCTCAACCGCGTCTGTAATTCTTTTTTGCTCCTCGGGAGTAAAGTAATCCTTTGCCTTCATTTTTTTGGATTGATGGGCATGGTTGTGCCAGCGTAAAGTTGTGGCCAGCTATCTCTATATATTTGGCTAGTTTGTGCCAAAATCAACTTTGGGCGCCTTTTCGGCTCCGGCCTCGGATTCAAAGTATCCCCTCTTATCGAAGTTGAATAGTGCTGCCCAAATATTACTGGGAAATCGCCTTATGTAGGTGTTATAGTCCCTAACCACTTCGTTGAACTTATTGCGCTCAATAGCTATACGATTCTCTGTTCCCTCCAGCTGTGCCTGAAGGTCGAGAAAGCTCTGGTTGGCCTTAAGCTCGGGGTACTGCTCTACTACCACCATTAAGCGCGAAAGCGCCCCACTCAGCTCGTTCTGAGCGGCTTGGAATTGCTGGATACTCTCCTGATTCAGATTCTCCGGTGAAACCTTTACCTGTGTGGCATGTGCTCTGGCCTCTACTACCTGGGTCAGGGTTTGCTGCTCAAAGTTGGCATAGCCCTTCACCGTATTCACCAGGTTGGGTATAAGGTCTAACCTGCGCTGGTAAACATTTTCAACGTTGGCCCATTGCGAGGTAACTGCCTCGTCCTTTTGAACCATTTTGTTGTACGATCCCTTAATGGAAATATATAGTATAACAGCCACTAACACTACTATTCCAATGGTTATCCATGTTTTACTCTTCATAGTTCTTTAATTTGATATGTTTTAAACTTGCCAAAAGTAGCTTTATTTATCAAATGAAAAAATGCATACCGGTTAAATTAATATAATTTACAATTTCGGGTAAGCCGTTCAAAGTCGGTTTAATATCTTAAATTTGTGGCAAAACACTAGGTTAAAAACATTCAAAAAGTATGACACGCGAAGAATTTCAAAAGGAGATACTTCAGGGCATCCCCGACGAGTTACCCGCCCTTCAGCCATGGGACCCGGACGTTAACCATGCGCCCAAACGAAAGAAAATTCTTACCCTTGAAGAGAAGAAGCTGGCTGTTAAGAACGCTCTTCGCTACTTTCCCCCGAAACACCATGCTGTTTTAGCTGCCGAATTTGCCAAAGAACTCGAGGAGTATGGAAGAATTTACATGTACCGTTACCGTCCTGGCTATAAAATTTTCGCCCGGACAATAAACGATTTTCCCCACAAATCGCTGCAGGCAGCCTCTATAATGTTGATGCTGAGCAATAATCTCGACACAGCTGTTGCCCAACACCCCCATGAGCTTATCATCTACGGAGGTAATGGCGCCATTTTTCAAAATTGGGCACAGTACAGGTTAACCATGAAGTACTTGGCCGAAATGACCGACCACCAAACCCTTGTGATGTACTCAGGACATCCAATGGGACTTTTCCCATCATTTCCAGATGCCCCCAGGGTGGTAATTACCAACGGGATGATGGTTCCCAACTACTCCTCTAAGGACGACTGGGAGCGTTTTAACGCTCTTGGCGTTACGCAGTATGGGCAAATGACCGCAGGTTCCTACATGTATATAGGCCCTCAGGGCATTGTTCACGGCACCACCATAACGGTTATCAATGCAGGACGAATGCACTCTAAACCCGGCGAAAAAGCATTGGGAGGGAAGGTATTTGTATCCTCCGGATTGGGCGGAATGTCTGGGGCACAGCCTAAAGCTGCCGTTATAGCCGGCGTGGTGGGGGTGATTGCCGAGGTCAACCCAAAGGCAGTGGAAAAACGGTACCAACAGGGATGGGTGAACGAGGTTTACACCGATTTGGAAAAGCTAATTCCACGAATTCGCGAGGCCTCGGCACGGAAGGAAGCAGTGTCGTTGGCCTACCAGGGAAATGTGGTTGACCTGTGGGAAAGGCTTGCCAGAGAAGACCTACGGGTTGACCTGGGTAGCGACCAAACCTCGCTTCATAACCCATTTGCCGGAGGCTACTATCCTGCGGGGCTATCCTTTGAGGAATCGAACCGGATGATGGTTGACAATCCTGAGCTGTTTAGGCAGAAAGTTTACGAAAGCCTTCGCCGCCAGGTGAAGGCCATTTCAGCCCTGACGGAACGTGGAATGTACTTCTTCGATTACGGCAACGCCTTCCTGCTTGAGAGTAGCAGGGCTGGTGCCGACGTGCTGAAACCTAATGGCGAGTTTAAATATCCCTCCTATGTTCAGGACATAATGGGTCCGCTGTACTTCGACTATGGCTTTGGCCCATTTCGATGGGTTTGCACCTCTTCCAACCCTTCCGACCTTGCCGAAACCGATGCTATAGCCCTGGAGGTTCTGGAGAATATTGCAAGTCATGCTCCAGAGGAGATTCAACAGCAACTCCACGACAACATACACTGGATTAGGGAAGCTGGTAGGAACAACCTGGTTGTTGGCTCGCAGGCCAGAATACTTTACGCCGATTCGGAGGGCAGGCTTAGAATTGCTGAAGCCTTCAATAAGGCTATCCGGGAGGGCAGAATTTCAGCCCCGGTTGTGCTCGGGCGCGACCACCACGATGTTTCGGGAACCGATTCCCCCTACCGCGAAACCTCCAACATTTACGATGGATCACGCTACACTGCCGATATGGCCATTCAGAATGTGATTGGCGATTCATTCCGCGGGGCAACGTGGGTTTCCATCCATAACGGCGGAGGTGTTGGATGGGGAGAGGCCATTAACGGGGGGTTTGGGCTTACCATTGATGGTTCAGCCGATGCCGAACGACGCCTTAAAATGATGCTCCACTGGGATGTGAACAACGGAATTGCCCGTAGAAGCTGGGCTCGAAACCACGGTGCAATTTCATCCATAAAACGGGAAATGGAACGCACACCCCTGTTAAAGGTAACACTTCCCAACATGGCTGATGACAACCTTATTGATGACGTGGTGAAGGGGTAAGCGCTCCTTCACCCTTTCACCTTGATGCAATGGCTATGCAGAAATTTATTCGGGAAACAGGCGTGTTGATTGCCATCTTGGTCCTATGTGGCAGTAGCTGCGACGAGCTCGATAGCACCAACACCATTACCGGAGTGTGGCGGAGTAGGGAAATATACGCCGGAAATAGCTACAGAACCTACAACGTTAGCATGGAGCACTACGACCAGCTCGACTCAACCTCCTACATAATTTATAACCTATATAACCTGGGCCTTGAGGTGGAGACCTATGTTCAGCTTAACGATACGATTTTCAACATACTGGGCTGCAACAGCGATTCCTACATCATTTCAGGAAAGGGGTACTTTCATCCCCTTTCCTTTACCATTGACTGGGAGTACAGCGTTTCGGGCATTGACAACGATCCCTTCGTGATGGCACATTTTGAAAAACCCTAGACCAGGGGTTTATCACTTATTCTTTTTTGTCCCCATAATAATATCTGTGCTCGAGAATACTGATGTAACAAGCAGTAGTTTAACTGCTAAAATTTCTTTATTCTGATAAAAGCCGAACAATTAAGCGTTGGCTATCGGTATAAACATCCCCTATTTTTTACTACTTTTGTGTCATTTTGTCTGCCATTGCACTGCTGGAATAATATTTGATTGGACTGGGCGACAGAATGGCGGTGGGGGAGCGTTTCTGCATGGTATTTAAATTGTGTATAACAAGGATTTTCCCCTATGAAGTATTACTTCATTATTTGTAGGTAAGCGGTTTATCGTGTAACCATCTAAAAATGAAACAAATATAATTGAGATATGAGTAAGAGTAGCAAGCAAAGCAAAGCTGCTGAGGATGAAAAGGAGCTGGAAACCCAGCAGCAGGTAGATATTCCTGAGGCTGAGGATAAAATTTCCGCCGAAGGGGCTGAGCCCAATGCAGCACCTGCTTCGGAAAACGTAATGGAAGAGGCTGATGCAACCGATAAAGCCTTAGTTGAGAAGTTACAGAAGGAGTTGGAGGAGCTTAAGGACAAGCACCTGCGACTTTCGGCCGAGTTTGACAACTACCGTAAAAGAACGCTGAAGGAGAAATCGGATATGCTCAAGTACTCTGCCGAGGTTGTGCTGAAGGATTTGCTTCCGGTGGTTGATGACCTTGAGAGAGCCCTTCAAGCTATTGAGTCAACCGATGAGATTACTGCAGTCAAGGAAGGCCTATCACTGATAGTTTCAAAATTTAACGATTTTCTCAATTCTAAGGGCATTAAGGAAATTGAAGCAATGGGCTCGGAGCTGAACACCGATTTGCACGAGGCGGTTGCCAAAACTCCCGTTCAGGATGAATCACAGAAGGGGAGAGTAGTAGATGTCATTCAGAAGGGATATATGCTTCACGACAAGGTGATGCGTTTTTCAAAAGTTGTTGTTGGCGAATAGGAGTGGGTAGAGCATGACGACAAAAAGAGATTTTTACGAAATTCTTGGCGTTAGCCGGAATGCAACAAAGGATGAAATTAAAAAGGCCTACCGGCAAATGGCGCTGAAGTATCACCCCGACAAGAATCCGGGTGATAAGGAAGCCGAGGAAAAGTTTAAGGAGGCGGCCGAGGCCTACGAAGTGCTAGGCGATGACACCAAGCGTGCTCGCTACGACCAGTTTGGGCATTCCGGAGTAGGCAATGGTGGTGGAGGTGGCGGTTTCACCCATGACTGGACCATTGATGATATTTTTTCACAGTTTGGTGATATTTTTGGCGGTCATTTTGGCAGTTTTGGCGGATTTGGTGGATTTGGCAACAGTAGGGCTAACCAGAGGGCAACCTCGCGTGGAAGCGATATACGGGTTAAGGTTAAGCTCAACTACAGCGAGATAGCCAATGGTGTAGAGAAAAAGTTAAAGGTAAACAAGTACGTTACCTGTCATTCGTGCAATGGTAGCGGAGCTGCCAGTCCATCGGACTTTCAGACATGCTCCACCTGCAGGGGATCAGGATATGTTACACGAGTTACCAACACACTGTTGGGGCAGATGCAAAGCACCGCACCATGTCCCACCTGCAACGGTGAGGGTAAAACCATCACTAAAAAATGCACGGAGTGTAATGGCGAAGGCGTGGTGAGGGATAACGAGATTATTACCATTAAAATTCCCGCTGGTGTAGCCGAGGGTATGCAGCTCAGCGTGTCAGGTAAGGGTAACGCTGCCCGACGAGGTGGCGTGCCCGGCGACTTGCTCGTGGTTATTGAGGAGGAGAAACACCCACAGCTAATCCGCGATGGCAACGACCTGATCTACAACCTTACCATCAGCATTCCCGATGCGGTTCTGGGCGCTCCTGCCGAAATTCCAACGGTGGATGGGAAGGTCAAAATTAAGATTGAACCCGGAACTCAACCTGGTAAAATCCTTAGGTTGAAGGGTAAAGGACTTCCCGAGGTAAACAGCTATGGCCGTGGCGATTTACTTGTGGCGATTAACGTTTACATCCCAAAGACCTTGACCCGTGAGGAGCGAGCCCTTTTCGAAAAACTCGCCAAGTCATCCAATTTTACACCCAATCCAAAGGAGTCGTCTCCCATATTTGACCGTATTCGCGGCTACTTCGATTAGCTTTTACAGACTTTACAATTTCAATATAAAATAAATGAACAGCTGCTGTTGGTGATGGTATTTTTGAAGTTAAGGAGCGCTGGTTTGTCAATTACGTTGAAGCTATGTTGATTTTTGCTTACTCGGCTTTCTGCTTTAACTTAGCCTCTGGATACGTACTATAATTACATAATGTTGTAATGTCGTCAACTACACTGGTAGCTTTAATAATCATTGGACTCGTAACCGGAGTAGTAACAGGTCTCACCGGATCGTCGGGGGTTATGATTGTTGTTCCTCTGGTTAACATGCTGCTGGGTATTCCTATTCATGAATCTATAGGAATTAGCCTGATAGTCAACGTTATAGCCCCCATAGCTATTTCTTATACCTACTTTAAAAACGGCAATATTGATGTAAGGGTAGGCGTTTGGATTGCGTTGGGTTCAATTTTTGGGGCTCAAATCGGAGCATTTTTTGCCGATCAAATTCCGGAGACCGGACTGGGGGGCTCTTTTGGAATATTCATTATTCTAATGGGCATCCTGATTTGCATTAAGGGTTTTAGAGGGAAAAAGCTGGAAAGTACCAAACCGGTTTTGGAGTTCAAAACGGAGAAGCGTAAGAATATGGCAATTTTTATGCTGGGTTTTGCCATAGGCATTATTTCTGGAGTTTTCGGTGCCGGGGGAGGAGGAATGATTCTTTTGATTTTAGTTTTTGTGCTTAACTTTCCCATAAGGGTAGCTATAGGAACATCGTCGCTTCTTATGGCTATAACTTCGTTCTCGGGAGCACTTGGTTACTTTATTCATGGCAATATAAGGCTTGTTCCTGGACTTGTGATGGGGTCGGGAGCTGCCTTGAGCGGCGTAGTCAGCGCCAGGTTTGCCAATAGGGTTAACGAGGATATTCTTTCCATTGCTGTTGGGGTGGTATTTTTTATGCTGGGGACTTTAATGATACTGATAGCATGATTTGACTCTTTGCTGTGGCAGCAGCTGTAGTGGGGGGATGCTTTAACATTGGACTAAGCCTATTTTGAAGTAAAATGACGGCAAGTATCCTTAAGCCTTAAGCCAGACAACCAAAGCTATATAGCAGCGTTTGGACATGAGCTAATTTCATACGAAGATTATGACGAATTTATGGCTGTGCTGGTTAAAACCCGCTTTCTTTTCAGTAAAAAGGTATTGCATTGTAGCACTGATGTTTTTTTGGGTATTGCCAGGTGTAGCAGTTGCCCAAGCCAGGCCAACCAGCCTTCAAAAGCCCAACGGCACTGCAATTATAATAACAGGAGCTGCTGCAAAAATAGCCCAGGAGGCAGCCCTTCTTCAGAATCTCTACGAAAAGGGAATGCTTAAAAACGTGGTATTTATTTCTGGCGCCAGCTCCGGGGCGCTTAATGCTGTTATGCTGAACGCAATTCTTGAGGGTAAGTTAACGTGGAAGGATTACAAGAGCATTCTGGGTCAGCTATCGAACGAGAAGGTTTTTAAACCGGATGGGAACAGGTTACCCGTAAATACAACCCCGCTAAGAAATACTATTAGCAGCATTGTGTGCGATAGGTTAGGCTACCGAATTCTTTCCGATTTGCCGATTCCCACTTCCATTTCGGTGGTTAACTTCAAAATAGCCCCTTTCAGCGATAGAACATACCGGCTTTGCAACCTAAAAATTAACCCTGAAAGCGATCCTTCGCTCAACTTAGTTGATGTTCTGATGGCATCAACCTCAATCCCGGTAATTTTTCCACCGTCCCCCATTAAAAATGTAAGAACCATACCTAATGTTCCCTACTACGACGGCGGAATTGCCGCCGACCATGTGCCATACCAAGCACTAGTTGAGTATGAGAAATTTCGGGGTGTGCCCGTCGAAAAAGTGATTATCGTGAGTCGTAAGCGCGATACCCTTTCAGTTGCTGAAGAACTCAAGCAGCTGGGCGTTGAAAGGTTAGGTCTGGTGGAAAGGTTCAACATATCGCCCGATGCGATAACAAACAGAAGTTTCTTCAACCGGTTGGCTGCAATGCAAAAGGAGGCTCCGGAGTTGGCTAGTAAAACCAGCGTATTTGTACCTGACTTTGAGCATGCCTACTGTATGTTTAACTTTAACAAGCTGCAGGAGCAGTATGAAACAACCTACAGCTGGGGTAAACATCACGATCCGATTCCCTTGAGCGATTATTTGGGGAGGGCTGGCGTTAAACCCGTGGCAGAGGTAAAACCCCAGGGTCAACTATTTAATTTCCGAGTAATTAGTCGCCATTTGTTCCCCTAATTTCAACCAACTTTGGATGAGCGTAAATGTCCTCCAATAGTTTTTCATACCGGTCATACAGCAACTTCCGACGGAGTTTGAGCGTTGGTGAAAGTTCGCCTGTTTCTTGCGACCATTGCTCCGGAACCAGCCTAAAGCGTTTGATCTGCTCGTAGTCGCTCAGCTGCTTGTTTATGCCATTTATTTCTTTTTGAAATCGGGAAATCACCTCGGGTAGGGTGATAAGTTCCTGGTTGTTCTGGAAGTGTATCTTGTGGTGGCTGCACCAATCGTGGAGAAAACTGAAGTTGGGTGAAATCAGAACGCTGACAAACTTCTCGTTTTCACCAACTACCATGCACTGCTCAATGAAAAATGATTCTTTCAGCTTGTTTTCAATCAGCTGAGGGGCAACATACTTGCCGTTGGAAAGCTTAAAGATTTCTTTTTTCCTGTCGGTAATGGTTAGGAATTTTCCCTCATCAAGGTGTCCAATGTCACCGGTATGAAACCATCCATCGGAGTCAATTGCTTGGCTTGTAAGCTCAGGAGCGTTATAGTAGCCCTTCATCAGGCTGGGGCCGCGCATGAGTATTTCTCCATCGTTGGATATTTTCACCTCAACATTAGAAAGGACAGGGCCAACCGACCCAAATCGAACATTCCCGGGGGTAGCGCTGTGGTTGACGGCAATCACTGGTGAGGTTTCCGTTAGCCCGTAGCCCTCGTAAACCGGCATGCCGGCTGCCCAGAAAATTCTCATCAAACGGGGTTGGAGCGGTGCACCGCCGCTTACAATCAGCTTTATCTTTCCTCCCATCGCTTCCTGCCATTTCTCAAAAACCAGCTTACGGGCCAGTCTCAACTTCATGTTGTAGTACTGGCTATTGCCATTCTCGTTGTAGTGGTACCCCAGATTAACCGCCCAGAAGAAAACCTGTTTCTTCAGACCGGAAAGATCCTTTCCTACCGCTATAATTTTATTGTATGTTTGCTCAAGCATTCGGGGTACGGTCATGAATATCTGTGGTTTCACCTCGCTGATGACATTCCCCAGGTTGGCCAGGTTGTCGATGTAGTAAACTGTAAGGCCAATGCTTTGGTAGTAGTAGTTCACCATACGCTCAAATACGTGGCTAAGTGGAAGAAAGCTAACTGCCTTATCTCCTGGTTCTAACGGAAAAAGTCCGGTGCAAGCCCTTACATTGCTGAGAAAATTATTATGGGTAAGCATTACACCTTTTGATATGCCCGTTGTTCCCGAAGTGTAGATTAGTGAAACAACATCATCGGCACTAATTGATTTTTTTATTCTGAAAAGCTCATCAATATAGCTGTTGGCAACACTTTTCCCTTTTTCAGCAATTTCCTTCCAGCTGGGAAGTTCGTTATTATTCTGAAAGCAGTACATGCCGATAAAATTCTCAAGGCTACCGGTGAGGGGTTGAAGTTTGCCGTAAATACTCTTATCGCCTGCAAAAATCATTTTTACCCCCGAATGCTTAAGGATGTACCTATACTCATCAAGGCTGATGGTGGGGTAGATGGGTACATGCACCATGCCTGCCTGCGAAAGGGCCATGTCAACGAAGTTCCATTCGGGTCGGTTACCCGACACGGTGGCCACCCTATCGCCAGGTCTTAGACCTAGGGCCATCAATCCGTAGCTCAGGTTGTGCGCAATTTGTGAGTACTTATCTATGGAGTACTCCTCCCAGGTTCCGTTTTGCCTGGATGCCAGAACTGGACGATTCTCATAGGTTTCCTTTCCGGCTTCCAGAATGTCGAATGTTCGTGTGATTTCCATATCGCCATGCTTAGAATAAATTGTTAAAAATGTTTACTTTAGCTCGTTGTTTAGCTAAAGGTGTAAATCCCAGGTTTGGCAAATATAAAAAAATATGAGAAAAGTCATTTTTTGCATAATCGTTTGTTTAACAGCAGGGTTTTCCTTTGCCCAGGATAAAAATGCCTACACCATTTTCGATTCAAAGGGAAATGTGGCTTCGTACTCTGATTTAGTTAATAGATCGGCAGCTACCGATGTTGTGTTTTTTGGAGAGCTCCACGATAACCCCATAGCCCACTGGCTGGAGCTGGAGCTGGCAAAAGACCTTTTTAGGGCGAAAAACGGCAGCCTGATTATGGGAGCCGAGATGTTTGAGGCCGATAACCAGCTCATACTCGACGAGTACATGTCTGGCCTTATCTCCATGAAACGCTTTGAGGATGAGGCAAAACTTTGGAACAACTACCAGACCGACTATAAACCGTTGGTTGAGTTTGCCAAGGAAAGTGGGGTTAGGTTCGTTGCCACCAATATTCCCCGCAGGTACGCCTCTGCAGTGACTGGAGGAGGCTTTGAGGTGCTGAATAGTTTTCCTGATGAAGCCCGAAAATTTTTTGCACCCTTACCGGTTGTCTTCGATCCTGAACTTCCGGGCTATAAGGCTATGATGGGTATGGACAACATGCACGGAGCTGGCATGCAGGCCTCTCAGAACTTGCCCAAATCGCAGGCATTAAAGGATGCCACCATGGCTCATTTCATAATGGCCAACTTTAAAGAAGGTTCCACCTTAATATCCAACGAGTTTAAGGTGAAGGGGGATATTGAATCAGCGGAAAAGTTTGCAGCCATACTGGGGACTACCACGCCAGACACGCAGGA
>DCDD01000075.1 GCA_002316235.1 Bacteroidales bacterium UBA1064
AGTGGTGAAGCCCTTATGGGTGCTGACGCCTATGGGATAAGCACCGACGTACTTAACTCGTATGCGCGTCAGATCAAGGAGGTAACCGATTTGGGTGTAGAAGTTGGAATAGTTATAGGTGGTGGAAATATTTTTCGTGGGCTTAAGGGATGTTCAATGGGTTTCGACCGGGTGAAAGGAGACCAGATGGGCATGTTGGCCACCGTTATTAACAGCCTGGCACTTCAATCGGCCATAGAAGGTATTGGTGGAAAAGCAAGAGTGCTCACCGCTACCAAAATGGAACCCGTAGGTGAGCTCTACTCAAAAGACAAAGCCATACAAGTGCTTTCCGAAGGGAATGCCTGCATTATTGCCGGAGGAACAGGAAACCCCTTTTTTACTACCGACACCGCCTCGGCACTTCGGGCAGTTGAAATCAACGCTAACATTCTTTTAAAGGGAACCCGGGTGGATGGCGTTTACTCGGCCGACCCCGAAAAAGATCCCTCTGCCCAGCGGTTCGAGAGCATAACTTTTACTGAAGCATACGATAAAAAGCTAAAAATTATGGATTTGACCGCCTTTACCCTCTGTAGCGAAAACAACCTCCCCATCCTGGTTTTTGACATGAACACCCCTGGAAACTTAAAAAAAGCTGTCTTTGGCGATAAGGTTGGAACTTTAGTTAAAAATTAAATACTTTTACAATAAAATTAACAGTAAGTGTATGAACCCCAACGATGCAACAGCAACCATCAGCACTGCTGATGAACATATGCAAAAAGCCATTGATCACCTTGAAAACGAGTTACGGGTAATACGCGCCGGCAGGGCTAACCCCGCAATACTTTCTGGAGTTATGGTAGACTACTACGGAACAATGACGCCCCTATCTCAGGTGTCGAGTGTAGGAACCCCCGATGCGAGAACAATTGTAGTGCAACCATGGGAAAAAAACATGATTAACCCAATAGAAAAGGCTATCATGGCAGCCAACCTGGGGTTTAACCCCCAGAACAATGGTGAGAGCATTCGCATCATGGTTCCACCCCTCACCGAGGAACGCCGAAAGGAGCTTGTTAAACAGGTTAAGCACGTTGGCGAAACTGCCCGAATGAGCATTCGCAATGCCCGGCGTGATGCCATTGAGGAGGTGAAGCGGTTACAGAAAAACGGGTTACCCGAGGATGCCGCTAAGGATGCCGAAGCCAAGATTCAAAAAATTACCGATTCCTTCAACAAAAAGGTTGATGAGCTCCTCGATAAGAAGGAAAAGGAAATTCTTACCGTTTAGCCAGCCCTACCACTTGACCTGTCCGATAAGATTACTTTTCTGTTTCTGCCAAACTCTAAGTTCATAGCCCTTTTGGGCTACTCTACCACCTCCATTCTCAAAAGTCGGGCAGCCAGCTTTAACCGCATGGTGTAGCTGTTGGGTAAAATCAGGTGGTGGTTTCCAAAGGGTGAATCGGTAAAGTACCGGGCAGCCGAATCGGAAATTTCAACCTCCAGCTGGGTTCTACAGGCCGTTTTAGATTTTGGTCTGCTCTTTACTTCTGCCCTGGTGATGAAAATCTTGTTCAGGGTGTTGTCCAACCTGAAAATAGTTACATCCGGAGCCCTAAGGCTACCGGCAATTGAATACCCTTTGCCCGTTTCATAGTGTGAATCGAGTTTGAACTCCTCCAACAGGTTGAGAGGTGCAGTGCAGTGGGCAAAAACCGCCCGATTACCTTCGACCAAAATGGTATTGGCCATCCAGGGGATTACCCCGCACACCTCGTTAGCCAGCATCATTCCAGCAGCACTACAGCTATCGGCCTCACATGCCGTAGGAAATCCATCAAGATTAAGCTTGGCAAGGGCTAAACATGCTGTGTGGCTGGTTTGGTTTACCAGCGGAAAGCACTCAACCGAAAGGGCATTAAGCCTATAAAAGGGGATAAGGGAAGCCAACCCCTCGAATATTCTTCCGCTGGCCATGAGCTCCTCCTTGTCATCAGCCATGCCAAACAGCGTTGTAAAATCCGGCGACACCTGCTGAATTTCATCGAACATGATTTCATTCCACGAAATGTCAACCTGCTCTATACCCAGCCTGCTCTGAAGTAAAAAAGGGCTTATCGTAGAAGCAACAAGCCATGCTGACGGCTTGCCAACTACTCCAAGACGCTGCCCGTGTAAATGACGTATTCCATTTGATGCCTTGTAGAACTCCTGGATGTAGGTTGAAGCTAGCGGGTCATCGGTGTTTATAAGCAAGGATGAAACATTATGCATGTTCATCCACGCCTTAACCTCCGTTGCCGACGCCCAGGCGTTGGCCTCCCGTGAAGCCAGCATGAGGTAAAACCGGTACTCCTGAACCGATTCAATAGCAATATGCTCAGAACCTCCGGTAAGAAACATTAAAATATCGGGTTTGTCATTCACAAACTCAATTTGCTCGGGGTTAAAAAGGGATATATGCTTTTTCTTAGCCTTTTCAAATAGCGTTACGTCAGCTGCAGGAAAGGCCAGAAGCTTAACCCTTAGCCGTTCCAAAGTCAGGAACAGGTTGTCATTTTCGCTCATACTCGCTTGGTATTTGTAATTGCTTGATGATTTCAACTCCGCAACGAAGGTATTGGTAAACATCCTCGGGTTGCCCTTCGATTGTTACGTCGCCTCGGAGGTGACCTAGGCGAACAACCACCGCATTAAGGCTGGGGATTACAAATATGTACTGACCCAGCAAACCCCGGGCGTAGTTTACCTCATGCCCATCCATGTTAATACGCCACCACTGGTAGCCGTAAAAATCGCAGGGTTTTCCGGTTTCGGCATCAATCAGATAGGTGGCGGGTTGTAGCGCTTCTGCTAGATAGTCCTTTGGGATTAGCTGCTCTCCATTCCAAGTCCCCTGGTTGAGCACGAGTTGGCCAAAGCGGGCAAAATCGCGGGCATTCGAGTTGAAACAGCAAAAGGCCTTCTCAACACCGTTTTGCCTGTCGAGGCACCAGAGTGCATCGTGCTCTGCACCGATTTTCGACCACAAACGTTTTGAAGCATAGTCAGAAAGAGTTTCCCCTGAAGCCTTTTCTACAACCAACGATAGCAGCTGGGTGTCGCCGCTACGGTACATAAACCGTTTACCGGGCTCCTCAACCACGTGCTGTCCAAGAACCAGTCCTGCAAGGTTGTTTCCATAGTAACCCTTTGTGGTTAAAGAAAATAAGGTGCTGTACGACTCGTCCCAGCTTAGCCCCGAGCTCATGGTAAGTAGATGCTTAATGGTAATCTTATCCCGGCCATCCTGACGGAATTCGGGAAGAAAATCGGCAACCGGCTGGTCAATACTCCTTATGTAGCCATCCTGAAGGGCGCAACCTACCAGCAAGCTAACAATGCTCTTGGCCATAGAAAATGAGTTGGAGTAGGAATCTGAGCCGTAACCATCCCAGTAAGACTCATAAAGTATGGCGGTATCTTTCACCACAAGGTAGGCAACAGTTTTATACCTCTCAAAGTACTCCAGCTGCTTATCCGATAGCTGATAGTGGTTGTACTGAGGAGATATTTTCCATGGTTGCGGTTGCCCCATACGGACTGTCCGGTTATGGAAAATTTTATAGTCGTCAATATTTACCTGCTGGTAAATTAAAGCTTTAACAATGTAGCGATTTTGGGGTAGGCTAAGAAAAATGGCCAAAAAGGCCAGCACCGCCAACGCAATAAGTTGAATTTTTTGCTTGCGCTTCATGGGTTTGCTTTTAGTGTTATGGTCAATGTTAAAAAAATCGTCCGTCCCTAAGGAGTTTACCTATTATAAGTTGATAAACCCTAACAGCTAGAAGAACCAAACTGCCTCAACCTATAAGCATCATCATCTAAACAGTTGTAAACCTTAAAGATAGTCAAAATCGGATTACATCAAATTAGCAATAAAACTAGGAAAAACTAGCAAAAAAGAGCATACCTTTACCCGATTTTCAATTAGATAAACTTTTTATTCATCATGGTAAGCAAACGAATTGGTCATAAGCCAAAAATTGCAGCTGCGTTAGCTCTCGTGCAGCTACTTGCAATTCAACAGTTTTGCTACGGACAGGATAGCACCTCTACACTAGGCTTAAACCTTTACTCCTCAGCCTTTTTTGACAACAAGGAGTTCACGGGTGATATAAAAAAGGGCTACACACTGCCGGGATTCTTTATACAACCCGTTATTAACTTCAGTACCGATAACTATAGCGTTGAAGCGGGTTTTCACCTTCTATATATGGCCGGTACCGATAGCCTGGAGCATTTAGTCCCTGTCCTGACACTTGCACGAAAGCTTTCCAAAAGCTCTACCATCCTGGTTGGCACACTGGATGCCCGAAATGGCCATTTCCTTCCTGAACCACTTTTTAAGTCCGAACGGGTGTTTACCAGCCAACCCGAAACCGGGGTTCAGCTTAAGCATAAAACGAACAATACCTTCAGCGACTTGTGGATTAACTGGGAGCAGTTCATAAAAACGGGTAGCCCTTTTCAGGAGCAGTTTACGGTGGGATTTACCTTTCAGTATCTGGAATCAAACAGTAAGACCCCCGTCTTTTTTACTAAAACAATGGCATTGGCTACCCACCAGGGTGGTCAGATAGACAGCACCAATCTTCCGGTTACCACAATTGTTAACATTGGAGAAACGGCAGGTATACTAATTCCTCTCAAACCGGGCAATGCCAATCTTAGCATCGAGGTTTCAGGTTTTCTTTCGGCTGACAAATCGCCAAATCCCCACCTTAAATATGATCAAGGCTACGCGTTTTACCCAAGGATTCAAATGGAATGGCCTTTTACCCGCTTTTCATTTGGTTACTGGCATGCCAGATCATTTATTAATCCCAGAGGTGAAGAACTTTTTGGTTCCCTGTCAACTGTTAACCCTACACTCGATTCAAAGGTTCGCAAGCTCGTAACCTGTTCGCTGGAGTACAGTAAGACCCTCCAACAGGGTTTTACCTTTGGAGTTGGAGTAAATGGCTACTACGATACCAGGCAAGGATTGCTGGACTACAGCTACACCTTTAGAATGATTTTCGACGGAGAGCTAGTACGGTTCAGGAGAACTGGGGCATCTCGTTGACAACTCGAAAAGACCCGTTAGAACTGAACCTGTTAATTGTTAACAGTCGAAATTTAGCGTTGAACTTAATATTCCACGAAAGCCTGTCATTGTTTTAAGTCCGTCAAAACTTGAAAATATTCTTTGCTTTTTCATTTTTCAGCCCCAACGGGGTGCAAT
>DCDD01000084.1 GCA_002316235.1 Bacteroidales bacterium UBA1064
GGCTAAGACGGATTCCATTAAAAGCACCAGCAACAAGGAGCTAACCGCAAAAAAGGATACGGCCACCGACGATCTTTTAGCTAAGCTTAAAACCACACCTTCAACAGAGGATTCCCTTTCGGCTACACAGGCCGACCAGGCTAAAAAATATCCCCTGTTCAGCTTACTCCAGCCCAACCTGTACCAGGACCAACCGGCCCCCGGACCGTTGGTAGGTTACGCCCATGTAAAGGATACGGCCAGGGTTAACGAGATACTCAGGATGCCCAAAATCAAGTCTCTTTTTCCGGTTGATGTGAAATTTTTGTGGGGTGTAAAACCCCCAAAATGGGATAAATCGGAATCGCTTTACGAGCTTATTGCCCTCAAGGTAACCAGTCGCGACGGTAAGGCTCCCCTCGATGGGGGTGTAATAACCGACGCCAGAGAGGCGTTTGGAGAGACAAAGGGTAGCGCCGAAGTTGACATGTCCATGAATGCCGAAGGGGCAAGAGTTTGGGCGCGCATGACCGGTGAAAATATTGGTCGCTGTATAGCTATTGTACTTGATAACTACGTTTACTCCTACCCAAGGGTGCAGAGCGAGATTAAGGGTGGACGTTCACAAATAACCGGTGATTTTACCATCAACGAGGCAAAAGACCTTGCGAACATTTTAAAGTCTGGAAAAATGCCGGCTCCCGCCCGCATTGTTCAGGAAGAGCTGGTGGGCCCATCGCTGGGAACCGAGTCTATTAATTCAGGTATGAACTCCTTTATCCTCTCCTTTATCCTCGTGCTGCTCTTCATGATGGTATGGTACAGCTTCAAGGCAGGCTTGGTTGCGGATATCGCCTTGTTTTTCAACCTTTTCTTCATCATGGGAATCATGGCCTCTTTCGGGGCAACGCTTACCCTTTCGGGAATCGCAGGTATTGTGCTAACGCTGGGTATGGCCGTTGATACAAACGTTCTCATCTTTGAACGAATAAGGGAGGAATTACGATCGGGAAAAGGGACTATACCCTCAGTCAACGAGGGGTATAGGAATGCCCTCTCTGCCATTATTGACGGTAACGTTACTACCCTGCTAACCGGAATTATTCTCTACGTATTTGGCACAGGCCCAATTCGAGGTTTTGCCACCACGCTCATCATCGGTATCATTACCTCCCTTTTCACCGGAATACTTATCTCCAGGCTTATTCAAACCTGGATGATAAACCATAACATCAACATCCGGTACTCCGTTAAATTTACCGAGCATGCCTTTAGAAATCTACACATTGATTTCATCGGCATACGAAAGTACGCCTACATCTTTTCCGGTTCACTTTTTTTGATAATATTTATATCGCTGGGTGTAAGGGGGTTGAATCAGGGTATTGATTTTACGGGAGGCCGCTCGTATGTGGTAAGGTTTGACGATGCGGTTTCGACAACCGATATTGCCTCGGACCTAAAGCATGTGTTTAACGAGGCGCCCGAGGTTAAAACATTTGGGGGTCAGAACCAGGTGAAGATTACCACCAAGTTCAAAATAGACTCAAAGGATGAAAATATTGAGAACGAAATGGACTCCCTGCTCTACGTTGGGCTAAAACCCTACCTGCAAGATGGAACCACCCTGAAGGATTTTCAAACCACCTACAAGCAAAGCTCCATAAAGGTAGGGCCTACCATTGCACAGGACATCAAGCGCGATGCGGTAATTGCGGTTATCCTGGCACTAATCGTGATATTCCTTTACGTGCTTATTCGTTTCCGCTGGTGGAGCTATAGCACCGGTGCTATAGTATCGCTTTTCCACGATACCATGATGATTGTGGGAATGTACTCGCTGCTGTACTTCAGGGTGC
Organism: Bacteroidales bacterium UBA1064; assembly: GCA_002316235.1. Taxonomy (GTDB): domain Bacteria; phylum Bacteroidota; class Bacteroidia; order Bacteroidales; family Tenuifilaceae; genus UBA1064. The sequence continues at coordinate 1,839 of DCDD01000084.1, forward strand.
CCTTTGGGCTCGAGGCCGACCAGTCGTTTATTGCCGCCCTGCTAACCATTATTGGGTACTCCATCAACGACACCGTTGTAATCTTCGACCGTATCAGGGAGTACAACAAGCTCTACCCCAAGCGTTCATCACGCGATAACATCAACAACGCTATCAACGACACCCTCAGCCGAACCTTTGTAACCTCCTTCACCGTGCTTATTGTTTTAGTTCCCATGTTCTTCCTTGGTGGCGAGGTTATCAGGGGCTTTATCTTTGCCTTAATCATTGGTACTATAAGCGGGTCATACTCTACCGTATTCATTGCAACACCTATTGCCTACGACCTTGAAAAAGCTGTTGAAAAACGTAAAAACAGGAAAATTAAACAGTAAAATCCCGTAGCAATAATTAGGAGCATTGTTAAAAACTCAACCCACGCAGGGTTGAGTTTTTTTTTAGTAGAGGTTAAAGTAAATAAAATCCGTAGCAGCCACAAATCAACCCAAAGTAATTGCTTCAATATCAAAATACTACCTTATATCAACATTGCTGCATCGCTCCCTGCCATTCAACATGGAAATTGTACGGCATAAAGTTGTATTTTTGTAGTTAAACATAACCTACGCACCACAAGCCATGGAAATTGTACTTAGCGGAATACGCTCAACAGGCAAGCTTCATTTGGGAAACTACTATGGAGCTTTGCTAAACTTTGTTCAAATGCAACACGAGCACAAGTGCTTCTTTTTTATTGCCGACTACCACTCGCTTACCACTCACCCAACACCCACAGATTTGCATGGATCGGTTAAGCAGGTTTTAGCCGAGTACCTGGCATGTGGGCTTGACCCCGAAATTGCCACGCTATACGTGCAAAGCGATTTGCCCCAGGTTCCGGAGCTCTACCTTTTACTCAACATGAACGCTTACGTGGGAGAGTTGGAGCGATGCACTTCGTTCAAGGAAAAAATACGCAAACACCCCGACAACATAAATGCCGGGCTGCTTACCTATCCCACGCTTATGGCCGCCGACATTCTTATCCACAAGGCTACCATGGTTCCGGTGGGAAAGGACCAGGAGCAACACCTGGAGATGACCCGCACATTTGCCAACCGATTTAACAGGCTCTACAAGGTGGATTACTTCCCCGAACCAGTGGCATACAACTTTGGAAAGGAGCTCGTAAAAATACCGGGGCTTGATGGTTCGGGTAAAATGGGGAAATCGGAAGGTAATGCCATATACCTGTACGACGACCCAAAGACCATACGTAGCAAGGTGATGAAAGCAGTTACCGATTCGGGACCCACCCAACCAAACCAGGAAAAATCGGAGCCGGTAAAAAACCTTTTTACCCTCATGCGGGTAGTTTCCGATCCTGAAACGTACAGCTACTTTGAGGAGCAATACAGCTCATGCCATATTCGCTACGGGGATATGAAAAAACAGCTGGCAGAGGATATCATACGGATTACCACGCCAATAAGGGAAAGAATTGAGGAAATTCTGGCAAACGATGCCTACCTAAGCCAGGTAGCACACCATGGAGCAGAAAAAGCGCGTGAGAGCGCATCCAAAACCATTAACGAGGTAAGGCAGATTATTGGTTTCCGAAATTTTTAGGAAACGATTTGCGAGAGCAACATGAACAGTTAG
>DCDD01000170.1 GCA_002316235.1 Bacteroidales bacterium UBA1064
TATTCGTCGCAGAAAACTACCCGTTTTATGCCCGCCTGAATGATTAGCTTGGCGCATTCCATGCACGGCGACGAGGTTACGTAAAGGGTTGCTCCTTCTGAGCTATTTCCTGATTTAGCCACCTTGGTAATTGCATTTGCCTCGGCATGAAGAACATAAGGCTTAGTAAGACCATTCTCATCCTCACAGATGTTTTCAAAACCTGAGGGTGTTCCATTGTACCCATCAGATATTATCATTCTATTTTTGACAATAAGCGCTCCCACCTGCCTACGCTTACAGTAAGAGTTTTTTGCCCAAATTTTAGCCATTTCCAGATAACGTCTGTCAAACTGAAGCTGTTTGGGGTCATTAAAACTGGTCGTCTTATTCATGAAGGGCTAACGTTTGCAGCGTTTTTGCTACTATAGATTTGAATTATAGCTGTACAGTAAACGGAGAAAATGAAGCAACTTTTAAGTAAAACTGGTGGTTGGATAAGTACCCGGGGCCGGGATCGAACCGGCATGGTATTGCTACCACTGGTGTTTGAGACCAGCGCGTCTACCAATTCCGCCACCCGGGCAATACCGTTTCAAAGAATTTGAGGCTTCAAAGATATAAAGTTTATTTCACAGCACAATAACAGGGCTTATTCTGTAGCCATTCTTAATTTAAAGTAATTGATTCACTGTTGCTGACCTTTAAATTATGTGATGGATTATAAACCAACTGGTTGAATTGTTTAACATTTGCCTGCAGAACTAAAGAGCCTCGCTGATTGGTTTAAACCCCTCGCCAAGAATCTCGTTGGCATCAATAACTGTAATAAAAGCCTTAGGATCTATTTCACGAATGTAATCCTTAAGCATAAAAACCTCTCTGCGGGAAACGTTCGTGAAAATCAACTTTTTTTCCTCACCGCTATACATTCCCTTAACGCTAATAAGCGTTCCGCCTCTTTCGAGATCGTTGATGATTTTTGACCTCACCTCCTCGTAACGGTCGCTAATGATAAACAGGGCTTTATCGTAGCTGGCTCCCTCTATGGTCATATCTATCACCTTCCCCGTTATGTAGATCACCACCCATGAGTAGAGGGGGATTTTCCAATCCTTAAATGCTACAAGCGCTATTAGAACGATGGTAGAGTCAACATAAATCATCAGCTGTCCTAATGGTAACCTGGTGTACTTTGCAATTATCATAGCAATAATGTCGGAACCGCCACTGGTTGCCTTTGATTTAAAAATCAGCCCAAGCCCGAAGCCAATTAGAACCCCTCCAAAAATTGACGAAAGTAGCATATCGTCCACAAGAGGATGGTAGCCATAAATCATGTGAAGGGTATCTATAAAAACCGACGACAAAATAAAGCCCACCACCGTTTTAACACCAAAACGTGGCCCAAGAATTTTAATTCCTAAAATGGTAAGCGGAATGTTGAGTAGCAGGCCTACCGTCCCAATCGGAAATCCTTCGGGCGCCCAGGAAAACACGCCCTGGGTAAGGTAGTGTACAATTATTCCGATTCCGTAAACACCTCCAGGTGCAATTCTATGGGGATCGATAAATAGCACGAACCCAGCAGCTAACACAAATGCACCAATTGTTATTAGGGTGTAGGCTTTAAACCAAGCCTTACTAAACAACTTTTCTTTCGTAACGTACGACATACAATATTTATTTTGCTGCAAAGGTAAGTAAAAAACACCATGCAAGTGGCTGTGGCATTAAAACTTGCCCGCTTAAGTAAAAATTAAAATATTTTTATTCGGGTTATTTTCTGGTTGTTGTGATTTATGATTAAATATTTACTACAGTGTTTGAAAAGCTTATCTCCAATATTTACATTTAAAGAACGGGTAATAAAGGTGTTGGGTTAATCGCTGGTTGAGCCACTTAGTGCGCTATCCATCCATTCAGAAATTTTAATTTTTTTGTGGTAACCCTCGAACCGTAATCCCTCCGTTAGTTCGATTATATGAGCATCCCGTCTGAAAGCGTTTTCACAAAATATTAGCACTTTTAAACAATACCAACCATGGTGGTGATGGGTAAACTAATCAGAAAGACAACGGAGTGCTATAAATCATAATTACATTATAATATGCTCATAACCTGTAATATTAACATTTTTATATGATGTTTGAGTTCAGATAATCAATATTTTTCTTCTCATTTATATTAATTAAAGTTATATATCTCTTTATCATTCAACAGTATAAAATTAAATTTAACGATAAACCCATTCAGCTGTCAACTTTAGGCTAAATCATGGATTTTTCAAATTCTTCCATATCTATCAACCACTGAATTTACCTTACTAATAATCATTTCGGGGGTGATTCGGTTTAAACATGCGTAGTCCTTACGGAAACAAGGCTTGTTCCCATACACCGAGCAAGGGCGACAGGACAACTCAACTTCTACGGTGTTATCGGCGTTCTGCTTCCACCCGTAAAATCCCGCAAAACGATGGGTGGCGCCCCAAATGCTCACAACCGGAGTGTTAACAAGCGAAGCAAGGTGCATATTGGCAGAGTCCATGGATATAAGCACGTCCAAATTAGAAATAATTTTAAGCTCGTTTAAAATACTGTATTTACCGGCAACTGAAAATGTATTTGTGTATTTTTTTGCCCACTCCTCCAGCAACTCCTTTTCAAAATTTCTACCACCAATAAGCACTATCTTATAACTCTTATTTGCTGCCAATCTCGACACAACGGCTTCCATCAGGTTGAGCGGATATATCTTCCCTTTATGCTTTGCAAAAGGAGCTACACCTATCCAGGTGCCACTTTTATACCCCAGGTATGCACTAATATCATCAGGCAACCGGGCCTCGTCAAATAAGTAATCGAAATCGCTACTAACGACCAGGTTCAAGTGACGAAAAACATCTGCATAGCGTTCGGTAGTAGGCTTCAACTCTACCAATTTTTTATTCTTTACGCTACATAGTTGTTTTTTCTCCTTTCTTCCCTTGTCTATTACCTCATAGCGTATTCCACCAATCCTAAACAAAACGCCAATAACCCGGCTTCTAATTACATTGTGCAAATCGGCTACAGCATCAAACCTATCAAGATTTTTAAGCTCCCTGAAAAGTTTAAAAATCCCCCAAAAACCCTTATGGCGATTCTTGGTGTCGGCTTCATAAAATTGAATTCCAGGAATTTGGCTAACTATGTCGCGAGCAAAGCTCTGCGATACAAAAGTAACGCGAACGTCAGGGTTGTGCTTTACTACCGACCAGAGAACAGGAACGGTCATGGCAACATCACCAATGGCGCTGAGGCGGATTACCAAAAGTTTCTTCGGTTTGTTCTCCTTAAGGGTTGGTTTCATTCTTGCCATAAAGAATGGGGTTCAGAGAGGGATCGTTATACATTTTCATTTGCCTGTATACCTTCATATACTTTCTGCCATTGGCAATGTCGTCCAACAACTGATCTATTGCCATGGAGAGATCTTTTCGTTGCTCCAGTAAAATAGTTAATTTTTGTCGGCAAGTAGCCACATGATCAGCTGAAGCATTAGTTCTGCTAACCTCCTGTTCCATGTGGTAAATTTTTAGGGCTAGAATGGAGAGCCTGTCAACTGCCCATGCCGGGCTTTCGGTATTGATTGTAGCCCCATTTTGGGGGCGAACATCTTTAAAGTATTCTAAAAAGTAGCTGTCAATTTGCTCAACCAAATCGGTTCTATCTTGATTTGACTTGTCGATTCTTCGTTTTAGCAGAAGCGCTTTTTCGGGATTGATGTTCGGGTCGCGAATCAAATCTTCCAGGTGCCACTGAACTGCATCAATCCAATTCTTAATGAAGAGGGAGTGCTCGATGGTGTTACTTTTATAAGGAACGTTTGGGTTAGCATCCACATTATCCATAGTGTGGTAGTATTTTGTGCATTCATCAAAAATGTTATTGCACAACTCGCTAAAATTCTTAACCATAGTTAATTTATATTAAGTTACTTAATGATATATTTAAATAAATTCAATGATTAACAATTCAAAAAGATCTTTTGTGGTTATTACAATCACCGATTTAAGCAATGTGCCGAAATCCTTGTAAAAATCTTTAAACCATCATCTAAAATAAAAATTTCAACTTGAGCATTTATAATTTTGTTTATCAATCATGTATTGATGTTTCTGAAAATATCACTTAAAACATTCTACCCATTCCTAAGTTAACGCTTGGGTGGTATAGGCTGCAATCAAGGCTTAGAATAAATAATCCTGTAAAGCTTATCGGAGCGACGAACCTTTGATGGGACAGGAATAGAGCACGGAAGTCCCTTTGGAGCAAAGCTGGCCTGCTGGTTATCAACACGTATTTCGGATACCAGTGTTTCAATAACGCCGGTAGTAGGCCCTATTATTAAAACCTTATCATTAAGGTATAGCTCCGTTGCCTCAACGTTTAGCTCGGCAACTCCCATGTCGGAAAAGTAGTTGCTAATTTTTCCCACATACTGCTTGCGTTCCGTTGCGATATTTCCATAGGAATTGCTCCACTCCCCCAACTTGCGCCCAAGGTAGTAACCATCCCAAAAGCCCCTATTGAATACCGATGTAAGCCGTTTAGTCCAACCTTCAACCTTGTCGGGTGTATATTGGCCTGAAACAATTGCTTCAACTGCCTCAGCGTAGCAGGATGTTACGGTTTTTACATACTCGGGACCCCTAGCCCGTCCTTCAATTTTAAGCACCCTAATGCCCGCATCAAGAATTTGATCGAGAAAGGAAATAGTGCAGAGGTCTTTAGGTGACATGATGTATTCGTTGTCTATTTCGAGCTGCGAGCCGGTTTCGTTATCGGTTACCGTATAGCTTCTCCTGCAAATTTGCAGGCATTCGCCTCGATTGGCAGAATAATTCTTTTGGTGGAGGCTAAGGTAGCACTTCCCGGAGATGGCCATACAAAGTGCTCCATGAACAAAAAGTTCAAGCCTAACCTTGTTCCCCGAGGGACCATTAATGTTATGCTTATGAATTCCTTCCGAAATTAATTTGACCTGCTGAAGGTTGAGCTCCCTGGCAAGCACTACCACATCGGCCCACTGCGAGTAAAACCTTAACGAGTGGGTATTGCTTATATTTAGCTGCGTTGAAAGATGAACTTCGACTCCTACCTGACGGGCATACTCCATTGCGGCCTGGTCTGAAACAATTACCGCGGAAACCCTGGCCTTTTTGGCAGTGTCAATTAACCTATGCATGTCGTCTATGTCCTCATCATAAAGCACGGTATTTACGGTCAGGTAGGTTTTAACATTGCTTGCTGAGCAAATGCGAACAATTTCGTAAAGGTCGTCTTCAAGAAAGTTGACGCTGGATTTAGCCCGCATATTTAATTTACCGACTCCGAAGTAAACAGCATCGGCACCCCCTTGAATTGCAGCCATCAGCGATTCAAAGTTTCCCGCAGGAGCCATAACTTCTATATCCGAACGTCTCATCATTAAGCCCTTGTTTCTGCAAAAGTAGGTATTTTAACTGTTAATACCTTTAAGCTATTTGTATAGAAAGAAATTTAATGTTTAAACTTTTAGTTTAATTGCTGATTCTATGTGGCTATATATATGGACTTTATCGTTATTATTATCAAATTATATTGCTAAAAATATCAAAATTCGAATGGTTGGTTTACCATAGCTGTGCCATAAATGCTACTTTTGTCAACCCTAAAAATTTAAGTTTGTAAAATATACCATGATGAAGCCAACGCTAATTATCCTGGCTGCCGGAATGGGCAGCCGATATGGTGGTTTAAAGCAGGTTGATGGTCTGGGGCCATACGGCGAAACAATAATTGATTACTCGGTTTACGATGCCATTCGGGCTGGTTTTGGAAAAGTTATTTTTGTTATCCGCCGCAGTATCGAGGAAGATTTTATGAAAATTTTTGGAAACAGGTTTAGCCGTGATGTTAATTTTGATATAGTCTTTCAGGAGCTTAACATGCTTCCCGATAACATTACCTGTCCTCCGGAAAGGGAAAAACCCTGGGGTACAGCTCATGCTGTTTGGGTAGCCCGTAAAATGGTTAACGAGCCTTTTGCCGTTATAAATGCTGATGATTTTTATGGTTACGATACATTTAAAACTCTGGCAAATGAGCTCTCAAGAAGCAATCTTAAAAACGGCCAATACTTTATGGTGGGATTCAGGCTCAACAATACACTCTCTGAACAAGGGTCTGTGTCTAGGGGCGCTTGTGAAGTTGACAACGCATCATTTCTTAAGAGTATTGTTGAGTTTACCAGGATTCAAAGGGTTGATGGGAAAATATTTAATATAGACGACTCGGGTAACCGCATTGAGCTAGACGGCAGCATGCTGGTATCGATGAATTTCTGGGGGTTTACTCAGGACTTTTTTACCCTTACAGAAACATTGCTTAAAGAGTTTTTAAACGGGATCCCCGATCACAAAAAATCGGAAATATATATACCAACAGTTGTCAACCGTGCCATTCAGGATGGATTGGCAACATGTAAGGTTCTTTCTACTACTTCCGAATGGTTTGGGGTTACCTATCCTGGCGATAAAATTCATGTGGTTGATCAGCTCAGGAAGCTAACGCTTAATGGCGTATATCCGTCGCCCTTATGGTAAAAAGAGGTTTTCAGGAGCCTAGCCCAGGGATAAAGCAACCTTTGGCTAAATAAGCGCTTTCTTCAATTATATAAAAAAACTTGTTCTGTATGTTCTGAGACTTAAAAGTAGCTTACAGCACGACCATAAATATCTGAAAGAAGGTTGTTTGCCAGTCTGCTTGCTCCCAGCCTGAACAGGTCGGGGGATAGCCAAGACGAACCCAAAACCTGTTCAACGATGGTATAGTAAACCAGGGCTTCGGAAGAAGTTACAACGCCGCCTGCAGGCTTAATGCCAACTTTACGGTTTGTTTTTTCAAAGTACTCTTTAATTGCGGTACACATAACAAAAACGGCCTCGGGTGTAGCTGCGGGTTCAAGCTTTCCTGTAGATGTTTTTATGAAATCGGCTCCAGCCTCCATAGCTAAAAAAGAAGCCAGCTTTATTTCTTTCAGCGAAGGAAGGGCTCCCGTTTCCAGTATTACCTTAACATGAATATCGCCAGCAGTTTCCTTTATTTGTTTTACCTCGCTGAAAACGCTATACAGATCTCCCTGTAGAAAAGATCCCACCGGAATAACCACATCAATCTCGTCAGCCCCCTGGCCAATAGTCATCCTACATTCAGAAAGTTTAATCTCCAAAAAGGTTTGCGACGAAGGAAATCCTGCGGCAACGGAGGCAATCTTAACCCCTTTAGCTTTTAGGTTCTCCTTTACGGATGATACTAGTGTTGGATATACGCAAATTGCAGCCACGCTTGGCATTTCAGGAAAATCAACAGTGAAGCCGTTAACTTTTTCAGCAAATTGTTTCCCTCTTTCAGCAGTGTCTGTTGTGTTTAAGGTTGTTAGGTCAATCGAGCCAAAACAAGCCTTCAACTTATCGGTATCACCAAGCCGGGAAAGTGCGAGATCCTTAATTCGTGCCAAATGGCGCCCGACTTCTTCCCCATTAACCTCAAGGTTAAATTTATCTTCAACAAAAAAATCCATACTGTATAAAATATTAAAAGTTCGGTTATGCTACAAAGTTAAAATAACTTGGGGTTATTTTTGTGCCTCTGGGAGTCTCTTTGTGTTTTTTTTTCAATATTTTTCTCAAATGCTTCAGAAAGGGATACCCCTGTTTGATTGGCCAGGCAAATTAAAACAAAAAGAACATCCGCCATTTCGTCGGATAAGCCATCGGCGCTTTCGTTATCTTTAAAAGACTGCTCGCCAAATTTGCGGGCAATAATCCTTGCCAGCTCGCCGACTTCTTCCATCAGAAGCACGGTGTTTGTCAGCTCACTAAAGTACCTCACGCCGTGATCCCTAATCCAGGAGTCAACTTCCTTCTGTGCCTCTTCGAATGTCATTTTCAAAATTCTTTATTTTTAGAATCTATCACTATAGTTACAGGGCCACTGTTTACTAATGAAACCTCCATCATTTTTCCAAAAACCCCAGCAGCGATTTTAGAGCCCAGCTCGATCTCCAATAAATTTAAGAATCTGTTGTAAAACAATATGGCCAACGAAGATGGAGCGGCGCGCACATATGATGGTCGGCAACCCTTTTTAGTGCTGGCGTGAAGGGTAAACTGACTCACCACTAGTATTTCTCCGGATATATCCTTAATGCTAAGGTTCATGGTTTCAGTTTCATCATCAAATATTCGCAGCTTGCAAATTTTTGAGGCCATCCATTGTAAATCCTCTTCCGATTCCTCCACTTCAAAACCACAAAGGACCAATAAGCCCTTGTGTATGCAGCCAACTTCATGATTGTTTACTTCCACCTTAGCACTTTTAACACGCTGAATAACTACTCTCATGGTACTAATAGTTAAAAATTATTCCATTTGAAAATTTGTGAATCTACGCACAAAAACTATGTATATCGTTTTGATTTTTTATATTTGATTCATTATATGCACCTTATCGTTTTATAATTTAATAATATATTTAACTAAGAATAAATACTTACCAAAAAATGGTAAACCAAAGGTAGTGAGATGATGCTAAAGATGGTAGAGATAAATAAGTTCCCTGTTGCTAGTACATGGCTTCCGCCGTAACGTCTAGACATTACTACAACAATCGTCTGGCAAGGCATAGCTGCCTGCATAACCAAAACGACAAATGCCTCTATTGATAGGTTTAAATTAAACGACCTTCTGAGAAAAGAGTATATAAAACCTAGTAGTAAAGGGACAATTATTAACTTGTTGATTGTAAGAACATAAATACTTGTAGTTTTAAAAGTTGATTTCAAGTTCATGCCGGCCAGCAGCGCTCCAATATAAACCATGGAGAGCGGGCTGGTACATTTGCCAAGACTCGAAATTGGCTCTAGGATAAAAGCAGGTAGTTTAACCTTTAACACCATGAGCAGGATGCCGAGCAGCAGGGCAATTGTGTTTATATTAAAAAAATTACCCAATTTGGATTTTTGAACTCCCGCACTTAGCTTATAGGTTCCATAGGTATAGGTAATAAAATTGGAAGCCAGCTGGTAAACGGAAGCATAAAAAACTCCTACCCCGTTAGGAAAGAGGGCATCAAATAAAGGAAAACCCAGAAAAACAATATTTCCAAACATGGTATGAAGAACATGCACGGTTGAGTCAGATGGAGATAACTTTTGTGCTCTGGCAGACAACGTTCCTGCCATATACAGAACACCAATATTTACAAAAGTCAGAACAAATAGCCATAAACCGTTTACAAGAAGTCGGGGGTTGCTTTCGAGTTTGAGAAAGGTGGAAACAATCAATAAGGGAAGAGTAACATCAATAATTAATCGTGATAGGAAATCTTTCCCCTCGTCATTAATAATTTTCCTCCACGAGGCAATTGCTCCAATTACAGCTAAAACTATAAAGGCAAGGAGTTGATTAATTATAATATGGGATTCCATTCCATAATTTTCTGGTTAGGCAAAAGTATTTAAAAAGTGGGATTCTCTCGTTTGGAATTATTGGGAAATTAGGGAAGGGTCATCCATGTTGAATATTCTATAAAGCGTTAGGTTGATGACAAGACAGGAAACACTCCTGCAAGTCAACTTGCACAAACCCGCAGGAACATCCGGTTTTTAACGCAAGTTTGTAGAAGCTAAAATGGCTGTTCAATTTTCTTAACCTCGATGTTTAAAGCATTCGAACAAATGTATTTGTAACCAAAAACCAATTTTTGTACAGAAAAAATACTACAAATTTTCTGGTGTATTTTCATCCTCTTCCTGTTCCCAGCTCCAGACTTTTCTAGGTGGTCCCTGATTTCGAAATAATATTGCAGCAATTAGACCGCTAATACCGCCAAAAAGATGATACTCCCACGAAATTGCTGGATAAACCGGAAGAATTCCCCATATTAACCCACCATAAAAAAACACCACAATCAACGAAATTGCCATAAGTCTTTGATCATGCCTTACCACACCACTAAAGAAAAGAAACGAGGCCAATCCATAAATGAGACCGCTAGCCCCAATGTGGTAGCTGTCCCTGGCTCCAACCCAAACCATTAGCCCACTTGTAATCCAAATAAACAATATTACCTTATATGATAGGTCTCTATAAAAATATAGTAATCCAATAAGTAAGAATAAAAGCGATAACGAATTACTTATCAGATGGTTGAAATCTGAATGGATTAATGGTGAAAAAATTATTCCAGGCAGTCCGTTTATTTGTCTAGGAAAAACACCCAGCCTATAGAGTGAAATACCCTCAACTATTTCAAAGATTTTAATGCACCAAAGCGCTACAATGAAAATAAGCGATACAAAAAGGCTGATGCAAAAACGTTTGCGTTCGATGCTCCTGTTTTCGTTCATGTTGATGGTGTGGGTATTGGAAATTTTAAGTTGTAGGGATGTTGTATCGGGGATTTTCAACAGTCCGAAAATTTTCTTAAATAATATTTGGGCTCTATACCTGAAATCCCCAAACAAGCACATCGTCGAGTTGCGGGGTTCTATTCATCCACTGCAAAAATTTCTTTTCGATTATATCTACCTTAACATTACCCTTCATATTAGGACTATCCGCAACTATCTGCATGAATTGCTTTCGCGTGAATTTTTTACGTGATTCGCCACCAAGTTGGTCAAAAAAACCATCGGAGGATAAGTAAACCCAGTCCCCATGATTAAGCTGAATGTTTTGAAGTGAAAAGCCCGATGCTGAGTGGCTAAAGTTTGTGCCAAGGGTAATAGAGTCGGGTTTTACTTCTTCAACGGAATTCCCCTTTTGGATAAAAATAGGAATAAGCGCTCCAGAATAGCTCAGTAAAAGCGATTCGGTATCAAAAGTACAAACAGCTATGTCCATGCTGTTTTTCAGAACCTGCTCTCCTGTTGACTTATTTAATCTATTAATGAGAGTACGATTTATGAAAGTTAGTATTTTATCAGGAGAGTAAAGGTGTTGTTCGTTAATGGCTTGATTCAGAATGTTAATACCTATTGTGCTCATAAAAGCACCCGGGACGCCATGTCCAGTGCAGTCGGCTAGAGCCAGAAAAACCAGGTTATCCCTTCGGGTTAACCAGCAAAAATCTCCACTAACAATATCTTTAGGCTTGCTGTAAATAAACGCATCTAAGAAAATGGATAGCATATCGCTCAAGCTGGGTTGAATTGACTCATGTATTTTTTCTGCATACCTAATGCTATCTGTAATATTTTCGATGTAGCTCTCAATAATCTTATGCGCCTCTTCAAGATTTTTATTTTTTTGCTCGATAAAGGCCTGGTTGCTTTCTATTTTAATTTTTTGTTGTTCAATTTCTTCCTTTTGAATTTCAAGGAGCCGATTTTTATCCTCAATCTCCTTAATTTGATCGGATAGAACAATGTTTGATTTTACCTTTGTTCTCCATGCAAACAGAGAAACAATAACAACTAAAGAGCTTAGTACAAGTCCAATAATGAGAGCATTTTTCTGTGCGTTATTCTTTTCAAGTTCTTTTTGCTTTAGTGCCTGTTCTTGCAGCAAGTAGCTAATTTCCTTTTCCTTTTTTTCGGTTTCGTAAATTGTCTGTATTGTTGAAAGATGTCGTGCATTTTTCTCGTTTAAAAGGCTGTCTTTGAACCGTGAAGCGTTCTTATAGCTAAGTAACGCCGATAAATAATCTGATTTTTGAACAAAGTAATCCGAGTATGCTTCATAGGCAGACTGGAGATGCCAAGGGCTTCCTATTTGTTGGGCTATGGTAATTGTGCTGTCCAGGTAGATTTTTGCCTTGTCAATTTTTTTTAGGGC
>DCDD01000090.1:0-8328 GCA_002316235.1 Bacteroidales bacterium UBA1064
TAGCGTAACCCTCGATTGGTGTTACTTTGGGCGCCTGTATTTGAGCATGGGGTTGCTACATCGTTGCAAAAGAGCAGCCCTTTAACAGCCTTGCAGTAAGGGATAATTTGCTGTTTGGTTGCAGGCAGGAGGCCATACTTAGCTACGGCTATGTCGCAAACTTTGCCGGTAAAAGGTTAAATTGGCCATAACCAACTTTTAAGGCAGTAGATGTGTTAGGTGAACATTACACCGAATTCGCCTGTTTAACCTTTGCAGCTGGTATTCTTTTTGCTGTTGTAATAATGGGTTCTTGTAAATTAAAAATATAGCTATTCGACGAAAACCAAACATACCATTAAAATTGTTCGTAAAAATTAACCGGTCTAAGAACATTTTAGTAAAATTTCAAATAAGTTTGTACCATATAAACTGGTAAAGGGAAATGGCAAGGGTTTACTTCACAATTGGCGGGAATCTAGGTGCCAGGGAGAAAAATTTGGAAGAAGCACGCAACCTTATTTCTGCACGAATCGGGACAGTTAGCAAGCAATCGGCAATTTTTGAGTCTGAACCTTGGGGTTTCTCAAGCAACGATAATTTTCTAGGGCAAGTGCTCATGGTCGAAACCAGCTTAACCCCGGCTGCGCTCATGCTCGAGATATCCTACATAGAGTCGAAGCTGGGACGTGAGCATCAGGGAATCATGTATTCCTCCAGAACAATAGATATTGATGTTCTTTTCTACGACCAGCTTGTGCTTTTCACACCTGAACTTATTGTTCCCCACAAGCACCTGCACAAGCGTCGCTTTGTGCTTGAACCGCTCAACGAGATTGCTCCGAATTTCATTCATCCGCTTTTCTCCATGACCGTTCACGAGCTTCTTTCATCCTGCCCCGACGAATGCAAGGTCTGGCGCTACCAACCTGTAGGTGCCTAGCTACAAGCATAATAAGTTAAAGTTAGGGTTTAAGCTGGTTGTAGCAGTAATTACCAAGGTAAAAAAATCCCTTTACGTTAATCGCCATTGTTGGCGCATTCCTCCGTTTTGAATAACCTTTGGTGTTGGCCCAAGAGGTAAAACCATATTTTAAACTTTCCACCCCGAACTACTCATTTTGTCAGCTTTGAGGCAGCTGCCCAACCTGGTTTCTGTTTACGGTTGGAGATACCCTGACCTGCCCTTTTCAACCTTATGACATTATTAAAAGTTTCTCTATAGCCTGAACTTTACCCCAAAGGGAAAAAATGTAAAGGCAAAAAAGTTGTTGAAATGCTCCTCGTCCATTGTCGAAAAGTAAACCCTATTGGTAGGCATTACAACAACCAGAGGGGACGCTTCGATATATACTCTCTTTGTAATCCTAACATTCAGCGTAAGACTTACATTGGCAACCGGTCCAAAAATATTATGATGCTCCATTTCGCTAAATGTATAGCTTAGTGGCTTTTCCCAGTATGCATGAACCATTCCAAGCCCAAGCCCTGCTGTCCAGAAAAGCCTGTTTTTGACAACGTTCAGCTTATAGTAGCCGTTCAGGCTGAAAAGGCTGAGGTTTGTTTCCAACTCGTAAGGTTGATCGGTTGCGGCAAAACCAAGGTGCCTGGAGTTCTCGTATGAAATTCCCCATTGCCAATTTTTTTTAATATCACGTTGATACTCAAAAAAAATCCTTACCCCCAGCGAATTGTAGCGGTCAATTATCATTCCAGACTGAAAGGATAAATAGTCAACCTTACAGGTGTCGCTGCTCCCAAGAGATAAAGCGTTAGCGTTGCCAACTATCACAAATGATGAGAGCAGCACCATCAGCCTTAAACTATTATGCGTCAACTTCATATGGCATCATCGTGTAAGTTAAAAAAATCAATCAACCGGATAAGTTTTGCTCTTGCTGCTACAAATTAGTATAATCCGCAACAGGTATAAATGTAAGAAAAATGTTCATGCAGCTAATTCCATGTAATAAGAAATCCAGCTGGGACGAGGGGTTAACAGGATTGAGTAAATCAGCCGCAGCAAAATGAGCTGCATTTTCTAAGAAACCAAGTATCTTTTTAAGATTAATCCTGACTAATTTAGCACCTTTATGTTACCATTAGTAGCTACATTAAAAAAAGCAGCTGACAGATGAAAAAGGTTGGCATTTTAATTACAGTTGCGGCGTTAGTGGTTGGAACAATTGCCGTTGTAGTTTATAATTGGCTGTCGAACGAGCGTAAAAAAGATATAGAGGCCACCGCTGCTTTACCTGCGGATGCCCCTCTAGTTGTAAAGATTGACAACTACACGCAGATTAGCCAATCGCTTAAGGCAAGCAATGAATGGAAGTCGCTACTGACAAGAGAGGATGTTGCCCTTGTTGATAGGATGGTGGCCATTACCGACAGCATGGTTAGTGTTAACCCGGTTGCAGCAGGTCTGCTAAAACCAAGCGCGATTTATGCAGCCATCCTGCCTCAAGGCGACAAGTCAAATCAGCTTCTTGTTTCATTAAAAGTACCCGAAAACATCTCTATAAGCGACATACGCCAACTTATAGAGCCATTGGCGTTTGGCAGCTATACCAGCCATGTTAAAACCTACAATAGGACCGAAATGCTGGTATTAACATCAACCTCGAATCCACAGAAGCAAGCGGCTTTAGCAATCAAGCACGGCATCCTAATGGTTGGCAGCCGGGAAATCATGGTTGAAGAAACGATTAACCGGCTTGAAAGCGAATATACGCTACAAAGCAACCAAAAATTTGCTACTATAAACCAAATGGCCGGACAAGGGGTAGATGCCTCCCTTTTTATCAACTTTTCAAAATTACCTGTTCTACTTACATCCTGGCTGAACGACAATTTTCAGGCAAATGCAAATTTTGTTGCCGATGTTGGGGAGTGGGGTGAAGTTGACCTCCAGCTTACAAAAAGTAGGCTAACAACCAGTGGTATAATCACAACATCCGACTCTGCAACCTCATTTCTGGGACTAATAGCCGCTCAAAAACCCGTTCAGCCCGAAATTCCGGGTATTCTGCCCGCACAAACCAGCTTCTACTTCTGGCTGGGCATTTCAGACCTTGGTAGGTATCTTGAGGATTACCGCACCTACCTTGACCGATCAGGAAGGCTGTTTGCATATACGCAGGCACTTGCCAAAATTGGTGGTAAAGTTGCGATGGAACCCGAAGAGCTATACAAGCGTATTCTGCTCAATGAACTTTGTTTGGTTTGCCTCCCCTCTACTCCATCCGGCAATGTTGATGAATGGTATGTTGTAGCACAAAACCAAAGCTCCAGCACAACAGGGCACCTGCTTGGCAGTCTTTCGGGGAAAGGCGGCTCACTGCCTGCTGCGAGCATTAATGTTGACGACAAGCATTCGTATGGAGTTTTCCGGTCTCCCGTGCCTGGAATACACCGGGCTCTATTTGGAGACCTTTTTAGTGTTGTATCGGATGAATACTACTGCTTAATAGACCAGCAAATTGTTTTTGGCTCTTCTATAAAATCGTTGGAATTTTTCATTAAGGAAGCGTCGCGGGGAACAACCCTTCAAAACAGCTTGTTACACCAGGATGTGGAAAAGGAGCTGCCGGAAAAGGCGAACTACCGTATTTATACAGTTCCTTCTAAAGCGAAAAGGCTATTAGGCAACTATTTAAGCAACAGGATGGCTACCATGCTAACCTCATCCCCAACAGGTAAAACCGGGGCATTGGCATGCCAGCTGGCCGGTGGTAACCGGAATATTGTGGCTACCCTTACAGTTAATCCCTCTGTAAAAGAACAAGTTGCAGCATTACCAGTGGAGTGGGTTTGCCAGCTCAGCAACACACCAACCCTTATGCCACAGGTTGTGGTTAACCATAACACCGGCGAAAAGGAAGTGCTCGTTCAGGACAAGGCCAACACGCTTTACCTTATTGACCGCTTTGGGAAAACAATCTGGAAACGTACTGTTGACGGGCAAGTTATTGGTAATGTTACCCAGGTTGATATTTTCAACAACCGCAAGCTACAGCTGGCATTTAGCACCAGCAGCAAGCTTTACGTTATTGACCGCAACGGGAAGGATGTTCAAGGATTTCCGGTCATTTTCCAATCCAGAGCCACCAATCCCCTCATGGTGGTTGACTATGAGGGAAACCATAGCTACCGGTTCTTTCAGGCTTGCAGCGACCGAAAAATTTATGTATTCGATTCCTATGGAAAAATCGTTCCCGGATGGATGTTTGGTAGTACGGAAACTATAGTCAGTGAACGAATTGGTTACGCAAGAGTTGCCGGACTAGACTATATCATAGTTTTTGACCAAAACCGCCCATATATACTTAACCGAAAGGGCGAGGAGCGGGTTAAACCCGAAAGGTTTTTTGCAAAAAACCCCAATAGCCATTACGCCCTGGGAAAAGATGAGAAAGGAAGCTACTTCGTAGTTACATCGGATACAAAAGGCTTAATCAGGTTCATGTACCTCAACGGTAAGGTTAAAGATATGGCATTGCGTCATTTCACCTCATCGCATTCCTTTGGATATTTTGATGTTACCAGCGATGGCCAAGACGACTTCGTTGTTGCCGATGGTGAGTACCTCCTTGCCACCGACCATCTGGGAAAGAAAATATTCTCCACCCGCTTCAAAACTAAATTGCAACCCGAACTTTACTACTTTAAACTTGAACAAATTATGGGTATTGGTGTTAGAGCGGCAAGTAATGATGAAAACTACCTGGTTGACGGATCGGGAGAGATATTAACAGGCTTTCCCATTGAGGGGTGTACAATGTTTTCAGTTGCCAAGCTGAGCAACTTGTCCAAAATGTACAACCTGATAGTTGGCGTAAAACAGGGAGCTGTTGTATGCTACACCCTAAATAAATAGCTACCTTCGCACAAAAATTACAAAAGGTAATATCATGTTTGCATTTTTAACCTTCCTGTTCTACTTTTTTCTCACCCTGATGATCATCGGATTTTTGGGCCGATTAATTTTTCGGTACTGGATGAAAAGAGTATATCGTAAGATGAATGGCAATGCGAACGAAACAAAAAAGCGTAAAACAACCACCAGGCAAACCCGGGAAAAACCCTCAAAAAAAATAATTAATAAGGACCAGGGGGAGTATGTCGATTTTGAAGAAATAGACTAATTTCACCCGTTTAATTTAATCGTAATTCTTAAGTTGTATTAATAAACGCTTACTGCTTATTAGTAATTCGACGTTATGAGCGTATTGCGTGAAATTGGTGAAACTAAAGGAATGGTTTATGCGGGTTGGCGGGTAAGTCTTTCTACATTTAAAAAAATTGATTTTATTAGTGATTATGGAAAATGTAGTAGCAGGAATTGATATTGGCGGTACAAATACCGTGGTAGGACTGGTTACCAAGTCTGGTGAAATACTCAAGGAAACAACCCTTTCTACGCGGCTAGAAACAACTTTTGATGGTTTCATCAAAATTCTGGTTTCGGAAATCGAAAAGCTGCTCATGACGTTCGAGCACGACTACAAGTTGGTAGGTATAGGAATTGGAGCACCTAACAGCTCATACGATCTGGGTGCTATTGTTGACGCACCAAACCTTCAGTGGAAAGGGATTCTCCCTGTTTGTAAGGAGATAACAAAGCATACTGGCGTTAACAGCGTTGTAACAAACGATGCAAATGCAGCAGCAGTTGGAGAAATGCTTTTTGGCGATGCACAGGGTATGAAAAATTTTGTAATTCTTACCCTTGGTACGGGTTTGGGAAGCGGCATTGTAGTTGATGGCAGACTGGTTTTAGGTTCTGAAGGTTTTGCAGGAGAGTTTGGGCATATTGTAGCTAAACCCAACGGAAGGCAGTGCGGTTGCGGAAAACGTGGCTGCCTCGAAACCTACGCTTCTGCAACCGGAATTCGCCGAACCGCATTTAAAATGCTGGCCGACAGCAACCATCCAAGCCTCCTGAGAAACATTACCTACGACAAGCTGACCTCAAAATTTATCACCGAAGCTGCAAAAACCGGTGATCCGTTGGCTCGCTCGGCATTTGAATACACCGGGCTTATTCTTGGAACCCGCTTGGCCGACCTGGTGGCCATTCTTAACCCTGAGGCTATCTTTTTCTTTGGAGGTCTTGCCAATGCAGGGGAGCTGCTACTCGACCCAACACGTCGCTACATGGAAGAGTACTTGTTTCCGGTATTTAGGGGAAAGGTAAAACTTCTGATTTCAGGGCTACAGAATAAAAATGCCGCTGTCCTGGGAGCCGCCGCATTGATGTGGAAGGAGCTATAAATAACGCTTAAATTTTTGATTTTTTTCAGCCGCTTCTTTTCGACACCTGCGGGAGCATAATTTTTGCAATTGAACTGGTAAAAAAGAGGTTGTTCAAGAGAATCTATGATTCCCCTTCATTAAAAGCAAATTCAAACATCCTGAAAACCACAAAATAGTGGCATGCCTATAAAGCCCCATTCGGGATGCTTCAAATTCACATAATTTTCTAATGATGAAAGGATATGTTCATCTTATGCACTTTACCCTCACACAAAAAGAACCAACAGCCCTAGGGGTTGTTGGTTCCTACATTAAAAATTGTTCCAACTGTTAGTCGGTAACCCTCTCGAGTAAAATTTCAAGTATTTTCACCGCAGCAACAGAAACAGGTGTGCCTGGGCCGAATATACCAACGACTCCATGGTCGTAAAGGAATTGGTAGTCCTGTGGTGGAATAACTCCTCCAACAATAACCATGATGTCATCACGTCCTAATTTTTTTAACTCCTCAATTACCTGCGGAACAAGCGTTTTGTGGCCTGCGGCCAGGCTGGACACTCCGAGCACGTGCACATCGTTTTCAACTGCTTGCTTGGCCGCTTCGGCTGGTGTTTGGAACAGGGGGCCAATATCCACATCAAATCCAATATCGGCATAGCCCGTAGCAACCACCTTAGCACCACGGTCGTGCCCATCTTGCCCCATTTTGGCAATCATGATTCGCGGCTGACGACCCTCGAGTTTGGCAAACTTTTCGCAAAGTTCACGAGCTTTAGCGTAGTTTTGATCTTCCATAGATTCAGCAGAGTAAACTCCTGATATTGAACGAATAACAGCCTTGTAGCGTCCTACCACTTTTTCGCAAGCCATGGAGATTTCACCAAGTGTTGCGCGTCTTTTTGCCGCCTCAACCGATAGCTCAAGTAGGTTTCCCTTTCCGGTTTCAACACAACGGGTAATAGCTTCAAGAGCAAGCCTAACCTCCTCGTTGTTACGTTCGGCTTTTAGCTTGTTTAACCGGCGTATTTGCGCCTCCCTAACTGCAGTATTATCAACGTTAAGAATTTCAATGGGGTCCTCCTTGTCGAGGCGGTACTTGTTTAAGCCAACAATAATCTCTTTCCCCGAATCAATACGAGCCTGGCGACGGGCAGCAGCCTCTTCAATTTTCATTTTTGGAATGCCGGTTTCAATGGCCTTCGACATACCACCCAACTCTTCTACCTCTTGTATTAGAGCCCAAGCCCTGTGGGCTAGTTCATTTGTAAGATACTCCACATAGTAGGAACCGGCCCAAGGGTCAACTACTTTGCAAATGTTGGTTTCCTCCTGAAGGTAAATCTGGGTGTTGCGAGCAATGCGAGCAGAAAAATCGGTTGGAAGGGCTATTGCCTCATCCAGGGCGTTGGTGTGTAAACTTTGGGTATGACCTAGCGCAGCAGCCATTGCTTCCACGCACGTTCTGGCCACGTTGTTGTAAGGGTCCTGCTCGGTTAGGCTCCATCCCGAGGTTTGGCTATGGGTTCGTAATGCCATAGACTTTGGATTTTTCGGGTTAAATTGCTTAACAATTTTTGCCCAAAGCAAACGTGCTGCCCTCATCTTGGCAATTTCCATGAAATGGTTCATGCCAACGCCCCAGAAAAATGACAGCCTGGGAGCAAAAGCATCAATATCGATACCTGCCCGCAGCCCTGTTCTGATGTACTCCAGCCCATCGGCAAGGGTGTAGGCCAGCTCTATGTCGGCGGTAGCTCCTGCCTCCTGAATGTGGTACCCGGAAATGGAAATGCTGTTGAACTTGGGCATAAGCTTCGAGGTATAGGCAAAAATATCGGCTATAATCCTCATGGAGAACTCCGGCGGATAGATGTAGGTGTTGCGCACCATGAACTCTTTAAGTATATCATTCTGTATTGTTCCGCTCAGCTGCTCAAGAGTTGCTCCCTGTTCTAATGCTGCAACAATGTAAAAGGCCATAATTGGGAGCACTGCACCATTCATGGTCATGGAAACCGACATTTTGTTAAGGGGTATGCCATCGAAGAGAATTTTCATATCCTCCACCGAATCAATGGCCACACCCGCCTT
>DCDD01000090.1:8501-18370 GCA_002316235.1 Bacteroidales bacterium UBA1064
AGGTCGAATGCTACCGATAAACCCATCTGTCCGGCAGCAAGGTTTCTCCGATAAAAAGCGTTCGACTCTTCAGCTGTTGAAAATCCGGCATACTGCCTGATGGTCCAGGGTCTCATCACGTACATGGTGCTGTACGGGCCTCTCAGAAATGGTGGAATACCTGCCGCATAGTCCAGATGCTCCATACTTTCCAAATCGGCTTCTGAAAAAGCCGGCATAACCGGTATTTTTTCCGATGTTACCCACTCCGGATTGTAGCTTAATGGGGATTTTGGGGCATTTACCTCATTAATCCTAACTTTTTTAAAATCTGGGTTCATCCCTGTAGTGAATTTACTTTTTACCAATTTCGTTTTAAAAACTTTTCAATTAGTGATTATCCAACCTGAAGGCTCAACCAGAAATTCCTAATGTATTATGATATAAAAATAACGCACTTTAAACCTACAACGGATGGCTAATCGCCGGAAAAGCAGGGTTTAGATTGACAGCATCTTCTGGTAGCCTTTCAGGGTTTCAAGCACATTACTTTTTATGCTGATGAAATTGCTAATCCCTTTAGACTCGAGTTCGGATTTGCACTGCGGTTCTCCCGCCACTACGAAAATTGTCTTTCCGGCAAGTTTCTCAAAGGCAATAGGGGCAAGTTCAGAGTACTCATCATCGGAGCTGCATAGCACCACTATTTCTGATTGTGAATCAAGTGCTGTCTTAACACCCTCGTCAACAGAATTAAAGCCAATGTTGTCCAGAATCTCAAATCCGGCAACTGCAAAAAAGTTAGAGCTGAATTGGGCTCTTGCCCGCCGCATGGTGAGGTTGCCAAGGGTCAACATAAAGACTTTGGGCCGCCTTCCGCTTTTGTCGGTTCTGTAGCGTAGCTCCTCGAAAGCCTGCGCTCCCCGGTACGGAGTAAGGGGTTGGGCTATTGCATCTGCAGGTTTAAGCTTGTTTTGACGGGTAACAACCTCCGCTGTTACTACGTTCAAATCGGCTACCTCGTTGAAGTTGGGGTACTGGTTGGTGCCTAAAATTGTTTCACGTCGGGTGGCTATATTGGCGTCACGCTTAGCCGCAACTTCGCTAATACGCTCCTGAACATACCCCTTGATAAAGGCATCACGGTAGCCACCCATCTCGTTAACTTTAAGGAAAAGGTTCCATGCATGCTCGGCAATGGAAAGGGTTAACCTCTCAATGTAGTAACTCCCCGCCGCAGGGTCAGCAACTTTCCCAAAATAGGCCTCTTCGCGTAGTAAAATTTGCTGATTCCTTGCAATTCTTTCGGAAAATGAGGTTGGCTCGGAATAGGGGGCGTTGAATGGTAAAACGTTCAGCGAATCAACACCTGCAAGAACGGCCGACATGCTTTCTGTTGTTGTGCGGAGCATATTTATGTATGGGTCGTAAACCGTCATGCTCCACCGACTTGTTTCGGCATGAATACTCATGCGAGCAGATGTCTCAATAGTTGGCTTGTAAACCTCAACCATTTTTGCCCAAAGCAGCCTGGCCGCTCTAAATTTGGCAATCTCCATGAAGTAGTTGGTGCCAACAGCAAAGTTGAAGCGAATACGTGGCGAAATATCATCTATACCATAACCTTTTTGGAGTAGAAACTGGATATAGTCGTTGGCCATTGCCAGCGAAAAACCCAACTCCTGAACGGAAGACGAGCCTGAATTGTGGAAAATATTTCCATTAATGCCTATCACCTTAACATTGGGGAAACTTTTGACGTTTTCAACAAGCTCCTGCAAGTTGGCATAGCTGGAGTCCTTTTCGCAGCAAAACTTACCGTTGAGTGTTAAGTTGGAAAGGGGACTGTAATCGAATGAGAGTCGTACCTGACGAATATCAAACTTCCCTTTTTCGAGGTACTGCAAAATGTACGGCAGCGCTTTTGCTCCAGGAACTCCCCCTGTAAAGTTAACCTCAACGCAGTTCAGGTCAATTCCCTTTAGCAACCTGCTAATAGAGTCAAAGGTTGGTTCGCAGTCGCTGCAAAGCTTAAAGCCTACCGAGTCCACCCCTCGTTGTAGCCATTCCAAGGCTTTGCCGTTTGCTTCGGTTGGCTTATCGAGGCAAACATCCATATCCTGTCGTATTAGCCAGGGATTTTTCTTAGCATTATTTCCCCTAACGAAGGGAAATTCTCCGGGTTTGGTATGAACGGTTTGAATATCCGCTAAATCCTCTGAACGGTAGTAGGGCTTAACATTAAACCCCTCGTTTGTTTTCCAAATAAGCTTCTTTTCGTAGTCTGCTCCTTTCAGATCCTTGGCTATTGCCGCCTCCCATTCAGTGGTTGAAACAGGTGGAAATTCGGCAAAAAGCCTTTCGTTGTTGCTCTTTTTTACCATAATCGGACTAGTTGGATTATTGATTTGCAAATTTAGCAATTACTGAATTGGTAAAACGCTGCATAGTAACATATTTGCCTTTACCATGCTTTTAAGCATAATTTGAAAGTTCTTTTTATCCATTGCTATTGAGGTTTTAATGGAATATTATTTACTTGCATCCTGGTGAAAATGTTTAAGGTTTAACTATTTTCTCTCATGAAATTCCCCACAATTTTACCTTTAAGGTTGAAGTATGAATAAGCTATCGATATTTGCTATCGTGCTAGCTAGCATGGTGGCTTGTACCAGCAGCAAAAGTCCTAAATCGGTTCGCTTTTTTGCCGATACGGTTGGTTTTGCCTCAAAGGCAACTCAGATGGACTCGGTATATGCTAGGATTTTCAGGTTTCAGGGTGATAGTCTGAATAGAAAGCAAGCATTGCCCGGAGCCAGGCTTGTAATTTGCCCTCACGACGATTACGCCTACGTAGGCTGGCAGTACCCAGCAACGTTAAGAAATATTACCGCAAAAACAGTAATAATCCTTGGCGTTGCCCACAAAGCTAAAACTTTCAACATTGAGAATAAGCTGGTTTTCGACAG
Source organism: Bacteroidales bacterium UBA1064 (assembly GCA_002316235.1). Lineage (GTDB taxonomy): Bacteria > Bacteroidota > Bacteroidia > Bacteroidales > Tenuifilaceae > UBA1064. The sequence goes on from DCDD01000090.1 coordinate 11,450, forward strand.
TTTCGACTGCTGGCATGGCCCCTACGGAGATGTTAAAGTTTCGCCAATCAGAGATGAACTTCTCAGGCTAATGCCTGCCGATATGGTGGTGGTTCACGATAGCCTTCAACTCGCTGAGCATTCGGTAGAGCCCATGATTCCATTTCTGCAGCGCAGTAACCCGAACATCGAAATTGTTTCCATTCTTGTTCCGTATATGCCCTTCGCAAGAATTTCCGAGCTGGCAAATAGCTTAGCCCAAAACATTTATAGCATTTCATCTAAAAAGCACTTGGAATGGGGGAAAGACTTTGCTTTCATCATCTCGACCGATGCCGTTCATTATGGCGACGAGGGTTGGGGTGGAAATAATTATGCCCCATTCGGGGCAGATTCAGCCGGCTATGCCAAAGCGGTAGAGCATGAATATCAAATAGTTGACAGCTGCTTGGCCGGAAAAGCAACGCCCGAACGTATTGAAAGATTTTATCGCTACACCGTAAGCGATGCCGATTACAGGGAGTATCGCTGGACCTGGTGCGGCAGGTACTGCGTTCCACTTGGACTGGCAACTGCCATTAGGCTTTCCAACTTAAGCAAAGGTTCAAGCCTGGAGGGGAAATTGGTTTCATACTCAACTAGCATAGACCACCAGCCGCTATTGGTAGAAGATTTGGGAATGGGCAGAACGGCTCCTGCAAGCATAAGACACTGGGTAGGTTATGCCTCGTTGGTTTACAAGTAGCCATTGGAGGTTTGCTTAGCCATTCTTTTGAATAAGCTAATAAACTTAGGTTTAGGCAAAATACTTGCTTGATTAAGTGTGTTATTACACCGATGGAAGAATGGCATAACCCTCATTTTTTTGCAGAGATCTAGCCTTACTCCAAAATTCGGCTACCCTAACTTTTTGAAATCGGATTTAACCAGCCCCGCTCTATCGCATCATAAAGAATATTCTGTATTTACTCGAGACTTACTCATAGAAAAGCAATAGGGGAAATCCTTTTTCAAATTACTAATCCATTCAACCTTTGCTTCAATATATGCTATATTTGCAGAAAAAAGTATATGATTACTGCCGAACAAGTTAAAGATATAGTAAGGCGACGGGATGCGCTAAGGAGGCATCTTTGACATCGATTTGAAGCAAGTAGAGCTGGACGAGGAAGAGCAGAAAACTCAATATCCCGGTTTTTGGGATAACCCATCAGAGGCGGAAAGCCAACTAAAAAAAATTGCAGGCATCAAAATATGGACAAACGGATTCAGCAAGGTTAACAGCCTTGTGGAGGATTTGCTTGTTCTCTACGATTTTGCCAAACAGGGCGACGCTACCGACGTGGAGCTGGAAGAGCACTTCAATTCTACCCTGAAAAGCATTGAGGAGCTTGAACTCAAAAATATGCTACGGAAGGAGGAAGACAACCTGGGGGCTATAATGAAAATAAATTCAGGAGCCGGTGGAACCGAAAGCATGGACTGGGCTGCCATGCTGATGCGAATGTACATGCGATGGGGAGAACGAAATGGTTATGATGTTAAGGTGCTGGATATCCAGGAAGGCGAAGAAGCCGGAATAAAATCGGCTACTCTGGAATTTACAGGTGAAATGGCCTATGGATACCTGAAAAGTGAAAATGGCGTTCACCGGTTGGTTAGGATTTCCCCATTCGACAGCAATGCCCGTCGCCACACATCGTTTGCTTCTGTTTTTGTTTCTCCTGCGATTGACGATAGGATAGACGTTGTAGTTAACCAGGGCGATATAAAATGGGATACTTACCGCTCGTCGGGTGCGGGTGGTCAGAATGTAAACAAGGTAGAAACAGGTGTTAGACTTTACCATATCCCCACAGGAATAGTGATTGAAAACACGGAATCCCGTTCCCAGTTCCAAAACAAGGAAAATGCCATGCGGTTGCTCAAATCCCAGCTTTACGAGCTTGAGCTAAGGAAGCGTAGGGAAGCACAAGCGGAAATCGAGGGGAGTAAGAAAAAAATTGAATGGGGTTCGCAGGTAAGAAATTACGTTCTACATCCCTATAAGCTGGTTAAAGATCTCCGCTCAAACTACGAGACATCCGATGTAAATGCCATTCTGGATGGCGATTTAAACGAATGCATCAAAGCTTACCTGATGCAGTACGGAGAATAGGGAGAAAGTAGTGCCCATAGTGAAATAATTTATTGTTCAGACTATGTTCTTGGGTGTTGTAGTAAAATCAACAGGAAATTTATACCGGGTCAAGCTCGAAGATGGCAGCACGGTTGAATGTACTGTTAGGGGCAAGCTCCGGCTAAAAGGGTCTAAAACGACCAACCCGCTAACGGTAGGCGATCGGGTGAATGTGGAAACAAGCCATGAAGGTACTGCCGTAATTGTTGACATCCTGCCCAGAACAAACTACATCATTCGCCGTTCAACCAACCTTTCAAGGGAGTCGCATATCATTGCTGCAAACATCGACCAGGCAATCCTGGTTGTAACCATTATACAACCCGAAACACAAACCGCTTTTATTGATCGCTACCTGGTTACATCAGAGGCATACTCAATCCCCGCAATTCTAGTTTTCAATAAAGTTGACATTCTCAACGCTGCTCAAACTGCAATGATGAACCAGTTTATTTCGATTTATGAAGAAGTAGGTTACAAATGCCTGTGCACCTCAGCCACAACCGGTTACAACCTTGACGCATTCAGGCAGCTTCTTCAGGGTAAAACCAGCTTGATTTCCGGAAATTCGGGTGTGGGAAAATCAAGCCTGATCAACGCCATTGAACCGACACTCCAGTTAAAAACCAGCTCAATATCCGCAGCCCATCTTAAGGGCAAGCACACCACCACCTTCAGCGAAATGTTTGAGCTTAGTTTTGGCGGATATGTGATAGACACCCCCGGAATTAAGGGTTTTGGCCTTATAGATATAGATAAAAAGGAGCTTTACCACTACTTCCCCGAAATTTTCAGGTTAAAAGATAAGTGCCGTTTCTACAACTGCACACATGTGCATGAGCCTGGATGCGCGGTGATAGAAGCAGTTGAATCAGGAACAATAAGCCAATCGCGATACATGAGCTATCTAAGCATTTACTTTGACGAAAACTCAAAATACAGGTAGCAGCTATATTGTTTCAAAAAACAATATCAAACACTTTGCCACACATTGGAAGTAAGTTCAATTCATATCAACTCCTTTTTAACCTCCAGGGAAAGTTGCCCTGTTGTTGATGTTAGAACTCCCGATGAGTTTAACCGAGGTCATATTCCCGGTGCAGTAAACATCCCTCTTTTTACCAACGAGGAGCGGGAACAGGTTGGAACAAAATACGTCAGGGAGAGCCGCTATAAGGCTCTACTGGCCGGCCTTGATTTAGCTGGACCCAAGCTCACCTCATACCTGCATCAGCTTAAGAAAGTCGCCTCCGGTAAAAATATTCTGGTTTACTGCTGGCGGGGCGGGCTACGTAGCTCCAGCATGGCATGGCTTTTCAACCTCGCTGGGTATAACTCCAAAACGCTGGCAGGAGGATACAAGTCGTACCGTAGGTTTGCGCAACAGTTCTTCACTAATCCATACCGATTTATTGTTTTAGGTGGGATGACCGGTAGCGGCAAAACAGAACTGCTGAATCGGCTTAAGACCATAAACGAACAGGTTATTGACCTGGAAGCTCTCGCCAACCATAAGGGCTCAGCATTCGGATGGATTGGTCAACCACCCCAGCCCACCACTGAGCAATTTGAGAATTTACTTTTCGAGCAACTCCTAAAGCTAGATCCCTTGAAACCTATATGGATTGAAGACGAAAGCAGCAGCATAGGTACCATTTTTATCCCCCCGACCATTTACTCCCGAATGGTAAAATGCCCAACAATTGTTGTTGATGTGGCTAAAGAAGAACGGGTTGCCCGGCTGGTTGAAGATTATGCCCGATTTTCAGCAGATGACCTGGTGCTTTCGGTAACCAGAATGACAAAAAGAATGGGTGGCGACAGGGCTAAACAATGCATTGACTACATCAGGGCGGGTAACTTTAAAGAGGCAATAGACATTGCCCTATCATACTATGATAAAACCTATAATTATGGGTTAATGAGCAAAACTGCCAAGCCTATAACCATTAAAACTTCGACCAAAACCGAAAACAGCTTAAGCCTCCTGCTTGCTGCTAAAAATTCCATTGGGGAGTTGAGCTGGCCTACGGATTAATAGTCCCAAAGTTAATGCACATTACAGGAATCTTTGATCGGTTGGCTATGATGTATTGCTCCTGAGCCCCAAACACGTAATCGGTAAAATCCAGATTAGGAGCTGTCATTATTAGAATTAAATCTGCTTCAAGGTCAACAGCAAGGTTCACAATTTCCTCCTGAAAACTTTTCCCCTTGGCAGCATTATGCTGCTCCCAGCTAATGCCTACATTTTCAAATTGTTTCTTGGCAAAAGCAAGGTTATTGCTAATCTTCTTTTTAACTCCCGAGTCGAAGCTGTTGGGGACAATAACATGAATTTTAGAGCCATACTGTTTGGCCATCCTCGAAGCCCATAAGATTTTTTCCTTCTCCTCGTCCCTGAAATCAATTGACATCACCAGCTGGCTGAAAATCCTATCCTTAGCGGGTTCGTCCTGAACAACCAGAAAAGGAACATCTGAACCGGCTATTACCTTTAGCGCCCAGCTGCCGGTTAGTTTTTGCACACCCTTAATACCATGGGTCCCCATAATGACCATGTTGGCATGAACCTCGCTGGCGTAATCCGTAATTACATCGAAGAGACTTCCTTCCAGTAGCTTTGTGTTAATTTCAACCGAATAGGCGGTGCTTAACCGTTGTTTATCTGCCTGAATCATTTCTTGAACCTGCTCCTCAGATGTCTTGCCCGACTTAGTTGGAGAGCCTCCTGAATGCAGCACATGCACAAGGTCTATCTGGCTGGGTTCGTTGCTCACTTTCGAGAGCTTTACAGCATACTTAAAAGCATTCTCGGCAACATGTGTAAAGTCCCATGGAATAACGAATGTTTGAGGCTTAGTTTCCATTTCGCTAAAGGTTTAGTATAATCTTTGTTAGCAAATATTTATGATAAATTTATGGCATCTTTCAGTAATAACAAAATTTATTGTAATAAGCTTACTGCAAAAAATTATTGGAATAAAATAACCAATAAAAGCAGCACACCCTTTGCACAATTATTTTTTTCGTCCTACCAGGCTATCCATAATGGTATGCATAGTTGTTTTTCGGTTGTTGTCTATGTCAAGTTTTTCAAAGATTTCAGCTGCTTTTGTTTGGTACTGGGCAATCAACTCCTCAACAACAGCTTTGACATCAACCCGGTTGTAGTAATCCATAATCATCGATATTTTATCGGATTCTTTCAAGTTGTTGGCTTTTAGTATTTTAATAAATTTACCCGCTTCTTCGGGCGAAATCAGCGCAGTAGTTTCTACAGGTAGGATGGTGTTTTTACCGGCTACAATATCGCCTCCGATTGCCTTACCAAAAGCACCTACCTCACCGAATGCGTCGAGCAAATCGTCCTGAAGCTGAAAGGATAGCCCCAAGTAAGTGCCAAGCTGTCCAACGAGTTCCACTTGACGGGTAGTGGCATTTCCCAGGGTTGCTCCAATTTGAAGAGCGCACTTTAACAGCACTGCGGTCTTCAACTCTATCATTTTTATGTATTCATCTCTGGAAATCATCTCCCTGCTTTCAAAATCCATGTCGAGCTGCTGCCCCTCGCAAACCCCCAAAGCACTCGAGTTGAAAATGTTCATCACTTGCTGAATGTATTCTAAATGGGTTTGGGTAAGCAGCTTGTAGGCCAGAATAGACATTGCATCTCCTGAAAGAATGGCAACATTGGTATCCCAGTGCTCGTGGACAGTTTCTTTTCCCCTTCTTATGGTGGCGTTATCCATTATATCGTCGTGAATCAAGGTGAAGTTATGAAAAACCTCTATGGCTAGTGCAGGAATTTTGGCAGGCTCAATATCGTCCGAGAACATATTACATGCTGCTAGCGTAAGTATAGGCCTGATTCGTTTCCCTCCCAAACTTAAAACATAGCGTATAGGTTCGTAGAGTTTACGGGGTTCTTTTTCGAAGGAGTAACCTTGCAGTAACTCTGAAAAAATTGCACTCAGCTGATCTGCGGTGAACATAACCAAATAAAAGGGTTAGAATAAATTTAACTTCCTGAAAATCCTAGCCAACAACTATACAACCAATGATTTTAACCAGCACTAAAGCATCTCTTTTAGCCTTTTTATATTTTTCCAACAACACTTCAGGCTGTTTGGAATGAAGTATAAAAATACCAAATTTTTTATAACTAAAAAAACCGCTTAGCTGGTAAGCGGGCTTTACAAAATTCCATGCTGTTTTAAAGTACTTCTACCCCGGCAAACGACCTAAGCGATGCCGTAAGTCCTGATGTAGCATCAACAGCAACCGTAGCACCTTCAGGAAGCAAAACGCTAGTTGTTCCATCATCATTTAGCCTCAACAGCTCTACGGAGAGGGTTTCCCCCTCATAGCTCCATGTTTTGGTAGCAGGGCTATAAACCAACGCTCCCGATTGCCCTTTTTGTGGGCCATCCAGCTGGGTAAAATCAAATCGGTTCTGGCTTGCAACCACTTGGTACCTTACACCATTTTGCTCTACAATTTTCGACTCAACCTCGCCCGGATTCATGGCAACGGGGTTTGAACCGGTCCAAAATTCTATGGTGTTTAAAATTAACCCGTCTATTAGCATTGACACCTCATAAACAGGTAGCACCCAAAACAGTATGTAAACAAGTTCGTTTAGAAATTTACCCCCTAAACTCTTGTTCCATGTTAAAACTTTTTTGGATAGTTTAAAACTCCCGATGCAGGATGATTGTACCGCTCCCATAATCATCACCAGGAAAATGCTAATAAACATT
>DCDD01000181.1 GCA_002316235.1 Bacteroidales bacterium UBA1064
GGCCAGGGAGGTCATGATTAATAATGTATTAGCGGCCTCTGAAACACTATGCTGGGACAACGAGTATCCGGTTCTCCTGAATGCTGTTGGAAAAGCGATTGGCTGTTAAACAGTTAGCTGTAGCCGTTAAATGATATAATTTTTTCCAACGGCTTTCTCCGCTTCTCCCTTATGTCCTCGGTTTTTGGATAGCCTAGCGTGATGATGAGCGGAACGCGTTTTGACTTGGGTATATCCAGTAGCTGCTTAACGGCTTTTTCGTCGAACCAACCCAGTATGCAGCTCCCCAAACCTTCCGATTTAGCTGCCAGGCAAATATGTTCGGCAGCAATGCCAATGTCAATAAGCGGTAGTGTTTTCCCCTTTACCATGCTTCCAAAGTTGGAGTTCAGGTTAGCTCCCTCCAGCACAATAACAATGTGAACGGGCGCTTGCTTGGTAAAATGGTTAATACCCAGTATTTTGCTGGCTGCTGCATCGGCCAGCCTGTTTTTTAGCTCAGGATCATCAACCACAATAAACTTCCACGGTTGAGCATTGCAAGCCGATGGAGCCAAACGGGCTGCTTCCACTACCCTCACCAGTATTTCCCTATCAACCGGTCGGTTGCTGTAAGCCCTGTCGCTCTGCCTGTTTCGAACAAGCCAGTAGAATTGTTCGCTAGTTTGTTGGTCGGCATTCATGGTAGGAGTTGTTTAGAAAGGATTAAAAACATTGTCTTTTACAAGCTATAAGCTTCATTAAGGTGGAAATTTATGCAGGTTGAAATTTCAAAAACCTTCAAGCTGCCCATTCTAATTCGGACGTCGAAGATAGTAAAAAGTAGATTGGCTGCCAAGCCAACGTTGAACTTGATGTGTAAAATGAACGTGGCAAAGCCTCGAAATCGCAAGCAGGCTTAATATTGAAAGATGAGGAGAATTCTTTGTAAGAATACAAATTGAAAGTAATTTTAGGGGTTCGATAATTCACTTGTTCCGTTTTTCAGGTAGGTAGCCATGGACGATGTTAGCATAAATCCGCAGATAGAGGAGAGCTGGAAGAAGGTTTTGGCCGGGGAGTTTCAGCAGGAGTACTTCAGGGAGTTAAAGAATTTTCTTGTTGAGGAGCGGAGGCAGTACAGGGTTTACCCTCCCGGCTCTAAAATCTTTGCTGCATTTGACTTTACCCCATTCACCAGCGTGAAAGTTGTCCTGCTGGGTCAGGATCCCTACCATGGGCATGGGCAGGCGCAAGGACTCTGTTTTTCTGTCCCCAGAGGCATACCTAAGCCTCCATCGCTGGTGAACATATTTAAGGAGCTGCATGACGATTTGGGTTTAGCCATTCCTCCTCATGGTAACCTGGAGGAATGGGCAAGGCAAGGTGTTCTTTTGCTCAATGCTACCCTTACTGTGAGGGCAAACCAGGCCGGGTCGCACCAGCATAAGGGTTGGGAGCAGTTTACCGATGCCGCAATAAGAGCATTGGCCGAGCAACGCGAAAACCTGGTTTTTATGCTATGGGGAAACTACGCACAGGCCAAAGCGGCATTAGTTGATGGGCATAAGCATTGCATACTGAAAGCCCCACACCCATCGCCCTTCTCAGCCAACCAGGGTTTTTTCGGTTGCAGGCACTTCTCCAGGGCAAATGATTTTTTGGTTAGGGCGGGGAAGGAACCAGTTGACTGGCAAATTAGCTAGTTGCATTTACTTTTAGCGCTGGGCAGTTGAAAAGTCTATACTCCTCCACCCACTGGCGTGTGCAGCCTAATTGTGATAGGTATCGGCTTCAAAAATAATCCCATGAAGCCTTAGCTTGTATTTAAGCTCGGCAATTTGTCCGTTTAGGTCTTTTTCCCGTCGTTCCATGTCCTCCCTGATTGCGGTCAGCTCCTCCATGTTCTGCCTTAGCTCTTCCTCGTTGGCCAGTAGCTCCTCAGTTTTTACCTTCATTTGGGCTATAATCTGTTCATTGGCCTTAATTGCCTTATGAAGAACCAACGAGGAGGCGAGATTCCGGCATGCTTGTTTCATAAATTCAACCTGTATGTCGGTTATGGGGCTGTAGCTGGAAATCTCCATAACCCCCAACGCCTCTTCCTTTTCGGTTACCAGTGGGGTAAGAACAATGCAGCTGGGGTTCGAAACGCCTAAACCGGTGGTGATGTGCGTGTAGCTATCAGGTATATCGGTGATGTATATTACATCCTTTTCGTAGAGGCAAGACCCCACTACTCCCTCATATTTTTCAAATCGCTTGTTTATATACTTGCGTCGGTCGTAGGCGTAGGAGGCCACTAGTTCCAGGTACGAGTTTTCTTCACTATCACTCTCACCTTCGCTATTGAGCAGGTATATGCCACCCTGAAGCGAACCTGTGCTTTTAATGGCAAAGCGGACAAACTCAAAGCAAAGCTCCTTGGTGTCGGAATGGAAATTTCTTAGTAGTTCTGAAACCTGCGCCAGGCACTCGTTGAGCCAGCTTCGCTGTTCCTTCTCCTTTAAGCTGTTTTCCTGCTGAACAGCTACTTCGGTTAGCTTCTGCCTCATTTCGAGCAGGCC
>DCDD01000205.1 GCA_002316235.1 Bacteroidales bacterium UBA1064
TTTTTTTTGTCTTTACCAATCCATGAATTATAAATCCAGTACCTAAAACGATAAACGGAATACTCAACAATTGTCCCATATCTAATTTCATCTGTTCTTCAAAAGGAACTTGCTTTTCCTTTATAAATTCGATAAAGAAACGGGATACAAAAATCAACGTGATTACCAACCCAAAAAAGAATCCGTTTTTAAGGTTTTCCCGTTTAGTTTTATAAAGATATAGCATCAATCCGAATATCAGTAAATAAGCAATTGCTTCGTATAGCTGAGCCGGATGTCGTGGCAAACTATCTACTCGCTCAAAAATAAAAGCCCACGGAACATTTGTTGGAATTCCAATAATCTCAGAATTCATCAAGTTGGCAAGTCTTATAAAGCATGCTCCTAAACCTGCAACAATTGCTATTAAATCAATCGTTTTTATAATTGATTCTTTTGTCTTTCTGGCATAAATTATCAAAGCAATAATTAAACCCAATGCTCCTCCATGACTGGCTAACCCTTGATAACCAGTGAATTTATATCCGCCATCAACAGTCGGTTGAATTGGTAGAATAATTTCTAATGGATGGCTCAAATAGTATGATGGCTCATAAAATAAGCAATGAGCAAGTCTAGCTCCGGCAAAAATTCCTATTATTCCGTAAATTGAAAGTTTTTCTAATTTATTCAACGGGATTCCCTCTTTTTTAAAAATACCTTTTAAGATTAACATGCAAAGTACCAATCCTCCCACAAATAGGATCCCATAGTATCTAATCGAAATATCAAAAATATTGATAATCTCAGGGTCTATATTCCAATGAATGTAATTTACTATCATAATTTTTCTTTGTCTTGTTGGGTCTGCTAATCACGTAACCAAGGTTCGAAGTTAACAAAAGTTGTGAAAATCGTTAACAAAAAATTTTTATTTGAGTAAAAGGCAACTTGCTTACACCTTATCCTTACTCCCTTTAAACACTTATTTTTGTTAGCGGTTGTTGTTCTTTTTATCAACATATTTGAAATTTTTATGTCCATCTTAAACCTCAATTAATTCAATGTTTTTTATTCGTATTTGTTCGGTATAATAAATAAATCTCGAACCATCTCCTTTTAGAATAGAATCCTGTACGAACATTTGCTCAAAATAGAAATAAATTCTTTTGTTATTTATACCAGTAATGCGAACTTAAATTGTTGGGCTACTCTTTAATTCAAATGGATTATTATATTTATCTACACATTTTATGTAGTCAAAAGGATATGTTTTATAAGTAACAACACCTCCCATTGAACCTCTTGCATCTGCGGTTTTTAATTCAACCGAATCAATGGCTTTAAATTGTTCATTAAAACTTTTCAATCGTGATATAATATGTTTTACAGCTCGAAATTATCATTGTGAAAACCATAATGAAAATCACATTAAAGCCCTTATGTCTCATAATGCGGTAAAATTTTTATTAATACATCGTTTGTCGTAATTAAACCCTATTGATTCGTACATCTATCTTGCTGTATGTGTGTTTTTTATAATAACCACTAACTCACTCGTATGTAATACCATCAATTTTGGGTTTAAGAATGATGCCGGCATCACATGCACTCAACAAATAAATGATTATTTTCCTTACTTTTCGCCTGCCATAATTCTGTGCAGGACCATAAGGACGCAAACGGTTTATCCATGCAGCATGGGGGGGGCGCTGCATTTCCGGGCATGGCGTGGGTGTGGAATGGAGCAAAAAAAAAACCGGAGTTGCCTCCGGTTCAGGGGTGGAAGATGGGACTTGAACCCACGGCCCCCAGATCCACAATCTGGTGCTCTAACCAGCTGAGCTACATCCACCATGTGATTTAGGCTGCAAAGTTATAAAATTTCTTCAACCTGAAATAAAAAAATGGGGAAACTTTGTTGCCCATGTCCTGGCTGCGAGCTGTTTTTTTAATACTTTAGCATCCTGTAGCCATTTTTGATACGTAAGGTGAAGCTAGACAACACAAGAGCCCTTCAGTCCTACCAGATTATCAGGTTTCTGGCTGTTTTCACCATTGGAATGGCCATGGTGAAGCTATCGCTTCCTCAGGCGCAGGTTGGGCAGTATGAGGTGGTGCTGTTTATTGCCAGCCTCCTTACCACCTTTTGGATTACCGGAATTATTCAAGCCCTTCTCCCCATGACGTCTTCATCTGTCAGCAGGGATTCGGGTTCCAAGCGTCCTGAAATTTTCTGCGCTCTGGTAGTGGTTGTGGCGTTAACCCTTGTGTCGGCTTTGCTGCTGCTGGTTTTTAAAAACCTGATCGGGCAGCTGGCAGGGGTGGCCAACTTCCCTTACTTCAAGCAAACAATCCTGTACATCATGCTGAGCACCCCAACGCTCCTGATTGAGTACATCTACCTGATTGAAAATCAACCTCGTAAAATGATTGCCTATGGGCTTATAGCCTACTCGTTGCAGGTGGCCATGGTGGTGTTGCCCCTGCTGGTTGATGTCAGGGTTGAGCTTTGCATTTTCGGTTTGATAGGCATTTCGGCCATCCGGATGGTGTGGCTGTTGGTTGTTGTTCGCCGGTATGCGGAGCTAAAAATTGACCGGAAGTTCATGTTTGATTTTATTGCAAAGAGCACACCGCTATCGTTGAAGTACCTGGTTAGCAGCTCGGGCCTCTACATTGACCAGCTTATTATTTCAGCCTACTACGATTCGTCAACCTTTGCAGCTTACCGGTTTGGCGCCAGGGAAATTCCGCTAATTACCATACTCACCGTTGGGCTGAGCAACTCCATGCTGGTAGAGTTTGGGGTAAAGGAGCACATTGGCGATACCCTGGAGAGGCTCAGGAGGGAATCGCTGAAGCTCATGCACATCTTGTTCCCCCTGTCGGTGGTGGCGATTATCTTAAGCAAGCCCCTATTCCCGGTGATATTTAGCTCCGACTACTTGCAAAGCGCCAATATTTTCATGCTTTATGCCCTGCTGGTTACCAGCAGAACTATTTTCCCGCAAACGGTTACCATGGGATTTCAGCGAAATCGTTTTGCGCTGCTGGCCTCTACGCTCGAGATGGTGCTAAACATAGCATTAAGCCTAATATTTATACAATTATTTGGAATTGAAGGGGTTGCGCTGGCTACGGTTGTGGTTTACCTTTTTGAAAAGGTGCTGCTTGCCGGATATAATGGGCGTAGGTTGGGTATTCATCCTGCAGAGTACATACCAATGAAACCCTATACCGCCTACTGTACACTTACCATTGCCACCTACCTTTTGGTACGGTTTGTATAGCGGCATAACGCTACACTTTCCTGCCATTTATGAAGCAACCTGCGAATTTCACCGGGCTATGAATTCATACACCTACTGCTCAACCCAGCGTTTAACATCGTCCATACTTGGATTTTGCAGCCCCAGCTTGTTTTTCTTGTTATAGCCGCAAATGTCGTTAAACAGCTTACCCGGAGCAACATTGGTTAGCGATACAACGGTGCTATAGCCCAACTTCTGGAGAACAGGCACCCACTCAGCCGGTATGTTCCTTTGGGAATAGGCCTCAACAGGGTCTTTCAGCTGTTTTTTTTCAGGGCGCATCTGAGGGAATAGGATCACATCCTGAATGGAGGGCTGGTTGGTCATAAACATGGTTAACCGGTCAATCCCAATTCCCATTCCCGAGCAGGTAGGCATACCATATTCCAGGGCACGAACAAAGTCCATATCAATAAACATGGCCTCGTCGTCGCCCTTTTCGCTGAGGCGGAGCTGTTCCTGAAATCGCTCAAGCTGGTCAATGGGGTCGTTGAGTTCGCTGTAGGCGTTGCAAAGTTCCTTGCCGCCTACAATCAGCTCAAAACGTTCGGTTAGCTCGGGGTTGCTACGGTGGCGTTTACACAATGGCGACATCTCAATTGGGTAATCCATGATAAACGTTGGCTGAACCAGGTGCTGCTCGCACTTTTCACCAAAAAGGGTGTCAATCAGCTTGCCTTTGCCCATGGTTTCGTCCACCTCAATACCCTGCTCCTTGCATATGCTTCGGAGTTGTTCCTCGGTTTTTCCCGTGATATCAACGCCGGCGTACTCCTTGATGGCGTCGGTCATGGTAAGCCGGCGGAAGGGTCGCTTGAAGTTGATGGTGCTGTCGCCAACGGTTATGGCTGTTGTTCCATGCAGGGATAAGGCAACCCGCTCAAGCATCTCCTCGGTGAAGTCCATCATCCAAAAGTAGTCCTTGTAGGCCACGTAAATTTCCAGCACGGTGAACTCAGGGTTATGGGTGCGGTCCATCCCCTCGTTGCGAAAATCCCTGGAGAACTCGTAAACGCCGTTAAACCCACCAACAATCAGGCGTTTAAGGTATAATTCGTCGGCAATGCGGAGGTAAAGTGGCATGTCGAGTGTATTGTGGTGGGTTATAAACGGCCGGGCAGCTGCACCTCCCGGAATAGGCTGTAATATAGGGGTTTCAACCTCAAGATATCCCTTTGAGTTAAAGAAATCGCGCATGGTGTTAACTATTTTGGTTCGTTTAACAAACACCTCGCGCACCTGAGGGTTAACGATAAGGTCAACATAGCGCTGACGGTACCTGAGTTCAGCGTCGGTAACCGCATCGAACACCTTGCCATCCTTCTCCTTGACAATGGGTAGAGGCCTGATGGACTTTGAAAGGAGGGTGATTTCCCTTGCGTGAACAGACTCCTCACCCATCTGGGTACGGAAAATAAATCCCTTTACCCCGATGATATCGCCAATATCCAGATGTTTCTTGAATACGACGTTGTAGAAGGTTTTATCTTCTCCTGGGCAAATATCGTCACGTTTAACGTAAACCTGAATTTTCCCCTTTTCGTCCTGAAGTTCAAGGAAGGAAGCGCTGCCCATAATTCTGCGTGCCATGATTCGGCCCGCAATGCAAACCTCAGCTTGTTGTTCGCAAAGGTTTTCGAAGTTGGAAAGTATGCTGCCGGTTGTGTGGGTAACCGGATACATGGCAGCAGGGTAGGGGTCTATTCCCAGCTTCCGCAGCTCATCTAGTGATTGCCTACGAATTACCTCCTGCTCGCTCAGCTCGTCAAGTAAAGCCATACTAATAGGTGATTAGGTAAAAACCGTGCAAATTTACCCGAATTTTTTATAACCAGAAGAAAATGTACCGAATCAATGATCAACAAGCCGGATTAAAACAGTGCTAACGGATTTACTCGTCACAGCAGTTTATACCACGTCAGGGGGTCAGGACGCGGCAATGCTGGATACTTACGCTTTCGGGTAAAGGATGGTGGCAAAAGCAAGGCACTCCCCAAGCCCATGAGGCTACGGGAACTAGCTGGTTCAAAGAACTTGGTTTATACAGATTATCATTTCACATTACACTACAAAGCATTGCACCATTAAAGGAAACCGCCGTGTCCGCCGCAGGCGGATGCACGGTGGTGTAAGGGGGCGAGGAGTAATCCCCCCTACCTACTCGATTTAAAATCCTATATTCCTTTGTTCCTGAAAACCTGGACTTTTATTCGGTTCTAAACCTAAAATTTTAGTTTTAAGTCTCTACTGACCGGTTAAAATTTCAGTGAAAAAGGGACTACTCCCGCGAGGTTTCGCCCCGATGTTGTAAGTTTGTTTTGCTAAAAAAAAACTGCAACATGGGCAAAGATACAGCAAAGAATTTAGCCAGTCAGCCGGTTTTTAAACAGGTTATGAAAATTCTTCCGAGAGAGCAATTTGATATTGTAGTGAGGCAGTGCGGCAGCGACTGCTGCTACAAGTCCTTTTTTTCATGGGATCAGCTGGTGGTGATGCTATTCGGGATTTTTTCCCGCTGCGATTCGATGGGCGAAGTATGTGATGGGA
>DCDD01000156.1 GCA_002316235.1 Bacteroidales bacterium UBA1064
AACCTTGAAGGTTTGATCAACGAAAACGATTCCCGTATTTTTTTCTTATTAATGGTGAAATGCGATGTTATGGCTAACCTGCTAAATGTTGCCAAAGGAAGTTTTATAGTGTACAACCCAACCAAACTTGACTAAAATGGAAAAAGTAAAAATAGGCATTATCATCTGCAACGGCTACCATACATGTGCCGGAGGCAAATGTTTCAGAGCCTTACAAAACCGCGAGGGTGCTTTTGAAATGTACAAGGATAAAGATGTTGAACTTGTTGGATACACCACCTGTGGTGGTTGTCCGGGCGGAAATATTGAGTACGCCCCTGCTGAAATGAAGAAAAATGGTGCTACTCACATCCATTTAGCCACAGGGCTACTAGTTGGTTACCCACCCTGTCCTAGGCTAAACCATTTTGCCAAATTCATACCCGAAAAGTATGGGCTGAAAGTGATATTTGGCACTCACCCTATTCCTCAGAAATACTTTACCACACATACAAATCTGAACACCTGGAACTCCTCATTCTATAAGGAGGCAATAAAAGATACACTTACCAACGAGGCTACTCGCTTGCAGTATGATTAAAAAAGAAAACCTAAAGATTGCCATTGCCAGCGGAAAAGGAGGAACGGGGAAAACCTTACTTTCAACCAATCTTGCAGCATTTCTTAGTGAAAGGGAAAGTACTCTTTTAGTTGATTTAGATGTAGAAGAACCCAACGATTCTCTTTTTATAAAAGGTAACCTAATCCGGAAAACGGAACAACATAAAATGATCCCGCAGTGGGACGAGAGCAAATGTACTCTTTGCGGGGAGTGCACCAAAAACTGTAAATTCCATGCTGTAGTGCAGATGGGAAAATTCATTGCGGTTTTTAAGGAGCTATGCCACAGCTGCTACGCCTGCTCTGAGCTTTGCCCAGCAAAAGCATTGCCCATGCACCCTTACAAAATGGGCGAAACGGCTGAGTATAGCTACAACAATCTAAAACTAATTGAAAGCAGGTTGATGATTGGCGAGGAGCAAGCTGTTCCACTAATACACAAAACCCATAAGCTGGTTGAAGAAAATTTCAGCAACAGCATTTTCCTGCTATTCGATTGTCCTCCCGGAACATCGTGCCCTGTTATTGCAGCAACCGAGAATGCCGATTTTGTTATTCTTGTTACAGAACCAACACCCTTTGGGCTCCACGACCTAAAATTGGCTGTAGAAACCATGCGTAAGCTGCACAAACCAATTGGAGTGGTTATTAACCGCTCGGGAATTGGTAACGATGATGTTGAAAACTACTGTAAAACAGAGCAAATTGATATTCTCACAAAAATCCCATTCGATAAAAATATTGCAAGCTGCTACTCGAAGGGAGAGCTGGTTTACAACAAGCTTGAGTCGGTGAAACATTCACTTAATGAAATTCTGGATTCCCTAAAAAACAAAATTCCCTGTCAATCCCTCCAAGGATTTGAGACCCTTAAAGGGATTTAATCTATCGAAACAAATACAGAAATTCACAAATGTAAATGAAGGAAATAGTTGTACTATCGGGCAAAGGAGGAACAGGTAAAACCTCAATTACAGCATCGCTGGCGGTGCTTGCAGGTAGTGAGGCGGTTGTGGCCGATTGCGATGTGGATGCTGCCAACATGCACCTACTCATGCAACCCGATTTTGCTGTTGCTAGTCAGTTTTATAGCGGAGAACTAGCCGAAATCAACCAAAATATTTGCACTCAATGCGGTCTGTGTTCCAATGTATGCCGTTTTGATGCCATTCCATTTCAAAATAACAAATACACTGTAAACCCTTTAGCGTGCGAGGGCTGTGGGTACTGCCAAAAGGTTTGCCCAACCGAAGCAATATCCATGAAAAAAAGAAAATCGGGGTACGTTTACATCTCCAACACCAAGGTAAACAGCACAATGGTGCATGCCCGGTTGGATATTGGCGCCGAGAACTCGGGGAAATTGGTCGCTAAAGTAAAAAGCAAAGCTAAGGAATTGGCGGAGCATCAAAATAAATACTTCGTTATTGTTGATGGATCGCCCGGAATTGGCTGTCCAGTGGTGTCGTCGTTATCAGGCGCAAGCTACGTGGTGCTGGTTACTGAGCCTACCGTTTCCGGATTGCACGATTTGGAGCGGATATACAGTGTTATAAAGCGGTTCCGTATAAAAGCGGGATGCATAATCAACAAACACGACATCAATCCACAAAAAACTGAAGAAATTATAGAGTTTCTCAATAGGGAAAACATTGTCCACCTCGTCAGCATTCCATACGACATTGCATTTACCGAGGCTATGACACAAGCCAAAACAATAGTGGAAACAAGCAGCCGCATAAGCCAAAAGCTTATAGATGCTTGGAACAAAATAAAAGAAGAAGCAGCTAAAAACTAAGTACCATGAGAATTGCATTTACATCAACAGGGAAAAGCTGGGATTCTATCATTGATTCCCGCTTTGGGAGAACAGAGTACATCGTAATCTTCGACGAGGAAACAAAAACGCTTGAGCTAGTTGACAATAGCGCTGTAAAGAACGAAGCCCATGGTGCTGGTACAGCCACTGCCCAAAAAATGTACGAGGTAAAACCCGATGTTCTTATTACCGGTAATGGCCCAGGCGAAACCGCTGCAACTGCACTAAAAAATCTTAACATGAAGATTTATGTTGATGCACACAACCTAACCCTAGAACAAGCTTACGAAAGCTATAGGAATGGTGCATTGAAGGAAATCTAGAATAAATTCGAAACAATGGAGGAGTTAGTATTTGGCCCCGTTCCATCACGTAGGCTAGGGAAAAGCATTGGTGTGAACAACATACCCCATAAGGTTTGCTCCTACTCATGTTCCTACTGCCAGGTTGGCAAAGGGGAAAAAATTCAGATAGAGCGTCAGGAGTTTTACAATCCGGACACTCTTGTAAAGCAGGTGGAACAAAAACTCAACATGACCAGTCATGCCGAGTACCCCGACTACATAACAGTTGTGCCCGACGGAGAGCCTACGCTGGATATTAACCTTGGCAAACTAATCACCAAATTAAAAACTTTTGGGTTGCCTGTTGCTGTTATTACCAACTCCTCCCTTATTTATTTGGATGATGTAAAAAGAGATTTATCGAACGCCGATTACATATCATTTAAGGTTGATGCAGTAAATCGCAGCATCTGGAAGTATATTAATAAACCACACCGTAAGCTAGATCTACACGAAATACTAAACTCCTTAATGAATTTTTCTAAATACTATAGGGGGAAGTATGTTACAGAAACCATGCTGGTAAAAGGAGATAACACTGCCGATATAGAGTTGGCAGCCACCGCACAATTCTTGCAACAACTTAAACCGAGTATTGCATACCTTTCAATTCCCACTCGACCACCGGCTTTTGAAAATACATTCCCTCCTTGCGAAGAAACTCTACTTAAAGCCT
Organism: Bacteroidales bacterium UBA1064; assembly: GCA_002316235.1. Classification (GTDB taxonomy): domain Bacteria; phylum Bacteroidota; class Bacteroidia; order Bacteroidales; family Tenuifilaceae; genus UBA1064. Next base: position 3,440 of record DCDD01000156.1, read on the forward strand.
ACGAAATTTTCTACTGGCATTGCCTGAATGTTGAGTACCTTACCGGATACGAGGGGAACGCGTTTACCTCGTCGGGAAACTTCGAGAACGACCTGTTGGGTATTACTGCGGTTCACCCCATGCGGATTGATGCAGTTAAAGAGCTGATGGCTAAAACTAAAACAAACGATGGTGTTCTTGAAAAGCTGGTAGAAGAAAATAAAGTTAAAAAGATACTCTACGAAAGGCAAACTTTTATTGTTCGTAGCTTCAATAAGTAGATTTCAAAAAATATAAACGCCATGATAAAAGGAATACAAAAGTCAAAGTTTGGTATCATAACCTACATTATACTTTTGGTATTTCTAGCTCTAATGGCAGGCATTGGTTCCCTCATGAAGTATGTTTTGCTTCCTGGCATTCAGCGAAACAGCAAGTACGGAGCAGATATCAACCTTGAATTCCTTGGTATGGATAGGCATCAATGGGGAACTATTCACCTAATTACAAGCAAAATCTTTATAACCCTGATTATACTGCACATCATCCTGCACTGGGATATGATTATTTGTATTCTTGATAAAATGATACCGCGAAAACTAGTAAGAAGCTGGTTTTTAGCAATTTTGGCAATAATTACCCTAACACAATTTATAAACCCATTCCT
>DCDD01000155.1:0-190 GCA_002316235.1 Bacteroidales bacterium UBA1064
TATTTTGGGCAATTTTTTAAAGGGTAATTTGTTTATTTTGCGTTTTTATTAGTAGTAGATATTCTATTGAACTGTAATCATTAACCTTTGAATCGTGCAATTTTCTATTCCTGAAGGGGCGGAATAAATAAGTGTGACGTGAACCGTGAAGATGTTAAAAGTTAAAAGTTAGAGGGAAGAAGATGAATAC
>DCDD01000155.1:310-10652 GCA_002316235.1 Bacteroidales bacterium UBA1064
AGATGAATACTTTTAATCCGCCGGTAGGCGGACAAGTTCCGCCGGCAGGTGGACAAGTTTTGAACCCTGAGCCAGTCGAAGGGTGAATCCGCCGGTAGGCGGACAGGTTTTTGAATCTTGAACTAAATGGTAGCTATGAGAAAGATATTTTTTTTATTGATTTCGGTATTTATACTTGCACTTGCGTTGGTTGCATGCGACAGGGATTTTTCTGATAAGGAGGGAGATGAATTGGCTATGCTGGAGGCATGGGTGCAGGTCAACGGTATTCCTACCGAATCGCTTAAGCCAAGCGGGCTGTACTTCGTCAACCAGCAGGAAGGAACTGGGCTTTCGCCCAGCGAGGGTGATTTTGTTATATACTCCTACAAGGAGAAATCACTCGACGGAATAGTCCTGTCAACCAATGATAGCGCAACAGCTGTGCTTTATGGTGAGTATAATGTAAATGTTCACTACTCGCAGCTATTTACAAAATACGACAAGTCTAACTCTACGGTTGAGGGTTACCAACGCGAAATGGTGAAAGGAGTTTACGAAGGATTGGGCTATATGAAGGAAGGCGGAAAAGCCATGCTGATTATGCCCTCTAAGCTTGCATACGGGAAACGAAGCGTTTCATACACTAGTTCTGTTATAAGACCATACCAATCGCTTGTTTATGAGGTTGAGCTGCATAAGGTAGTCAAAAATCCTCGCGAGTACGAGCTTCAGCTGCTTCACGATTACATGAATCTACACTACCCTGGCCTAGCACCTGTTAACGATAGCATTTACTACATTCAGCTATCGCCTCCAACCAACGACACGGTAACTCTGGCAAAGGATTCGGTTGCTTATGTTTACTATAAGGGCATGTTGCTTGATGGCTACATGTTCGATAGCAACATCGACAGTGTTGCTACCAGGTTGGGACGAAGCTTTTCCTCTACAGATTCCCTTAAGGTAACCGTGGGGACAGGGGTTATTAAAGGGTTTAGCCAGGCGCTTGTGCTGATGAAGAAGGGCGAATGGGGTAGGGTAATTATGCCCTCTTACTGTGGTTATGATTCTGTAGGGAGTACCACCATACCGCCTTACTCTCCCCTAATTTTCGATCTATACTTCAGCAGTAAGTCTGTAGTAACTAAACCACAGTCAAAATAGCAGGGCAAAAACCGTATTAATCTTGTTGATATCAGGGATGGGAAGCTGTTTCCACTCCCTGATTTTTTTTGTGGCAATATACTCTCCCTCCAGGGTAAGGCCTGCAGCTATAGTTAGCCTGGCCTCATCGGCACAAGTTTGGAGAATATCCCTGAAGAGGGCAACGTTGCGGTAGGGTGCCTCGATAAAAAGTTGGGTTTGGTTTTCCGCCCTCGAACGTTGCTCCAGCTGCCTTATTCGTCGCTTTCTCTCCTCACTTTTAACGGGGAGGTAGCCAACAAAGGCAAAATTTTGCCCGTTCAGCCCACTGGCCATCATGGTCATGATTATGGAGCTGGGGCCGCACAATGGAACAACCCTAATTCCATGATGGTGTGCTGCCGACACCAGCATTGAACCCGGATCGGCTATTGCTGGTAAGCCCGATTCCGACATCAGCCCAACATCATTCCCATCAAGCAAGGGTTTAAGCATATCGGTTAAGTCTGCAGCTGAGGAATGCTCGTTAAGTGTGAAGAAACAAAGCTTTTCAATGGGTGTTTGAATGCCTAGTGCTGAAAGGTAACGACGAGCTGTGCGGAGTTCTTCAACTACAAAAAATTTCAACCCTCTGGTTAGCTCTACCACTCCGCTTGGAATCACTTCGTTCCAACTAGTTGAGCCAATTGTCGTGGGTACCAGGTAAAGTTTTCCGGCCATCCTTTAGTTTTTATTTACTGCAACAAGCTATATTTACTGAAAATTTTTGCTAAGGTAGCGTTTCGTTGGGATATTGGTAAGCTGGATTGAAGTAACATAGAACATTTCCTGCTGGTTGATGTTGTGGTTGGATAGTTAGCTTGCCAGCTGAGATAATATGAGCTATTCTAACTTTTTTTACAGTGAAAATTACTTTTTTAGGAACTGGAACCGCACAGGGTATTCCCGTGATAGCTTGTTCATGTCCGGTGTGTGCCTCAACCGATTCGCACGACAAGCGTTTACGAACATCGGCGCTTATTGAGGAGCAAGGTATTAACATTTTACTTGATGCCGGTCCCGATTTCCGGCAACAAATGCTTAACGCCAACGTCAAAAATCTTAATGCCATTTTGATAACGCATGAGCACCGCGATCATGTAGCCGGGCTGGACGATGTTAGGGCTTTCAACTGGGTGCAGCGTCAACCCATGGATATTTGGGCCGAAGATAGGGTGCTGGAGGCCATTCAGAGGGAGTACGCCTATATTTTTGCCGAACGAAAATATCCTGGTATTCCCGAAGTGGAGCTGCACCAAGTGTTTGGGCATCAATTTGACATACTTGGAGTTACTGTAATCCCCATTCGCGTTTACCATTGCAAGCTGCCAATATTCGGCTTTCGCATAGGCGATTTGACCTACATTACCGATGGCAGCTTCATTTCAGAGGAGGAAAAGGATAAAATTGTAGGCTCCAGAGTGCTGGTGATTAATGCTTTAAGGATGCAAAAAAGCCTTTCGCATTTTTCTCTTCCCGAAGCCTTAAAGCTGGTAGAGGAGCTTAGTCCGCGAAAAGCCTACATTACACATATAAGCCACCAAATGGGATTCTATCGGGATGTTGCCCGGCAGCTACCCGACAATGTTTTCCTGGCCTACGATGGACTTGTTGTTGAGGTTTAAGAAGGTTGTGCAGAATTTCTTCAGTTGATTTGCAATCAGCTTAAAAGCACACCTCAGGCCAACAACTTGTGTGCTGTTGTATTATAGGGTTGTAAGCTCGCCGATGATGTGCTGGGCATTGGCAAACTTATCAACGATAAAAAGCACGTACCGGATATCAACTGCAATGGTTCGTTGGGTCTCGGGCTCAAACATGAAGTCGCAGGCCATGGCTTCGGAGTTTCCATCAAACGCCAGACCAATAAGATTCCCATTACCGTCGAGTACTGGGCTACCGGAGTTTCCTCCGGTTATGTCGTTATCGGTCAGAAAGCAAACCGGGATTGTACCGTTACTTGCATAACGTCCATAATCCTTGTTTTGCCAAAGCTGACGTAGTTTTGGGTCAACCGTAAAGACGTCCTCATTTGGATTTTCCTTCTCCATCACGCCATCAAGTGTGGTGAAGGGCTTGTAGTAAAGCCCATCAGCAGGCTTGTAGCCGGTAACCCTGCCATATGTTAACCGCATGGTGGAGTTTGCATCCGGGTAAAGCAGCTTGCCTGCATTCATCTCCATCAACCCTTTGGTGTAAAGCTGCATAGCCTTCTGAAAATCCATTCTGGCGTTGTGCATCTGAGGGTAAATTGAATCCCATAGCGCACTATAGTTATGGTAAAGGATGAAAAGCGGGTCGGTAAGCAGCGAGTCCATGTAGGGGTACTTGATGAGCTTCTCCAGGTTTTGAGCCTTCGTAAAATATGACTTTTCATAGAAACCTTGTATGTAGTATGGGTATAGGCTGTCGATGTTGTCAACCTTTTTTATCGCATTAAGTAGGCCTAAATTTTGGCAATCGCCAATATTGGCTATAAGGTTACCAAATGCTGTTGCGTACAAGCGCATATCAGGCTCATAGAAGTAGCTGTCAAAAATGCCGGGAATATTTTTCTTGAGTACCCTGGCTTCCCTTCTAATGCGGTCAACTTTCCAGAATTTAAGTGGGCTGTAGGGTTTGTTTTGCTCAAAAATGGCCCCAAGCAGGTTGTTGCAGGCATTTACATTCTTGTAAACATCGACAGGAAAAAAGGAAAGGGCCGAAAGCGAGTTTTCAAGTGCTTCCCATTTGTTTTGGGTAGCCTGTTCAAAAAAGTTTCGGGTAACAGGAATGGTCGGAAGGTACTTGCTTCGAAGCGAGGGATTTTGGTTAACCCAGGCTTTTAGGCTATCCTCACGAGCTGCAAGCCTTTCAACTACATTGTATCGGAACATTGACTGGGCTTGCCAAACATCCTTTTGATAGAAGTTGACCAGGTAGTCGTGCTTGTCGGTGTAGGCCACCTTGGCCTTGGGGTTGTAATTTCTGGCCTGCTTCACAATGCTGATGAAGTTGCCCCAAACATCAACCTTCCAGGGAGCTACCACATCGCGGCTGTACTGAGCTTCGTAGGAAGTGGCATACCGGTAGGTTGTGCCGGGGTACCCCATAATCATGGCAAAATCGCCTTCATTTACACCCTTTAGGCTGATTTTTAGGAAGTTTTTAGGTTTGTAGGGAACGTTTCTTGGGCTGTAGGCTGCAGGCTTGCCATCGGGTGCAGTGTATATTCTGAATATGCAGAAATCACCTGTATGCCTGGGCCAATGCCAGTTATCAACATCACCCCCAAAGTTACCAATTGAGCTAGGTGGAACCCCAACCAACCTGACATCCAGAAACCGTTCGTAGGTGAACATGAAAAACTGGTTGTAGTTGTAGAATGGCTTAACAATGGTGTGGTAGCCGGTTTTTTTCGATGTTTCATCCTCAAGCTGCTGCATAACCTCCCTCATTTTATCAAAATACTCCTGGTTGGAGAGGCCTGCATTAAGCGAGGCAAAAACTTTGGCTGTAACATCCTCAACCCCAACCAAAATAAGGGCAACCTGGTCATGGGCAGGAAGCTCCTCGGAAAGGCTGCCAGCCCAGTAGCCATTTTCCAGCAGGTTATTTTTTTCGGAGCTTAAGGCCTGAACGGCCTCCACCCCGCAGTGGTGGTTGGTAAAGAACATTCCCTGGGCCGAAACCAGCTCTCCCGTGCAACCTCCATCATTAAACTGAACAATGGCATCCTTCAGGCTGGAGTGGTTCAGGCTGTATATATCCTCTGCTGTGAGTTTTAAGCCCATTGTTTGCATTGTTGCAATGTTCTGGTGGATTAAGTTTACCATCCACATCCCCTCATCGGCAAGGGCACTCCATACACCGAAACGGGTTATTACAGCTATAAGCAGCAGCTTTACAAGGTTTCTTTTCATAAGGATTCAATTATTTGGTAGCCTATTACAAATGCTTTAGCATGTTGCTTTATGGGTAGCCACACTCTAAAACCTATCCATTTGTTTTGTTAATTTGTCCATTTATGGTTGCATCATCAGAGCACGTTGATTTTGCCATTCGGTATTTAGGTTGCAGCTCATCAGCAAAACATTCGAAATGTATGTTTGCCCTTGAAAACCTACTAGGGTAGGGTGATCACGCATACAGCTATAAGTCTATATTATTACAGCTATAATGATAAGCTTTTTCTATGGCAAAAATATCATTTTTAAAATGATTTTATGGTAGGGCTAATATTTCAACCGTGCGTCGAGAACGTCTCCGTGTATAGTGTAGCATTTTTCATCGCAGGCGCTACTTTCCAGCTTAGTCTTAAGCATAGCCCCATCAACTACGTATATTACCCTTCCCTTGCAACTGTATCTTGCCTTAACAGAATAGAACTGGTTGATTTCGGCACGCCAGTAGTATTCGGCTACGACGGAGGTATCGGTGAATAGCAGCTCTCCGCTGTCGGTATTCCCCCTGTAAACATCAAATATGACCCAGGGATTTTCGTCATTGATGGTTAGCTTTACGGTAATGTCGGTGCGGGAAATTTTGTCTTTGAAGCATTGCGAGCAGTCAACAAACCAGCTGTTCAGCTCCTCGCATGATAAGGGGATAGCTGCAAGTAGAACGATGAAAATCAACCCTTTGTTTAATCTACCTGACATATTTTATCGTTTTGTTTACAATTCTTGGCTTGGCAATAGGGAGGTTATACCTGATATTAATATTTGCTCTATGAGGCGAGGCATCCAGTGTTTTTAACCATGTGTAGTCCCATCCAACGGTAATTTCAAAAGAGTTTATGTGCAAATTCAGGGCTGCAGTTGCTCCCAGCCTTACCACATCCGGAGGGTTGGTAACGGTTCCGCTGGTATTTCGACTAATCCAATCGAAAGATGGGCCAAACTGGGCTTTCAACCCGATCCCTTTAGGGCGAAATACAATCGGAATGTAGTGTCGCAGCTTTACTGAAACAACCTGCTTTTCCTCGTGGAGCTGGAATAGGTTGTTGTTTTTTGGGTAAAGCACAGCAACAGGTGAAGGACGAAACCAGTAGCCAACTGATAGTCCCGTTTTGCTTATGCTTTCAACTGGTTCGATTTCAAAACCCCAAAGAAATTCATGATTGTTAAATATAAAGCCCGTTCCAACCCCAATGCTGCCTATGGAGGGTTTGAGCTTAGTTTTTAATCCGTTTTTCCTAAGAATCTCTAAAACCTCTCTACTCCCTGTTTCGGCTGCTAGCTGGTAGTAACTCTTTGAGAGCGTATAGCTACCGGCATTATTCTCAAGGAGAAGTTGAATGGTCTGTGAGGAACGATTAGCAATGGCAAGAGCAAGTGCAGTGGCATTTTTTTTATCATGTAGTTTGATATCTGCGTTGTAGCTAAGCAGTAATTTGCTTAAAAGGGTGTCGTTAAACTGAGCTGCCACCATTAGTGGTGATTTTCCCTCATTATCCTGAATGTCAGGGTTTGCTCCCGATTCCAGCAGTAGGGTGGTGCAGAGGTTTGTGCCATTGTAAACCGCTAGCATTAGCGGAGTGTTTCCATGGTTGTCCTGAGCATTTACATCAGCGCCATGGTAAATTAACAGGTCGGTTAGGTAGGGAAATCCATACCAAACAGCATAGTGAAGAGGGGTAAGGCCTTTCCTGTTGGCTACATTTACCTCGGCGTTAAAGTCGAGCAGGAGTTCGGCAATGCTATCGTTGCCCGCTTTAACCGAAGCATGAAGGGCTGTATTGCCATCAAATGGTGCAAGGTTGGGGTTGGCGCCATTTTTCAGCAGCAGCTCGGCAATGTCCCTATACCCCCATTGCGAGGCGTACATGAGGGGTGTTACCCCCTGCTCGGTTTGCGTGTTGGGGTCGGCACCCAGCTCCAGCAGGTACTGAACCATGTCGGTATGCCCGGAGTCAGCCTCAAATATCAACAGCATGTTGTAGTGTGATTTAAAATCTGCCGTATCTGTTGGCAGCAACTCATCATCCTGTGCCCACAACCAGGTGGCAGGGAGAATAAGTAGGAATAGCTGGATAATAACTCGGATTAATTTTGTTTTTTGCCTGCTCATGGCACAAAAATAAAAAAAACGCCTCCAAACTGGAGGCGTTGGTAGGAAAAAACAGTAAAACTATTTTCCATACTTAATGCTTGCCTGCGAAGCTGCAAGACGAGCTATAGGAACCCTGAAGGGTGAACAGCTAACATAGGTAAGGCCGGTTTTGAAGCAGAACTCAACCGAAGCCGGATCACCTCCCTGTTCGCCACAGATGCCCACCTTAAGCTCGGGGCGAGTGCTGCGACCCTTTTCTACCGCCATTTGTATAAGTTGGCCAACACCTTTTTGGTCAATGGTTTGGAACGGATCGGCAGGCAAAAGTTTTTTATCCAGGTAATCGGGAAGGAAACCACCCGCATCGTCGCGGCTGAATCCAAATGTCATTTGGGTTAAGTCGTTTGTCCCAAAAGAGAAGAACTCCGTGGTACGGGCAATCTCATCGGCCAGAAGGCATGCACGGGGTATTTCTATCATGGTGCCATACTTGAATTCGATGGATTTCATTCCAAACTTTTGGCAGACTTCGGCGTAAACACGGTCAACAATCTTACGGGTGAAGTCGAGTTCGGCAACCTCGCAGGTTACTGGAACCATAATTTCGGGATGTGGTGATTTGCCTTCCTTTAGTAGTTCAGCAGTAGCTTCAAAAACAGCACGCACCTGCATTTCGGTAACTTCCGGATAGGTAATTCCCAAACGAACTCCCCTATGTCCCATCATGGGGTTAACCTCGTGCAGGTTTTCGCCACGCTTAGCTACAGCCTCAACAGTAATTCCAAGCGATTTTGCAAGTTCTGCCTGTTTTTCCGGGCTTTGGGGAACAAATTCGTGAAGGGGTGGGTCAAGAAGGCGGAAGGTAACTGGTAGGGCATCCATTGCGATGAGCGTGTTTTTGATGTCACGCTTTACAAATATAAAGAGCTCGTCCAGCGCCTTTCTACGTTCTTCAACAGTTGTGCTAAGAATCATTTTCCTAAGCAGGAACAAGGGTTCCTCAGAACCTTTACCGTAGAACATGTGCTCAGTTCTGAAAAGCCCAATTCCCTCAGCACCAAACTCGCGGGCAATCTTAGCATCCTCAGGTGTGTCGGCATTGGTGCGAACGCCCATCTTACGATACTTGTCAACCAACTTCATAAACTCACGGAAGCGTGGGTTCTCGGTTGCCTCCATTAGCTTAAGTGCGTTGGAGTATACGTGTCCACGGGTTCCATTAAGGGTAAGCGTGTCACCCTCCTTAATAACGATGTTTGTACCGGAAATCTTTGCAATTTTTTCGGATGAATTAACCAGCATGGCGCCTGCTCCAACTATGCAGCATTTTCCCCAACCGCGTGCAACCAGAGCAGCATGTGAGGTCATTCCGCCTCTGGCTGTAAGGATGCCAACTGCAGCCCTCATACCTTCAACGTCTTCGGGGTTGGTTTCCTCGCGAACCAGGATAACACTCTCGCCTCTTCTTGCTGCAGCAACAGCATCTTCAGCGGTAAATACCACCTTCCCAACAGCAGCTCCAGGACCTGCCGGTAGTCCCTTCACAATGGGGTTAACTTTTTTCTCCTCTTCCGGGTCGCAGATGGGGTGCAGCAGCTCGTCGAGCTGGGCTGGTTCCACGCGTAGCACAACAGTTTTTTCGTCAATTAAGCCCTCGTGAAGCATATCCATGGCCATGTTCAGGGCGGCTGTCCCGGTGCGCTTTCCCGTACGGCACTGTAGCATGTATAGCTTGCCTTCCTGAATGGTGAATTCAATATCCTGCATGTCCTTGAACGACTTTTCGAGCGTGTTGCGGACAGCCACAAGCTCCTTGTAGGTATCGGGCATTAGCTCCTCCATGCTTGGAAGGTGCTTGTTTTGGTCGTTCTTGGTTTCGTTGTTCAACGGGTTTGGTGTACGGATGCCGGCAACCACATCTTCACCCTGAGCATTGATAAGCCATTCGCCATAGAATACATTTTCACCGGTTGCGGGGTTGCGGGTGAAGGCAACACCGGTTGCTGAGCTGTTGCCCATGTTCCCAAATACCATGGCCTGAACGTTTACTGCTGTTCCCCAGTCGTCTGGAATTCCCTCAATCCTGCGGTACGAAACGGCCTTCTTACCGTTCCAGCTCTTAAAAACAGCTTTAATTCCGCCCAGCAGCTGCTCCTTGGCATCATCTGGGAATTCCTTACCCAACGATTTCTTTACCTGCTTTTTAAATTCTTCAGCCAGATGTTGAAGGTCTTCTGCGGTGAGTTGGGTATCGTCCTTGTAACCCTTGCTATTCTTGTACTCATCAAGTATATCGTCGAGAAGCTTTCGTATGCCCTTTCCGTCGGTAGGCTCAACACCTTCAGCCTTTTCCATTACCACATCAGCGTACATCATAATAAGCCGGCGGTAAGAATCCCATACGAACCTTGGATTATTTGTTTTTTTAATCAATCCAGGGATGGTTGACGAGCAAAGGCCTATATTTAGCACCGTGTCCATCATCCCGGGCATTGACTTCCTGGCACCTGAGCGGCAGCTGACAAGCAACGGATTTTCGGGATCGCCAAACTTCATTCCCATGATTTTTTCGATATTCTTCATGGCCTCCCATATATCGGGAATGAGGTCAGAGGGTAGCTCATGGTTATTCTGGTAGTACTCGTTACAAGTATCTGTAGTTATGGTAAACCCTGCAGGAACTGGAAGCCCTAGTAGGCACATTTCGGCCAGATTTGCCCCCTTTCCTCCCAGCAGATTTTTCATATCTGCCTTACCTTCAGCTTTTTTGTTACCAAAGGTATAAACTCTCTTAACTTTCGACATTTATCAATCAGGTTTTAATTAGACTTTTAGTTATGTATAAGAAGCACAAATTGAAAATCTTAGACAACTTACAAAAGTATTAAAAAATTTTGGACGTGATTTTCTGTTTCCTTTTGAGCGCAACATTTTCTTGCAATCGTTTGAATGAGCCGGCTATCGGGTAGGTGAATATGTAAGCTTGCTTGTAAGCCGAGAGGTTGAGAGCAGCTAAAAACTAACCCTGAAAAGTTCGACAGGTGTTACAGTGAGCAGTTCGGCAGACTCACTGTAACACCTGTTGAGTGGAGAATCCGCCGGTAGGCGGACAAGTTCCGCCAGCAGGCGGACAGGTTCTTGAATC